>JBBQFZ010000161.1:0-1696 GCA_038322455.1 Gemmatimonadales bacterium | reverse complement strand
ACCGACTGCACGGGACCAACTCGAGTGGAAATGCAACGCGAAAGAATAATTGCCTCTATTATGTGCGGCATAAATTTGTGAGCGACTCGCGGCTCTCTGCGGCAACGAGGGCGACGATGATGGCAGGATTCCGGTGGTATGAGGTGTATCGGGCCTCGGTGTGCTTTCGGCAGGTGGTTCGTCGCGTCAAGTCGGGGACTGGTCGGGATGTGTCTACAATTGGACTCAGTGGCCTTCGCCATCTCTGGACATCTGTTCTACCGGGCGCCCGCCGACTCCAACTTTTGGGAGCGAAATCAGGCGATCGCACACGTGGCTGATGCGAGACCCGATTGACGCCAGTCCGTAGCGCCAGCCAACAGCTCCAATACTTTCGGCCGCTCCGGTGTGGGCAACGCGACGTACTCTAGTACTTGCGGTCGCCGCCTCACCAACGTCATCTCACCCGGTGTGACTTTGAAAACTGAGGAGCTCATCCAGTTTATTGCCCCAGGCAGGCAACTGTTGAAGGATCTGAGGACCATATTCGCCACCTTCGGAAACCTGCAGCGCCAGGCCCCCTACGTGCTTGGTGCTCCGTAACCGTAGCCGTACCCGTAGCCGTACCCGTAACCGCCGTACTCGCGGGCCCGCTCCTCAGGATCGTTCAACACGACGCCGGTGACGCGCGCTCCGACAGTCGAGAGGTGGCGCATGGCCTCCGCGGCTGCTGATGAAGCTGTATGACCGGCCCTCACCACCAGAAGCACTGCATCCGAGTTGACGCTCAGGATGGCGGAGTCCGCCAAAGCGAGTATCGGCGAGCAATCGAGCACCAGCAGATCGAAGTCCTTCGCCATGTCGTTCAGCATTGCACGCATCCGCCCGCTACCGATTATGTCGCTGGTCTTCGCCGGAACTTTTCCCGATGTCATCACGGAGAGCCCGACGACGCCGCTCTGCTGGAGCGCATCGCTGGGAGCCAGACCATCGAGAACCACTTCCGACACACCCGGCGAGGAAGGAAGGTTGAACAGGCTGTGCTGCTTTCCATAGACGTCGCAGTCGACCAGCAGCACACGGAATCTCTGGTTGGCCAGAGTGATCGCCAGATTGGCGGCGATTGACGTCTTTCCGTCTCCCTCGGTGGGGCTCGTTACGAGGATGCGCCGGGCGGATTCCCACGTGCGGGAATAGATAAGACTCGTTGCAAGCTGCCTGAACGCTTCAGCCGCTGGGGTGCGTGATTGAGCGACTGTGGTCAGTGCGACACTACCCTGATTGTTCTTGCGCGGATCCACGCGATGGGCGAATTGCGTCAGAGCAGGGAAGCGGCCTCGCCGCAGCTCGTCGCCGCCAATGCGCGGAATCGTCCCCAGTACCGGCACGTGAAGCGACGACTCGACGTCGTCTCGTTGCTTGACGGTTCGGTCGGCTTGCTCGAGCAGAATAGCCAGCACTGCACCCGCCAGTAGCCCGAGCAACAGTGCAAAGATGATGAAGCGCGGACCGTTGACCTGAACGACGCTCGCGCGCGTCGCCAAATCGACGATCTCCACCTGCCCGACCTCGGCGGCCTCGGCAATTCGCGCCTGCTGGTACTCCGCGCGCAGCGAAGCTCCCTGAGTGCGCAATGCGTCCGAGTTCTGTTGGAGCCTCGTCTCTGATGCCTCGGCGGCCGGAAGCTGTCCAAGCGTGCCGGCATCCCTCGATCGCA
>JBBQFZ010000160.1:0-2488 GCA_038322455.1 Gemmatimonadales bacterium | reverse complement strand
TAGTCGTATTCCTGGAGGCCAACAGGAGAAAGTGGATGCGGAACGTCCTTGACCTCATCGCCTTCGCCTATTCGGATGACGTTTCTGAAATTGTTCTGGACGATTCCCAGGTGGTCGCGATGGTAGTTGATATCGGTGGGCAGAAGCAGCGTGTCGCGACGCCCCATTATTCGCTGCTTGCTGAGATCGGGAGCGCGCCAATAGACTTCCAGCCCAAGCTCGTCGGCTTTCACGATCTTTGGCGGCTGGGGGAATCCTTCTCCAAATTGGGCGAGGAAAGTGACGTACCCGTGCGCGGTGGCCTTGTAGTCGACGAGAGCGGTGTCGGCGAGCTGGCTCGTCCTGCGGTCGGTCGCGCGCTCGACCAGCGCGCGGGTGCGCGGATCGTTCCACGCCTGCGCCTCGAGTTTGCCGGCCACGGCGAGTCCGGCGAGAAGGACTGTAGCGCGAAGCTTCATGCAGGAAAGTTAGTTGCGGACCAAGTGCGGGGGGAACAATCGCGAGTGAAACGAACACAGGCGAGGCAATGAGTCTGGCGGAGTTCAGGCGGCGCGCAAAAACCGCGACGCTCGTGCCGGTATGGAAGGACTGTCTCCTCGACACGGATACTCCGGTCTCTGCGTTCGCAAAGATCAGCCGCGGGCCATTCGCGTTCCTCCTCGAATCTGCACCCGCCGGCGGAGAGACCTGGTCGCAGTACACTTACCTCGGGTCAGAGCCGCGGGCGGCGTGGAGATTTTCGAACGGAGTCGTCGAAGACTGGACGGCCGAGCTGGGTTGGCACAGCGCTCGACATCCATCCGATCCGCTCGCCGACCTCGCGACGCTCGTCGAAGGCGTCAAAGCTGCCGACGTCCCCGAGCTGGGAGACTTCTGGGGCGGTGTGGTCGGCTATTTCAGCTACGACATCGTACGCCTCATCGAGAAACTCCCCAATCGACCGCCCCTTGGCATACGGGTTCCCGATGCGGTGTTCGTTTTCACGCGCTCGCTGGTGATTCTCGACAATCTCCATGGAAAGGCGAGAGTCGTGATATCCGTACCGGTCCCAAATGGCACAGCCGACGCGGATCTGCGATCGCTGTACGACGGCGCGAACGCGGAGCTCGAGCAGATTCTGGCGCGGCTGCGCGCAGTCGGACGAATGGAATCGATCTCGCCAGACCTGACGGCGGCGCCCGTAATCGGAAAATCGAGCTACGCCCGCGCGGACTTTCTGTCGCACGTCGACCGGATCAAGGAATACATCCGCGCGGGCGACTGCTTCCAGGCGCTGCTATCCCGACGCATTGACATACCGCTGGATTTCGAGCCGGCCGATCTCTACCGGGCGCTGAGGGCGATCAATCCGTCGCCGTACATGTACCATCTCATCCTGGATGGCGTCGAGATCGTCGGCAGCTCTCCGGAGCTGCTCGTTCGCGTGTCGGATTCTCACATCACGCTACGGCCTATCGCGGGCACACGGCGCCGCGGCGCGACGCCCGCTCAGGATGACGAGCTGTCCGCCGATCTTCTCGCCGACGAGAAGGAGCGCGCCGAGCACGTGATGCTGGTCGACCTCGGCCGGAACGACGTCGGTCGCGTGGCGAAGTACGGGACGGTCAAAGTCACCGAGCTGATGAAGGTCGAGAAGTATTCACACGTGCTTCACATTGTGAGTCAGGTAGAGGGCGACCTGAATGACGGGTTGTCGGCGCTCGACGTATTTCGAGCTACGTTCCCTGCTGGTACGATGACGGGGGCACCCAAGATCCGCGCGATGGAGATCATCGATGAGCTGGAACCGGCTTCGCGAGGCCCATATGCTGGGGCGATCGGCTACATCGCGGCTGGGGGGAAGCGAATGGATCTGGCGATAACGATCAGAACGTGCATCATCGCTGACGGGATGGCGTCGGTCCAGGCTGGTGCCGGAATCGTCGCCGACTCCGTCCCCGAGAAGGAATGGGACGAGACCCAGAGCAAGGCGCAGGCACTCCTGAACGCGATCGCATCGGTCCGCCAGGCGCGGAAGCGGCACAAGTAGTGGCCGTCATCGCGATTCCTTCCTACGATCGCTTTCAGGTCGGCAGCGCGCGCGTGGTGGCAACCGTGTCGTGCGCGGCGAGCATCAGGGGCGTCCTGGAAAAGGAACCGCTCTACGAGTACGCGGCGAGGCAGCCCGACGCGGTTCCGCTCATGGGAAGGGCGCCCGTGTTCGCGGTCAATCTCCCGGGCTCGTGCGGACGCGTGGTGGTTCGGCACAACATGCGCGGCGGCTGGATGGCAAAGATCAACAAGGATCTCTTTGTCCTGCCGACGCGGGGATTCCGTGAGCTGATCGCTTCGCTGCGTTTGCGCGCGAGTGGTGTGAGCACCCCCGAGGTCGTCGCGTACATCTCATATCCGAAGAACTGGATGCTGCGTCGATCGGATGTGGCGACGCGTGAGATAGTGAATGGACACGATCTGTCAGTCGCGCTCGCCAAGGTCACGGATCACGACC
>JBBQFZ010000159.1:0-2680 GCA_038322455.1 Gemmatimonadales bacterium | reverse complement strand
GATATCGTCCCGCCGGCGTCCGAGATCGAGGCCATCCCTCACGCGACGTGGGAGGTGTTGCGTCGCGCCAGCGTTGGGGCTCGGGACGCTGAGCAAGCCGTCGCCATCCTCGCAGTGGGCACGATGGTGCTTCCATCGCTCACCGCCGCGGAGATTCTGAACGACAGTGGTGTGAGCGTTACCGTGGTGAACTGCCGCTACCTCAAGCCGCACGACGAGCGGGCGCTCGCGGAGATCATCCGCGATCACCGCAATATTCTCGTCGTCGAAGAGGGAACGGTCGTCAACGGCTTTGGGGCGCACATGTCCGCCGTGGTCGGTGAGATGGATCGCGCGGTCAAGGTCGTCGCCCACGGCGTGCCGGACTCTTTCGTGGATCAGGCGCCGCGAGCAAGGCAGCTGGCGGGCCTCGGTCTTGACGCGCACGGCATTGCGCGCCGCGTAAGCGAAGCGTTTGGAATGGAGAGCTCGCGGGGCACCCACCTTCGCGCCGTCTGATGCGGCTTGGTGTCATTGGGCATCAGGGTTACGACGAGCTTCCGGAAATACTTCGCACGCTCTTTCGTGTCGCGCCGTCGCTCGGAATCGAGCCACTGCTCGAGCAGGGTTTGCATGAAGTAGCAGGCAAGGGCGCTCGACTGGAGGATCCAACGCAGCTGGACGCGCTCGTCACGCTCGGAGGAGATGGGACTCTTCTTCGCGGTGCGCGCTTCCTGGATGGGCGGGACATTCCGATTCTGGGCGTCAATCTTGGACGTCTCGGTTTTCTTACGAGCTGCCAGAGTGAGGACTTCGAGGCGGCGCTGAAAAACCTGGCTAGCGGCGAGTACGTCGCGCAGCCGCGCATGGCGCTCAGCGCTCGTGCGATCAGTCCGGAGGGTGTGGCGCGGAAACAATGGCGCGCGCTCAACGATTTCGTCCTTCACAAGGGTGGCTTCGCCCGCGTGGTAAGGCTCAACATCTCTGTCGATGGCGAAAGCATCGGGACCTATGCCGCTGATGGCATCGTGATTTGCACTCCGACGGGATCGACCGCGTACAGCCTTTCCGCCGGCGGGCCCGTCGTTGTCCCGACGCTCGAGTCGATCATCATCACGCCTGTCTCAGCGCATACGCTGGCGGTGCGGTCCCTCGTGATTCCGGCCGACGCCGAGGTGACGGTGGAAGCGAATGAGACTCCAACCGAGCTTCTCGTCACAGTCGACGGACAGGTCGGTACCAGCTTCGTCAAAGGCGAGAAGCTCATAGTGAAAAAGGCGGACAACCCGGTGCGCATCGTTCGCTTCCCAGGCGCCACGTTTTTCGAACGGATGAGGGTCAAGCTGGGCTGGGGAGGACTGCCCAACGAGTCACTCTGATGCTGACTGAGCTGCGCATCCGGAATTGTGCGATCATCGAATCGGTGACGCTTCCCCTGGGCGAGGGCTTCAACGTTCTCTCCGGCGAGACGGGTGCCGGCAAGTCCATCATCGTCGGCGCGCTTGGCCTCTTGCTCGGCGAGCGGGCGAGCGCCGATCTCATTCGGTCGGGGGCAGAAAAGGCCACGGTCGAAGGCGTGTTCGACGTATCGAGTGTGCGCGGAATCGCCAAGCTCGCCGACGAGAAAGGCATCGAGGTCGAAGACGATACGCTCGTGCTGAAGCGCGAGATCGCCACGGGTGGCAGGGGACGCGCGTGGATCAACGGTGCTCCGGTGACGGCCACTGTGCTCGCGGAGATCGGCCGCCAGCTCGTGAATCTTCACGGCCAGCACGACGCCCAGACGCTTCTCGATGGCGAATCACAGCGCCGCATTCTCGACGCGTTCGGAGGCGCGGAGACGCTGGCCGATCAGGTGCGGCGTACGCATGGAGAGCTATCGACGGTGCGTCGCGAGATCACCACGCTCACCTCGCGCCGCGCCGAGGCGGAGAAGCGCGCCGACTATTTGCGGCACGTGGCAAAGGAGATAGAGGACGCGCGTCTTTCGCCCGGCGAAGACACCAAGCTCGAGGACGAGGCCCGGGTTCTGGAGAACGCCGACGAGCTGCGGACGCTCGCCACGACACTGAACGATCTTCTGTCGGGCGAAGAAGCGAGCGTGCTTGGCCAGCTCGGCGCCGCGCAGCGCCCGCTCACTTCGATAGAGAGAATCGATCCGTCGGCGGCGCGAATGCAGGAGCTGTTCGATGCCGGTTTCTATGCGCTTCAGGAGCTCGCTCGCAGCGTTGAAGACTACGCGGGCTCGGTCGATCTCGACCCCTCGCGCCTGGAAGAAGTCCGACAGCGCCGCGATCGACTGTTCGGCCTGCTCAAGAAATACGGCCCGACGCTCGACAACGTGATCGAGGCAGGCCGGTCGGCGCGAGCCGAGCTCGATCTCATCGATACCGCGCAATTCGATTTGGCCAACCTCACGGCGCGGGAAGTAGAGGCGAGACGGCGTCTGTCTGGCGAAGCGGAGAGACTTTCAGACATGAGACTCCTGGCGGGTAAGAAGCTCGCCAAATCAGTCGATGCGCTGCTACCGCAGCTCGGGATGCCGGACGGCAAGTTCACCGTCGCCCTCATCTCGCGCGACGAGCCGACGGCGGAGGGCGCCGAGGATGTGGAGTTTCGCGTGGCCCTGAATGTGGGACACGAGGACCGACCGCTTGCGCGCGTAGCATCAGGAGGAGAGCTCTCGCGCGTGATGTTGGCG
>JBBQFZ010000158.1:0-2700 GCA_038322455.1 Gemmatimonadales bacterium | reverse complement strand
GGTCTGGCGCAGGGCGGACTGCGCGAAGCGACGGCGCTCGCCGGAATCTGGGGATCCTTTGCCGCTTTCTACCTGCTACAGTTCGCCGGAGCCGCGGGAGCCTGGATCGTCCTGGCGATCAGCCTGAGCGCGCTCATGGCTGCTACTCTGTCATGGAATCCGGTTCGCGTGCTCGTCGGCGTGCGCGTAGTGCGCGCCGATGGAACCGCCCCCACGCCCGCCGAGCGCGCGGGTCTGGATCCCGCGAAGGAGATCGTCGTCGCCGACAGGGCTGCCATGAGAACGGTGATTCTCGAGCCATCTCCCGAAGAGATGCCCGCGATAGATCACTCACTCATGGACGACATCTCGGCCGGCGAAGAGCCGATGATTCCGATCGAGAAGAGGAAGGAGAGAAAGACGCGCGCATCGCAGGCCGCGAAGCTCGCGCAGAAAATTGCCGGCGAGATCGACGCAAGCGACGCGGATTCGCTCACATTCACGGACGAGGATCTTCCGTCGCCCGAGCTGCTCACGCCGCCGCCTCCGCGCAATGCCGACATTGGCAAACGCGAGCTGGACGCGATGGGAGTAAAGCTGATGGATGCCCTTCGGACATTCCGGGTCGAGGGAGATCTCGTAGGCCGGACGACGGGCCCGGTGGTGACGCAGTTCGAGGTCGCGCCAGCCGCGGGGGTGAAGGTGCGGCAGATCGCGAACCTTTCGAACGATCTCGCGCTCGCAATGCGCGCGCAGAGCATTCGCATCGTCGCGCCGATTCCGGGGAAAGGAGCAGTCGGAGTCGAAGTGCCGAACCCGAATCCCGAGATGGTCGCATTTCGCGAGATGATCGAGTCGCGCGATTTCATGAGCGCGCGCGCTGCGCTGCCCATCGCATTGGGGAAGGATCTCGAGGGGCGTCCAATCATCGCCGACCTCGCGAAGATGCCGCATCTGCTGATAGCCGGCGCCACCGGTTCCGGAAAATCGGTGTGCATCAACACGCTGATCACGAGCCTTATCTACCGCCACACGCCGACGACGCTGCGTTTCCTGATGGTCGATCCCAAAATGGTCGAGCTCTCGGTGTACAATGTGCTGCCGCACCTGCGGCATAAAGTCGTGACGGACAATCGCGATGCCGCCGCTGTTCTCAAGTGGGCGGTGCTCGAGATGCAGGACCGCTACGAGCTGCTCGCGGCGAACGGCGCGCGCAACATCCAGGACTTCAACCGCAAGGTGGCGGAAGGCGCCAAGCTCCGGAACGCCAAGCGGAACGACGTCGCGTTCGAAAATCTGGAGTACAAGGGCGGTATCGTCCCTTACATCGTGCTCATCATCGACGAGCTCGCGGACCTGATGATGACGGTGCAGGGCGAGATCGAAACGCCACTCGCGATGCTCGCGCAGAAAGCGCGCGCGATTGGAATACATCTCATCCTCGCGACGCAGCGTCCGAGCGTGAATGTCATCACCGGCCTCATCAAGGCGAACTTCCCAAGCAGAATCGCGTTCCGCGTGGCGTCGCAGATCGACAGCCGCACGATTCTCGATGGAATGGGCGCCGAATCGCTGCTCGGGAACGGCGACATGCTCTTCATACAACCCGGGAAATCCGAGCCGGCGCGTCTCCAGGGCGCCTACATCTCGAGCGAGGACACCGAGAGACTGATGGGTTGGTACGAGCTGCGCCGCGAGCAGAGGAAAGCGGAGTTCGAGGCGCAGGGACTCTTCCTCGAGGAAACGTCGAGCGAGCCCGACATCGTCGAGTCGATCAGGAAGAGGGAAGCGGAGGAGGCAAGCGGCAGCGACGGCGACAATCTGGACGACGCCGATCGCGACAAGCTATTTCGCGAGGCGGCTGAGGTGGTGATACAACATCAGCAGGGCTCGACCTCGTTGCTGCAGCGGCGGCTAAAGGTGGGGTACGGTCGGGCAGCTCGAATTATCGATCAGTTGCACGCGGCGGGGATCCTCGGGCCGCCCGATGGATCCAAGCCTCGCGACGTGCTCGCGGGATTGGACGATCTGGATCGGATTGCTGGGCCGCGAGTCTAGAGAGAGGAACTGCAACTGAACACTACCGGCCGGGGGCTAATGGCGGGCCGGCCTTGTGCTGCGGGCTGTTTCTAGATTCGATTAACAGCCAGCCCGTAGCCACGAGCCGCTCCGCCCACGGCCCCCAGCAGGTAGTGTTCAGTTGCAGTTAGTCGTTGCAGTTAGTCGTTGCAGTTAGTCGTTGCCGTTGCCGTCGCCATGGTTGACGTAACTAACGCACTGGCCCTGGTTCTTGAACGCCGACCCATCGGCCGCCCTTACGTTCTGCCAGCCCCCGTCCTTGCAATCGTCCTTCGTCGTCGGTGTGCGGAACGGCTCGAAATTGTAGGTCCACGTGTTCCCGTTCGCTCCGATGATAAGCGCGTCGGTTGCCGCGACCAGTCCGCCGCTGCCTGAGCCCTGGTTCACGCCGAATCCGCCCAGGATCGTAGCATCGGGATTGTTCGCGACGATAGTGCTCCACGACACGTAGCACGCTACCGCGCAGACGCCATTGATCGGGCGCGTCGACCACCAGATTCCCGGGATTCCCTGCCAAGTCTGCCAGACGCCGGACTGAATCGCGCCCTCGTCAGGATTGTAAACCGGCTCGAATACCAGAGTGGAAAAACCTCCAGCGACGTTCGGGCCGTTGTAGTCGATCTGGATGTTAATCGACGGGAG
>JBBQFZ010000157.1:0-2795 GCA_038322455.1 Gemmatimonadales bacterium | reverse complement strand
AGCCCGTAGAGGCGGTTCGCCGCGGCAAATACTCCGTTCTGAAGCACGTTGTTCAGCTCGAAGTACGGCATGATCTGCGATTCGTCGAGATCATACTTCGCCTTTCGCACCTGCTCGGCGTAGTACTGCCAGTCCCACGGCTGAAGCTTGAAGCCTCCGCCCTGGGCATCGATCAGCTTCTGCATGTCCGCCGCTTCGACCCGCGCTCGCGCGGTTGCCGCTGGGGCCAGGTCGGTGAGCAGCTTGATGGCGTTCTCGGGGGTCTTCGCGCCCTGAGTTTCCAGCACGTACGCGGCCCAGGTTGGATAGCCCAGCAGCTTCGCCTTTTCGGCGCGAAGCTCCGCCATGCGGCGGATGGTGGTCCGCGTGTCGTTGCTGTCGCTTCGCTCGGTGCGCATCGATGAAAGCTCGAACAGCCGCTGGCGGACGGCGCGATTCTTCAGCACCGCCTGGGCGGGCTGTTGAGTCGTGTTCCGCAGTGGAAGCACCCACTTCCCGGTGAGTCCACGATCCTTTGCGGCCTGCGCGGCCGTCGCGATCGCGTCGGGCGAGAGTCCGTCGAGATCAGAGACCTTGTCTACCACGAGCGCGCCGACCTTGGTGCCCGCGAGCAGCTTGTTGGAGAAATCGGTCGAGAGAGTTGAGAGCTCCTGATTGAGCGAGCGGATGTGGATCTTGTCGGGCTCGGTCAGGCGGGCGCCGGCGCGAACGAAGTCGCGGTTATAGCGCTCGACCAGCGCCAGCTGCTCGGGCGTGAAGTTGCTCTCGTTGCGGCGATCGTAGATGTTCTTCACACGTTGATACAGCTGATCGTTCAAATAGATGGCATCGTTGTGGGCAGCGAGCTTGGGCGCCACGATCGACTGTACCTTCTGAAGCGTGTCATTGGTGTTCGCGGCGATCACGCCAAAGAACGTCTTCGACGCGCGCGCCAGCAGCGCTCCGGATTTTTCCATGGCGACGATCGTATTTGCGAAATTGGGCGGCCGAGTCTGCTTGGCGATGGAGTCTGTCTCGGCGAGGTGCTGTCGCATTCCTTCTTCGAGCGCGGGCTGGTAGTCCGCGTTCCGGATCAGATCGAAGCGAGGCGCGTGATATGGGAGCGTGCTCTCGACAAAAAGAGGATTCGAGCTCCCCGTGCCGGCGGGCGAAGGGGCAGACCGCGTTATGCGCGCGATCGGCGCGCAGCCAGCGACGGCTGCCGACGCGATCGCCATTTTGAAGAGGAACGCGTGAGAAGTCCTATTGGCGCCGTCGTGCGGCTTCGAGATCGATTGAATGGAATTTTTCATCGCTGTACCGGAGATTGAGAGCGGACCTTCTGGTTCGTCGAGATTGCGTCATCGAAAACTGTTGACGCGCGTCGAAGGATTCCAGAGGGGGGCGCATCTCCAGATACGGGAACAACGGGGCCTGAATGGGGTCAGTGCGACCCCGCGGGCTCCACTACCATTACCATGAACGTGCCGGGAAGGATCGGCGGCCACCGTCTTGGATTTGTCGCGGTGGGATCTACTAGGCGCACTTAACCTGGGCTTTCACGAGGACGATCTTGCTCGTCGGGGACATCGCGTTCGAGATCACGAGGTGATAATTCCCCGCGCCCGGGAGCTGATAGTTGAGCAGCGTCTCCGAGCCGCGAATCGTATCCCACAACGAGTGCGGAATGGCGGCGGGGTTTGCGTGCCAGAAGAAATATTCTTCATCGGTGAGGAGGAACGTCTCGAGCTCGCGCTGGAATCCGCCGCTGCCGTGCAGCTGCCCCACGAGCCGGCATTTCTGATCCGTCTCCGGGAGGACGAATGAGTAGTCGAGTGCGTCGTGAGCCTGAATGTGGGCGGCTTTGTCGTCGGCGACTTTTATCGTCAGAATTTTTGTGCCGGCGACAGCGGTCGCGGCCGCCACGGTGGCAGCTGATGGCAGCAGGCCGACAGATACGGGCTGTCCCGACGCAGGCTCGTACTGGGTCGGTTCGGGAGCGTTCTCGGGAGCAGCGAAGACAGGGGCTTTTACGGATTTCGCGAGCGCGATATCGGGTGCACCCTGTATGAGCGTCCACATGATCGCGTACGCGACTACGAGTCCGATCGCAACGCCGATTCGCGCTTTCTGGTCAGCCGGATCCGAAGATGGGGGACCGTCTTGCGCGCGATTCCATCCGCACTGTGGACACTCCTTTGCCGAGTCCGCTATCGGCTCCCCACAAAAGTTGCAGAATTTCTTCAAGCGCTTCCCCCGGCACACCGAAGGCGCCGATCTCTGGTGAAATGTGCTACCTATCAGGACGAGCGAGCTTCGGGCGCGGAACAGGATTCATCACCGTGAAGTAGCTTTGGCCGATGCATTCGCAAAATCGCCTGGTACTACTGTGTCTGTCGCTGGGAGTCGTCCCCGCTTTGCAGGGACAGTCTTCCCGTACCGCCCCCCCGCCGACGATCCAGCTTCGGGCGGGACTCGTGGTCACGCAGTCTGCGCGCGTTGCTCCGGGAGTCTACCGCCTGCCCTCGCCAGCCTCCCTCGATTCGGCGGTGATTACGATCCGCGGCAGCGACATCACCCTCGACTTCGCGGGCGCCACGCTGGAGGGAATCGCGCCCGACTCCGCGCCCGATCTCGCGCGCGGAGTGGCCATCCGCGTCGAAGGCGGCCGGAACGTGCGCATCGTCAACGCGCGCATCCGCGGCTACGGAGTTGGCATCCTCGCGCGCCGCACGCTCAATCTCTCCCTCATCGGCAACGATCTCAGCTACAACTGGAAGCCGAGGCTCTACAGCGAGGTCGAGCACGAGAGCCTG
>JBBQFZ010000156.1:0-2801 GCA_038322455.1 Gemmatimonadales bacterium | reverse complement strand
TTTTTCAGAACAGTGCTCACGTTCATCGCCGTGGGCATTTCCACGATAGTCGTAGGGCTGTCGGTAATCGTGGCGGGACTACTCGGCGTCGAGGACAAGCCCGGCGGAATCTTCGATATGGCACCACGATGGTGGTCCGCGGCCGTTCTGTGGGCGGCCGGGGTGAAGGTCCGTGTTCACGGGCTCGAGAATGCGGCGCGCGGCGAGCCGTACATTTTCGCGTCCAATCATGTGAGCTGGTTCGACGTGCCCGCGCTCGCCACTTCGCTCCCACGCAACAAGTTCGTCGCCAAGGCCGAGCTATTCAAAGTGCCGATCTTTGGTAAAGCGATGCGCGCGGCGGGGATGGTCGAGATCCAGCGGGAAAACAGGAAGGCGGCGTTCGGCGCCTACGAGGTCGCTGCCGAACGAATCAAGCGTGGGAACTCCGTGGTGGTATTTCCGGAGGGCACGCGTGGCTTTGCGTACCCGCTTCGGCCTTTCAAGAAGGGGCCGTTCGTGCTGGCGATCGCGGCCGGGGTTCCGATCGTCCCGATCATCGTGCACGGGACCATAGAAATCCTGCGCAAGGGGACACTTTGGGCTCATCCGGGCACGATTGATGTACATTTGCTCGAGCCCGTGAGCACTGCAAGTGTGGACTACGATCACCGCGAGGCGCTGATGCAGACCGTCCGAACGCGGATGGCCGATGCGATGCGCGATATCTACGGAGTCGAGCCGCTGCCCACACCAGTCTCACGTCTCTCCTCATCGGTCGAGCTGCTTTCTTCGGACGAGAGCCCGACCGAAACACGATAGCGAACGAAACAACAACGAGAAAATGTCGAGCATAGTGGACATCAAGGCCCGCGAGATTCTGGATAGCCGCGGCAACCCTACAATCGAAGCGGACGTCACACTCGCCAGCGGGGCGTTTGGACGCGCGGCGGTTCCGAGTGGTGCCTCGACGGGTGAGCACGAAGCGCTGGAGCTGCGCGACGGCGATGCCGAACGATATCTCGGCAAGGGCGTCGAGCAGGCAGTGCAGAGTGTGGAGGAGCGGATCGCGCCCGCGCTCAACGGTCTTTCGGCGAGCGATCAGATAGTGATCGACCGCACCATGATCGAGCTCGACGGCACTGATAACAAGGGCAAGCTCGGCGCGAACGCGATCCTCGCCGTCTCGATGGCGAATGCGCGCGCCGCGGCCATGGATGTTGGCCTCCCGCTCTATCGATACCTCGGCGGCCCCATGGCGCGCACCATGCCCGTCCCGATGATGAACATTCTCAATGGCGGTGCGCACGCGACCAACACCGTCGATTTCCAGGAATACATGATCGTGCCCATCGGCGCCGCGAGCTTTCGCGAAGCGCTGCGGATGGGCGCCGAGGTGTTTCACGCGCTCAAGAAAGTGCTGGTCAAGCGCAAGCTTTCTACGGGTGTGGGCGACGAAGGCGGATTCGCCCCCGATCTCAAGAACGATGAGGAAGCGCTGCGCGTCGTCGTGGAGGCGATAGAGGCCGCGGGCTACGCGCCGGGCACCGAGATCGCCATCGCGCTCGATCCGGCTGCGTCGGAGCTGTTCAAGAACGGCACGTACACGTTCAAGAAGAGTGGCGCGGGTGCGCTCGATTCCGACGGCATGGTCGAGATGTATGGCAAATGGCTCGATGAATATCCGATCGTCTCCATCGAGGACGGGCTCGCGGAAGACGACTGGGATGGATGGGCGAAAATCACCGCGGCACTTGGCGATCGCGTTCAGCTGGTGGGCGACGATCTCTTCGTCACGAACACCGAGCGCCTCGCGCGCGGAATCGAATCGGACGTCGCAAACGCGATCCTCATAAAGCTGAATCAGATCGGCACACTGACCGAGACGCTCGAGGCGATCGAGATGGCAAAGGCCAACGGTTATCAGTCGATCATCTCGCATCGTTCGGGGGAGACTGAGGACACGTTCATCGCCGATCTCGCCGTTGCGACGAGCGCCGGTCAGATCAAGACGGGCTCGGCCAGCCGGACGGATCGCGTCGCCAAGTACAACCAGCTCCTTCGCATCGAAGAGCAGCTAGGTGCGGTCGCGGAATACCCGGGCGGGGCTATTTACGGATTGTAGGGCTTGTCCCGTTGCCCAACAGACGTCGGGCGAGTCTGTAGCGTGAAATGAAGCGAATCATCTGGTGGGCTCTCCTGGCCGGCGCAATTTTCTTCGCGGTGCAGGGCGGGGAGTACAGCACAAGGGATCTGTACGTCCTTAACGGGCGGAATCACGCCCTGACGTACGAAGTGGATTCTCTCCAGCGGCAGGTGGACTCGCTCGCGCGGTATCTGCGGATGGTGAAAGGCGACAGCGCCACGATGGAGCGGATAGCGCGCGAGGAATTCGGTATGGTGCGCGGCGATAAAGAGGTTCTTTATCGTTTTGGCGACGGTCCAAGCCCTTCCGGCGACTCTCCTCGGTGATTAGGTTACGCTCCTTATCGCGGGGTGGAGCAGCCTGGTAGCTCGTCGGGCTCATAACCCGAAGGTCGCGGGTTCAAATCCCGCCCCCGCCATATGTTCGACATACGCGGCCGGTCCGAGAGGGCTGGCCGTTTGTGTCAGTAAATGCGAGTCGTTGCGCCTATTTCTGTGCGCGGGTTAGAAGCAGATTGGAGTTGCGGCTGGGTAGCTCAGCTGGCTAGAGCACGGCACTCATAATGCCGGGGTCGGGAGTTCGAGTCTCCCCCCAGCTACTTACGAAACGATTATCGGATAACGTCTTATCGGGTGCTCCCGATGGGACGTTTTCGGTTTGTGGCGCTTCTGTACCA
>JBBQFZ010000155.1:0-2834 GCA_038322455.1 Gemmatimonadales bacterium | reverse complement strand
GTCCCGAAGTGCGCGAGCCCTCCGTAAGTCAAAATAATGAACAGCCCGAGCCAAATACCGTACACGCTGGGCTCGAGCAGTCGCATCACTATCAGCGATTGAACGACACCAGCCCCCTGCGCTGTCAAAGCCGCGCCGTTGAGCATCGCGGTGTCCCTGAGAACTTTGTTGCGCCACGACGCCGGCGGCGGTGCCTGATGCATCAGGTTGTCTTGGGTATCCGCGATGTCTCTGTCAAAGCGGTGGTGACTCTGGACTGCATTTCTGTCGTCAGGCCGACTGAGCTCGGCAGGCTTAGCGCCTGCTCGGCAATTCGTTCGGCTATCGGACACGGCAAAGGATTGTTCGACCTTGCCTTCGCATGCGCGGGCGAGAGGTGCAGTGGCTGCCACAGCGGACGTGTGGAAATCCCGCGCGACTGAAGCGTCCGCATCAAATCCCGGCTGTCGAGTCCGTAGGCTCCACGATCCACTGTAATCGTCGTGAGCCAGAAGACTGCATGCGCCCAGGACGCCTCGCCTGGTAATGAGAGCCCCCTGATCTGGCTAAGCGCGCTTGCATACGACGTCGCGATCCGTCGCTTCGCAGAAATGTGCTCGCCGATCCGCTCCATCTGAGCGCAGCCTAAGGCGGCCGCGATGTTGTTGAGTCGGTAATTGTACCCAATCGCGCCATGGACGTATTCGACCGGGTCGTCCTTCGCCTGGGTAGAGAGATACCGGCAGCGTTGAGCCAGCTTGCGATCAGAGGTCACCACCATTCCACCACCGCCGGTAGTGATAAGCTTGTTGCCGTTGAAGCTCAGACACCCGATTTGTCCGAGAGTCCCAACCGTGCGGTTGCGATAGCGTGCGCCGAGGCTTTCGGTTGCGTCCTCGACCACAACCAACCCGTACCGGCGGGCGAGCTCAAGGAGGGGATCCATGTCGACAGGGTGCCCAAGTATGTGAACGGGAACGATTGCCCGTACTCTGCGGCCTGTAAAGCGATTCGTGGTGACCCCTCCAAGCGATTCACAGCGGGTTTCCAGAAAATCCGCAACGGCCGCTGGATTCATCTGCCAGTAGTCCGGTTCCGAATCGATGAACACCGGCCAGGCACCGCAGTACCGAATGGCATTCGCGGGCGCGATGAACGACAGCGTTGACACCATCACCTCGTCGTCAACTTCCACACCGGCCGCGAGAAGTGCGAGATGAAGGCTCGCCGTACCATTCACCGTTGCAACCGCCGATACCCCACCCAGGAAGTCGCTGATCGCTTGCTCGAAACGAGGGACGAACGGCCCCACCGACGAGACGAAGTTCGTCGGGAGGCACTCCGCCACATACTCCGACTCCCGCCCGCCGAGGTGCGGGACGCATAACGGAATCCCGCCCTCTTCAGCGGCGGCGCCCGGCCCCAGGGAATTAAATCGAGTATCGGTCAGCGGCATAGCGGGAGAGATTGGAGCGCATCCAGTCGGCCGTCTGAATCATTCCCTCTTCGAGCGTCGTTTTGGCCGACCAACCCAATAGCTCGCGCGCCAGGGAAGGATCAGCTTGCAGGACCATCACTTCGCTCGCCTGGGGCCTGAGGCGCTGTACATCCTCTTCTACCTGCAACTCGACTCCGCAGATCTCCGACGCAAGACGCACCATCTCCGCTATTGACTCGGATCGGCCCGTGCCAAGCTGAATTGTTCGACCAGCCAGGCCCGTCGCGTCTCCCGCCGCGACAAATCCGCGAACGGTGTCACTGATGAACGTAAGGTCCCGTTTCGGCGCGAGGTTTCCGAGGTGAATGGTTCGTCCCCCCGACAGCGCCTGGGCTAGAATGGTGGGAACGATGGCGCGCGCTGACTGTCGTGGGCCGTATGTATTGAATGGGCGCAAGGTGAGGACGGGGACTCCGTAGGAGCAGTGGAAGGATTCGCAGAGTTTATCAGCCGCAATCTTGCTCGCGCTATATGGGGACTGCGCCTTGAGCGGGTGACTTTCGACGATCGGAAGACTGTCAGGCGTTCCGTACACCTCACTCGTCGAGGCATGCACGAGCAGCTCGCACTGGCTCCGCCTTACCGCCTCGAGCACGTTCAGAGTCCCGCGAACGTTCGTATCGATGAACGATTCCGCCGCCGCGTAGCTGTATGGAATCGCGATCAACGCCGCCAGATGGAAAACGACCGACGCGCCCTGGCAGGCTTGCTCAACGAACCTGGCGTCGCGGATGTCGCCCAACCGAACGTCGAGCGACGACAGGACGTCTGGTTCGGATTTGTCGAGCCATCCCAGAGAGCCGGCCGAATTATAGAAGCAGAACGCAGTCACCTCCGCGCCGGCCCTAACCAGCTTTTCGGTAAGGTGGCTCCCGATGAAGCCGTCCGCGCCGGTGACCACGACTCTCCGCCCCGCCAAGCTCACTGGTCTCCCCGGGCGCGTCGAAGATCTTCGTGCCGTCCCACGTCGACCCATTCCTGCTCCAGAGTGAAGACGCCCACGGGAAATCCGTGCTGGAGACAGGACTCAAAAAGGTCCGTGATTGGGTGTTCCTCATTCCTCGGCACGAGCTTGATCGTGTCCGGCGAGATAACGTACACGCCCGCGTTGATCAGTATTTGATAACTCGGCTTCTCGGCAAGCCCGACGAGCCTGCCGTCGCACGCATGCACAACGCCATATGGTACTTCGACCGCATGCGGTCGCACGCCCAGCGTTGCGGCGAATCCGCCATCCGCATGGAAGTCCAATAGCTGCCCGACATCGCACTGTGTCACGAGGTCGCCATTGACGACGATAAGCGGGTCGTCGAGCGGCTCCGGGATGAGTGCCAGGCACCCTCCCGTACCGAGCGGA
>JBBQFZ010000154.1:0-2866 GCA_038322455.1 Gemmatimonadales bacterium | reverse complement strand
TCTCGCACCCGATGCGATATTGACTCACGGGGCGAACGCCGCGGTCGTGATCCTCATTGGATATCTGCTGGTGCATCTCACTCAGCACACGCTGGCTCCGCACTTCCACTTTGGCGAAGAAGTCCATCATGTCACGAAGATCGTGAGCTTCTCGGCGCTGGCGGGGCTGATGCTGCACACCTTCGTCGATGGCGTCGCGATCGCTAGCGGATTCGGGGTGAGCCAAGCGCTCGGCGTTCTCGTCTTCCTGGCGATTTTGCTCCATAAGCTACCGGAGGGGCTCGCGATCTCGAGCCTCTTTCTGGCGGCAGGCGAGAGCAGGGGAGCGGCGCTCGGAGCGAGCGCGGCATTGGCGGGCTCAAGCCTGCTCGGCGCATTGTTGACAGAGCAGCTGCCTCTCCTCCAGCAATACGGACTTCCCCTAGCCGCCGGCGTGACACTCTATGTGGGAGCGTCGAATCTCGTTCCGGAGTTTCAGGGGAAGAGAGGCTGGAATCTTCCTCTCAGCTTCTTTTTTGGGTGCGCCCTGTACTACCTGGCTCGACGCGTCGTTGCGGGCTAGCCCGCGGCGAGTACAGCTTTGCGAATCGACCGTGGTAGCACTATCGCCGCAAAATGAGACTGAGGATAGAGATAGTCCTCTCCAGACTCGTCGACGACTCTCAACTGACCATGTTTGGCGGCGTCGGGGTCACGAAGAACCTCATAGATCTTCCTCGGCTCCAGCGAGACCTCGTAGCCGGTGTTCAAAAGACAGATCACCATAGTCGGAGCCCGCGAGGAAGCGGATTGCTTCACGCGAGACGATTTAGTCGAGGTAGGTTTTGATCTTGAACTCATATCTTCCGATTCCGGTAGCCTCGTACCAGTGCAGCTCCGCTAGTCGAATTGAGCCGTCATTCAACTTTACCCTAGCGACGCCCTTGCACTTCCGCCAGTGTCCCAGACCGTAAGTCGTTGATCGCCGCACCGTTACCTTGCAACACGCATCCAAGCGCTGCAGAGCGGCTCCTAGGCCAGTCCTTTGCACCATAGCCCAGTGTATGCCAAAGAAATACCGACGAGCACCGTCTAATGTCTCTTCGCGCGAAGAGGGCCTCTGGAGCGCCCGTGAAACAGCGCAACCACTCGCGGCGCGCATGCGTCCGAGGACGCTCGAGGAATTCGTCGGTCAGGAACACCTCCTCGCGCCGGGTAGGGCGCTGAGAGACGCGATCGAGAAGGGAAGCGTCAGCTCGATGGTTTTCTGGGGACCACCCGGATCCGGGAAGACCACGCTCGGGAGACTGATCGCTCAATACACCGATCGCGACTTCGTCCCGTTCTCGGCTGTGACGGAAGGAATTCCGAAGGTCCGCGAGGTCGTAGCAGAGGCGGAGCAGCGGCTCCAGATGGGCCGTCAGACGATTCTTTTCGTCGATGAGATCCATCGGTTCAACAAGGCGCAGCAGGACGCATTCCTGCCACACGTCGAAGCAGGCACGATCACGCTAGTCGGCGCGACGACTGAGAATCCCTCGTTCGAGCTGAATAACGCGTTACTCTCGCGCATGCGGGTGTTCGTGCTCAACCCGCTCACCGTTGGAGACGTCGGCGCCGTAATAGATCGCGCGCTCCTCGATGAGCGGGGGCTCGGCGGAATGAATCTCGAGGTCGAAGACGATGCGCGTGAGATCATCACTCGCGAAGCCGATGGCGACGCGCGCCGTGCGCTCACAGTTCTGGAAGCAGCGGCCGACCACGTCGGTGAAGGTGGCCGCGTCACTCTGCAGGTTGCCCGAGACGCGATGCAAAAGCGCTTCGCTCACCACGACAAGAGTGGTGAAGTCCACTTCAACATGCTTTCGGCGTTTCACAAATCACTTCGTGGCAGCGATCCACAGGGGGCGCTCTACTGGATGGCGCGCATGATCGAAGGTGGCGAGGATCCGATGACGATCTTCCGCCGCTCGATTGCGATGGCGGCAGAAGATATCGGGCTTGCCGATCCACAGGCGCTGCAGTTAGCCATCGCCGCACGGGATGCGTTTCACATGCTTGGCCCGCCAGAGGGCTATTTGCCGTTGGCCGAGATGGTGATCTATCTGGCGACGGCACCCAAATCGAACGCGTCGTATCGGGGACTTAGTGCGGCGCTCGAAGCTGCCCGGGAGACCCCGGCGGCGCAGGTTCCAATGCACATACGGAACGCCCCGACGCGCCGGATGAAGGAGCTGGGGTACCACGAGGGGTATCAGTACGCCCACTCGGTGCCAGAGGCATACATCCCGCAAGAGTACCTGCCGGAGGAGTTGCGCGGCGCCGTCTTCTACGAGCCTGGACCCTTCGGATTCGAGAAGGAGGTCGCGAAACGCCTCCAATGGTGGGCTGACCTGAAGGCAAAAGTGTCCACGCCGCCGTCACCTACTGGTGACAAAAGCGGAAGCGGACCGAACAATGAAAGCTCGGCGAAAACTTCGCCGGACGAACGCAAGGAGCAAGACAAATGAGGAACATCATAAGTCGCAGGACGAAGCTCGCGGCAACAGCACTGGCGGTGTTCGCGGTCGCCGGATGTGCGTCCCTCGGGATGGGCGGATTCAAGGAGCCGATCGTGACTTTCAAGGATCTGCGCGTGAGAGGACTCGGCATCACGGGCGGATCACTGGACGCGTATCTCAACGTCTACAACCCAAACGGATTCAAGCTCGACGCGACGCGCCTCACCTACAAGGTGCTGGTCGGAGAGAATCCGCTCGGCACGGGAGTGCTCGACTCTCGCTTCACCGTGCAGAACCACGATTCGACGACCATTCGGATCCCGATCGATTTCACCTACGCAGGCGTTGGCGCGGCGGGCCGGCAGATGATGCAGAGCGGCTCGGTT
>JBBQFZ010000153.1:0-3021 GCA_038322455.1 Gemmatimonadales bacterium | reverse complement strand
CAATCTCGGCCCCTACAACACCGGCGACCCGACCGACGTCAAAAACTTCGGAAAGGCGACCGGTGTGGTCTCTGATGCAAGGAGATACCAGCTGGGAGCAGAGCTCAACTTCTAACCTCATTTCACTCTACCGCACGACGGGTAGATGACTTGAGCGCACGACTGAATCGGCGCTGGCTGCGGCACAATGCGGCCAGCGCCGATTTTATTGGCTCGTTTCCATCGCGGGGTTGCGGGCAGGTGTTTGCATGAGCAACCTCAATCACTGCTCAGCGGGACGAACTCTGCCCCGGAGTCATAGTTGAAATCACCGCAAAGGAAGATGATGCTCGGCCTCCGGTTGACACTCAGACGATATTCAGCGGCATTATTCGTTTTCGCGTCCGCCTGTGCGACAAGTACGTCGATCACCGGGGTCAGCGGCCCCACGCCCCCTTCGTCGCTCACAACGCGACAGACGGCATTTCTCGACACCCTCGAGCGACGGACCTTCAACTGGTTCTGGGAACGGAGCGATCCCAACACGGGCCTCACCCCTGACCGTTGGCCCACGAAAAGCTTCTCCAGTGTGGCTGCGATAGGCTTCGCCCTCACGGCGTATCCTGTCGGCGTAGAGCGCGGATACGTTCCGCGCGCCGACGCGGCGCAACGAGCTTTGAATACGCTGCGATTCATGTACAACGCGCCCCAGGGACCGCAAGCCACCAACGTCACCGGCTATAAGGGATTTTTCTACCACTTCCTCGACATGCAGACGGGCTATCGCTTCGGGCAGGTCGAGCTCTCTACCATAGATACGTCGCTGCTCCTTGGCGGCGTTCTCTTCTGCCAGTCGTATTTCACGGGCGCCGATCCCACCGAGAGCGCCATTCGCGCCTACGCCGACTCGATCTATCTGCGGATAGACTGGCAGTGGGCGGTGCACAACGCGCCTCTCGTGAGCATGGGCTGGCACCCGGAGAGCGGATTCATCGATTCCGATTGGAAAGGATACGACGAGGGCATGATCGTCTACATCCTCGCGCTCGGCTCGCCAACGCACTCCATCGATCCGGCGGGGTGGACCGCGTGGACGCAGAGCTACGTGTGGCTGCCTTTCTACGGACAATCGTTCGTCAGCTTCCCATCGCTCTTCGGGCACCAGTATTCACACGTCTGGATCGACTTCCGGGGAATCCAGGACGCGTACATGCGCGGCAAAGGGATCGACTACTTCGAGAACTCGAGGCGAGCGACCAACTCTCAGCGGTCCTACGCGATCGACAATCCCGGACATTGGAACGACTACGGAGCCAACGTCTGGGGATTGACGGCCGATGATGGCCCGCACGACACGACCGTAGTCATCGACGGCCGTAGCAGAACATTCCACACCTACACGGCGCGGGGCGCGGCCGCCGACTACGTGATGGACGACGGCACTCTCGCGGCGACCGCGCCCGGTGGCTCGGTTCCCTTTGCGCCGGAGATTGCGGTCCCCGCGCTGATCGCGATTCGCGAGAAGTACGGCGACAATCTCTTTACCAATTATGGCTTTGTGGATTCCTACAATCCGACGTTCCAGCTCCCGATCACGCCGCATCACGGGCACGTGGTGCCTGGGGTGGGGTGGTTCGATACGGATTATCTGGGGATCGACCAAGGGCCGATCATCGCGATGGTCGAGAACTTTCGCTCTGATTTGATTTGGAAGACGATGCGAAGCAATCCGTACATTGTTGCGGGGCTGAAAAGGGCAGGATTCACCGGTGGATGGCTTCACCAGTGAATCGTCGCATTGTTCTGGCGCTATTGCTTCTCGGCGTTGCGAGCTGCTCTTCCGCCTCAGCCGGCAACAAGACCACTCTCCGCATCTGGGCGATGGGCCGCGAGGGCGAAGTGCTCTCCCAGCTCATGCCAGCATTCGAAAGGGAGAATCCCGACATCCACGTCGAGGTCCAGCAGATCCCGTGGACCGCCGCGCACGAAAAGCTCCTCACCGCTTATGTCGGCGAATCGACGCCCGACATCGCCATGCTCGGCAACACCTGGGTCCCGGAATTCGTCGCGCTCAACTCGCTGGCTCCGCTCGATTCCTTCGCCACGCAGTCGAAGGAGGTTCGCCGAGACGATTTCTTCCCCGGCATATGGAAGACGAACGTCGTCAATGGAAGGACTTACGGCATTCCCTGGTACGTGGACACGCGGTTGATCTTCTATCGCACCGATCTTCTCGCCAAGGCGGGGTACAACACATTTCCGACGACGTGGGCTGATTGGATCGCCGCGATGAAGAAGATCAAATCGCAGATGTCGCCGGGCCAGTTCCCAATGCTGATGCCCACCAACGAGTGGCCACAGCCAGTTGGCTTCGCGCTGGAGGTCGGCTCACCCATTCTGCGCGACGGCGGGCGATACGGCGCGTTCCAGCAGCCGGCGTTTCGGAAGGCGTTCGAATTCTATCTCAGCTTCTACCGGCAGGGACTCGCATCAGCGGTGAGCAGCTCGCAGGTATCGAATCTCTTTCAGGAATTCGAGCGCGGCAACATCGCGATGTACATCTCGGGTCCGTGGTACATCGGCGAGTTCAAGACTCGCCTCGATTCAGCGACGCAAAGCAAGTGGTCGACGGCGGCGATGCCCGGGCTCAATGGGCCCGGCGTCTCGATGGCCGGGGGGTCGAGTCTGTCGCTCTTTGCCGCATCCCAGCACAAGAAGGAAGCGTGGCGCGTGATGGAGTATCTCTCGCGCCCCGGGATCGAGCTCGAATTCTATAAGCTGACGGGCGATCTTCCCCCGCGGATGACGGCCTGGAAGGACACGTCACTGGCGAATAACAAGTACGCGAAAGCATTTCGCGATCAGCTCGAGCGAGTGGTGCCGCTGCCCCAGGTACCCGAGTGGGAGGAGATCGCCACCACCATCTTCGAGCACGGCGAACAGGCGATTCGCAAAGCAAAGACCGTCGATCAAACGCTGGCGTCGCTCGATCACGACGTGAACGCGATGCTCGAGAAGCGGCGATACCTGTTGGCGCTGGAT
>JBBQFZ010000152.1:0-3264 GCA_038322455.1 Gemmatimonadales bacterium | reverse complement strand
ACGGTACGGTGACTCGCGTCGGTCGACTGACGGTCGGACAGGCCATATTCCTCCGGCATCGATCCGGCTGACGATTCTCTCGTTCTCGATGACGCAAGCTACCTCGCAGATTCCAATCGAGATTCATACCGCGCGCGTGCTCCTGCGTCCATGGCGAGCCGAGGACGCGGGTGATCTCCAGCCCGTGTTAGAGGCGAACAGGGATCATCTTGGGCAGTGGATCCCGGCGCGCGTTGCGACGCCGGCTCCGCTTCCGATTCTCGCCGAGCGGTTGGCTGGATTCGCCGACGATTTTGCCGCCGATCGCGAATGGCGTTTCGGCATGTTTTCCCTCGATAAGGGCAAGCTGCTCGGTGAAGTCTCATTGTTTCCCCGGGCTGCCACGGGACGAGTTCCATTTGCCAAGGCCGACCGCGTCGAGCTGGGATATTGGCTGCGCGCTGATGAGACCGGTCGTGGACTCGTTACCGAAGTTGCGAGGGCTGTGCTCGACGTCGCTGCTCGCATCCCGCGGTTTTCGCGGGCGGAAATCCGGTGCGATGCCCGCAATCGTGCTAGCGCAGCGATCCCCCCGCGCCTCGGCTTCACACTCCTCGCTACAGATGCAGACGCCGGCGGCGAGACCGAGAATAGGGACATGCAAGTGTGGGTGTCTGAACTCCGCAAAGAATCTTGCTAAACGATCGCGCGACGATTCTCTGGCGACGTCTCGACATGCCGGGACACGATACAGCCGCGCTGCTGCGAGGTCCCGACGGTTGGCATCTATCCGGAGCCGCCGTGTTCGCGAACGAAGATCGACCCTGCCGGCTCGAGTACGAGATCACGTGTGATGCGCACTGGCTGACCCGGCGCTGCATTCTGCGGGGGTACATCGGCGCTACCACGGTTTCCCTCGAGGTCGCGCGAAACGCCAAGGGAGCGTGGACGGTCGGAGGCGCGCCAGCGACGAATCTCAATGGCTGCGACGACATCGATCTGGGATTCACCCCCGCGACGAATCTCCTGCCGATCCGAAAACTCGGCTTGGCCGTCGGTGCAACGGCGGCGGTGCGCGCCGCATGGGTCCGATTCCCCGAGCTCACGACTGAAGTGCTCGACCAGGTTTACACCCGAATCGCTCCAGATCAATATCTATATGAGAGCGCGGGTGGGTCATTCCACCGAGAGCTTCGCGTCCACGACACGGGATTCGTACTGGACTATCCAGGTCTCTGGCGCGTGGAGGGAAAAGTCGTATATCCAGACCAGGTCGAGTGACGGGCTCGGCCGCTTCTTCCTTGATGGAGATCCTATGCCCCACGGCAAAATCTGCTACCTGGAAATACCCGCGAAGACCGCTCAGGCATCCGCGGATTTCTACAGCACCATTTTCGGTTGGAAGGTGAGGGAACGGGGAGATGGGGAGCTGGCGTTCGATGACGCCGGTAGCGTTAGCGGGACATGGGTGAAAGAGAGCGATCGGACGCCTGATGAGCGCACGCGGACGTACATCATGGTGGACAACATCGGCGACACCTTGAAGCGGATCGAGTCCGAAGGCGGCCGGGTACTGACGCGCCGTACCGAGATCGGCTCAGGAATGGGGGCGTTTGCAATGTTCGCTGATCCCGTAGGGAATGAGTTCGGGCTGTACGAGGAGCCCACGCCGAAGCCCACGCGTTAGCGACACCGGGGTGCCTCTCATCGATTCCTGGATGCCCGCGTATGACGTGTCCGCGCGGTACGGTCTTCGCATCGCCGCACCACCCAGTCGGGTCTACGCCGCTTTGCTTGCGACGGACTTCAGTCGCCCATGGCTGGTGCGAGGATTGATGGGCGTGCGACGCCTCCCGTCCTTCCTCCGCTCTCCCCGCGTCACGTGGCACCGGTTGATCAGCCCGTCGCGGAGGCCTCGCGCCTCTTTGGCCGATCTTGCCCACTCCGATTTCATTCTCCTCCAGAACTCTCCACCGCGCGAGATTGTGCTGGGAATCACAGGACACTTCTGGACTCTCGCCGCTGAATGCGTGACGGTCCCGCCTGAACGGTTTCGCGATGCACTTGCTCCAGGCCTTGCCCAGGCGGTGTGGAACTTCGAGGTAACCGCAACGGCCGATGGTTCCCAACTATCGACCGAAACCCGCGTCCGCTGCGCCGATCCAGCCACTCTTCGTCAGTTCCGCCGCTACTGGCGGCTGGTCGCTCCGGGAAGTGGCCTGATCCGCCACGCTATTTTGCGACAAGTGCGGCGAGAGGTGTCGCACTAGATACGCCGGCCGCGGTCGAGTGGGACAAGGGTGGACTCCGCAACGTTGCTGTGGAGTCTCGGATCGCCGCGACTTCGGCTGTTACGAGGACCGCTATTGCGCCACCGGCTGCTTCGCCCTATAACCAGCTATATGCCCGAAACACGACACCGCGCGCTCTATTTCCTCGCGATTCTTTTCAGGGTCGCGCCATTCGCCTTCGGGCTGATCCGTGCCTCGCGGGCGAACGACTACCGGATGCTTTGGATGGCAGTGGCATCGCTCGCCGGCGCCGCTCTCGTCTCGCTGGTAGCGAAGCGCCACAGTCGCGACCCAAAGGAGATCGCCGCGCTATCGGTCGTCGTCCTCGCGGTCGCTACGCTGCTCGCGGGATTGACCGCGCGCTTCCTCGGCGCCACCGCGGCGCCCGGCATCTGGGCGGTCGCGTTCGTGTTCGGACTTTGCTGGGCGGCTGGCTTCTGGCTCGCCGGAATCTCCCGCGGCCGTGCGTGACTACGCTGGCGATTGCGTGTCATTTGACGTTTTCGCCAAAGGACGTGATCGGGTCCACATCCACGGGAACGCTGCCCGTCTTGCTCAACGCGGCCTGTAGATCGGACGGCATCGTCCCGTACTTCTTGAACCACGCCTCGGCGCGGCCGCGATTCCCCGTCGCTTCGATCTCCAGCAGCTCCTTCGCCAGACTCGCGACGGCAACGGGCATCTTCACGAAATCGATCGCGTAGCGGCCCGATGGAAAGCGCGTGATCGCGCGCTGCTCCACGAAATAGTTGAACTCCATCATCTCCGCCTTCGCATGCGCCTCGGCCACACCGAACCGCACGGTGCGGAAGATCCCCGCGACGTGCGACGCGTAGTAGTCCCGCGCGCGCGCCTTCGGCAGGACGCCCTTGGTCATGAGGTAGTCCAGACCGTAAAGGCCTACGATGTCCGCCTTTGCTTCCTCGAGTCCGCTGTAGATGGGACCGATCGACTCGCGGATGTCGGCCTGCTTGCCGTTAATGCGCGAGTAGGC
>JBBQFZ010000151.1:0-3531 GCA_038322455.1 Gemmatimonadales bacterium | reverse complement strand
AGATGCACCTGTGAGATCAACATCGTCTTGGCGACTTCTTCTTCCGTGATGTCGAGGCCTTCGGCAATCTCGAGATGGGTCGGCTGGCGGCCAAGCTCCTGAAGCAGTGTGCTCGCTCTCTTGCCGATGCGGTGCAGCGTGCCGGCGCGGTTCAATGGGACGCGAACGATGCGCGACTGTTCGGCCAGTGCCTGGAGAATGGATTGCCGGATCCACCACACCGCGTACGAGATGAACTTGATGCCCTTCGTCTCGTCGAACTTGTGGGCGGCGCGAATGAGGCCGAGGTTGCCCTCGGTGATCAGATCGGAGAGGGAGACACCCTGATTCTGGTACTATTTTGCGACGGAGACGACGAATCTGAGATTCGATCGTACCAGTGTGTCCAAAGCTTCCAGGTCATTCAGTCGGATGCGCTTCGCGAGCTCGACTTCTCTCTCGCGAGTAATGAGG
Organism: Gemmatimonadales bacterium; assembly: GCA_038322455.1. Taxonomy (GTDB): domain Bacteria; phylum Gemmatimonadota; class Gemmatimonadetes; order Gemmatimonadales; family Gemmatimonadaceae; genus UBA4720. Next base: position 3,078 of record JBBQFZ010000151.1, on the reverse strand, counting down.
GGAAAGACGCTGATGTCCCGGAGGTACTGATCGAGCGATCCTTCGTCGACGGTCGATTTCCGATTCGTCGATACCTTCATAGCGATAGCGTCATCCTCTCTCGGAAATCGAGAGATCTAGTGTACGATCTCTCCGAAGCGCTTCCACCGCAGGCGGGTCAGCCAATCCAGCCGGTCTCCAGTGTCGGGCGCGTAGCTATAATAGACCACTATCGGCTGGCCGCGCACAAGAGAGTCCGCGACGAAACCCCAATACCTCGAATCCGACGAGTTGTCGCGATTATCTCCGAGGACGAAGTAGTCATGAGGAGGGACGACCAGCGGGCCCCAGTTGTTACGGGATGGATGGTAGTCCTCGACCTCGGCCCCGCCCACGAGATAGGCCTTCTGCCACCGGAAATCGTCATCCCCCTGATCGGCCTCGTCCGGCGTACGTTGGATGTAGTCTTCGGCGACCGGGTGGCCGTTCCTGATAAGCGTCGCGTTGCGCATCTGGAGGGTATCGCCGGGAATCCCGACGATCCGCTTCACGTAGTTCAGGCGCGGATCCACCGGATACGTGAAGACGACGACGTCCCCACGACGCGGGGAGTGCAATGCCGGGAGCTTGCGTCCGCTGCCCGGGATCCCTGCCCCGTAAACCAGCTTGTTGATGAGGAGAAAATCGCCCTCGAACAGGGTGTGCTCCATGCTCCCGCTGGCAATCTTGAACGCTTCCACCCCGAAGGAGCGGATCACCACGAAGAGCGCGAGGGATACGATCATGATCCTCGCCCAGTGGATAAAGAAGGAGAAACCGCCACCTTTTTTTTTCCTGTTAGCGAGCTGGAGCGCGTGCGCCCTTTTGTGTTCGGTTACATCCATGATCGGTCTATACCGCGGTGATTAGTCCGGCGTTCCCAGATAGTTATCGATCTGGGCCCGTTGAAGCGTGCCGGAGAAGTCGGCGTAGCCGACCTTGGTCTCGGAGTAGAACTCGTAGACTTCCCAGCCACCTTCCCTGTGCCCGTTTCCAGTCTGCTTCACCCCACCGAAGGGGAGATGCGCCTCCGCTCCGATGGTTGGTGCGTTTACATACGTTATGCCGTTGTCCAGCTCATTCAGTGCGCGAAACGCTGTGTTCACGTCCCGCGTGTAAATCGAGGACGACAGGCCGTATTTCACATCGTTGTTGACCGCGAACGCCTCGTCCGCATCCTTGACCCGTATAACCGAAAGTACCGGCCCGAAAATCTCCTCCTGCTCCAGACGACTGCCGGCTTTGACATTTGTGAAGATGGTGGGCTCGAAGAAATTTCCCTTCGAGAGCTTCTCCGGCCGCTCGCCTCCGGTAAGAAGCTTCGCGCCTTCTGACTCTCCGATATCCACGTATGTCTCGACCTTCCTCAGCGCGTCTTCGTTGATGAGTGGGCCGACATCGGTCCCCTTCTTCCTGCCATCGCCGAGCTTGAGACCCTTTGCGCGATTCTCGAGCATCCCGAGGAACTTGTCGTGAATCTTCTTCTGTAGAATAAGACGACTGGTAGCCGTACATCGTTGCCCCGTCGTTCCAAAAGCGCCCCAGAGAGCGCCTTCGAGAGCCAGGTCGAGATCGGCATCGTCGAGCACGATCTGCGCGTTCTTGCCGCCCATCTCGAGCGACAACCTCTTGTGGAGACGGCCGCAAGTCTCACCGACGATCCGACCGGTTTCGGTCGAGCCCGTGAATGAGATGAGTGGAATCTCGGGATGCTCGACCATGGCGGCTCCCACCTGCTCGCCCCGCCCGTGCACCAGCTGGATCACTTCAGGAGGCAGCCCGGCGTCGAGAAGGATCTCCACCAGCAGGGTTCCTGTATGCGGCACGTCCTCCGCCGGCTTGAAGACCACCGCATTTCCACAGACGAGCGCCGGGAACATCTTCCAGGTCGGGATCGCCATTGGAAAGTTGAACGGGCAGATGAGACCGGCGACGCCGATTGGCCGGCGGTAGCTCATCGCCCACTTGTTGCGCAGCTCGCTGGGAACGGTTTTGCCAAATAGGCGCCGCCCTTCGCTCGACGCGTAGTACGCGGTGTCTATTCCTTCCTGGACGTCACCCCGTGTCTCTGTCAGCGGCTTCCCCATCTCTCGCGTCATGGCGTCGGCGATTTCTTCCTTCCGCTTCGTCATGAGGTCGCCGACGATGCGCAGAACGTCACCGCGCGCGGGAGCGGGTGTGCGTTTCCATTTGGCGAAGCCGCGCTTCGCGCTCTCGACTGCGCGATCCACGTCGCGGCGATCCGAAAGCGGGAACCTGCCTATGACATCCCCGCGATCAGCCGGATTGCGGTTGTCGAAGTATTCGTCCGACTCGGGCGCCACCCATTTTCCGGCGATGAAGTTGTTGAACTTTTTCATTTCGTTAGGTCAGTGAGGTAGCGTGATGCATCAGCTGTGCTCACGCGATAGCGAGTATCGCTCGATCTTCTTGTAGAGATTCGACCGCGGCATTTCCACCGCGCGCGCCGTCTCCGACACGTTCCAGTCGAATTCCCGGAGCTTGTTGAGCAGAAAGGCCCGCTCGGCCGCGTCCTTGAATTCCTCGAAGGTGCGGCATTGGGTGAGGGTCGCCAGCCCGGCATCGTCGAGCGCGCGCTGGCCGGCGAGCCGGTCGATGTCCCGCGCGGAGATCTGACTGTCGGGCGCCAGAATCAACAGCCGCTCGACCGTATTCCGGAGCTCCCGGACATTTCCCGGCCAGTCGAGAGAGCTCAGCCTCTCCAGGGCGTCGGGCGTAAAAGTGCGCGGCGGGATTCCCTCCCGCGCCGACAACGTCGAGGCGAAGTATTGGGCGAGGGTGGGGATATCCTCGCGCCGCTCGCGGATCGGCGGCACGTGAATGGGCACGACGTTGAGCCGATAGTAGAGGTCCTCACGGAATTTTCCCCCGGCAATCTCATTCTCCAGAGTCTTGTTCGTCGCCGCAATTACTCGGACGTCCACCGAGATCGGCTTTGCTCCGCCGATTCTCGTAATGACGTTGTCCTGGAGCACCCGCAGAACCTTCGCCTGCGCCGCCAGGCTCATGTCGCCGATTTCGTCCAGGAATAGCGTCCCC
>JBBQFZ010000150.1:0-3623 GCA_038322455.1 Gemmatimonadales bacterium | reverse complement strand
GGTTGGCTCGCTGGTAGCGGTAAAGCGCCTGGATCGGTTCGTTCGTGCGGTCGCGGCCCTGCGTCATCGAACCGGGGTGGAATTCCAGGCCCGAATAGTCGGTGACGGGACGTTGCGCCCCCAGCTCGAATCACTCGGCAGAGAGCTCGGCCTCACGCCGCAGCAGCTGCAATTCTGTGGCTCTTCAACCGACATTAACAGCATGTACCGCGACGCAGACCTTCTCATCCTTACATCGGATCGCGAGGGCACGCCAAACGTCATTCTCGAAGCCATGGCTTCCGGGCTGCCGGTTGTTGCGACACGCGTTGGTGGAGTCGCGGCGCTCGTCCGCGACGACGAAACGGGATACGTCGTGGAACGAAACGACGCGGAGGCGCTTGTTACGGCAATTCAGAAACTGGTTGAGGCTCCGGAGCAGCGCGTGGAATTCGGCAACCGAGGACGCAGATTCGTGGAGCAGAACCATAGGCCTCCCCAGCTAGCGACTGCTTTGCGCGTGCTGTACGACGGTGTTCTTTCCATGAAGCGAGAGCCATGACACCGGCCAGGAGGTTTTCGCATCGGCGCAGTTCGTCGGCCGGAATGCTTTTTATCGGCGCGCACCTGGTCCTTGGCGTTCTGCTCAGAGCGAACCCAACAATCGCGACCCTTCACGCGCTGCTGACTTGCATGGTTGCGGTGTGGGCCGTTCTCCGCTGGAGCACGGTGTCGATCGCCTGCGTGGCGGCTTACGCAGCGGGTGCCGACGTGCTGTGGAGAATGACGGGCGCACACGTACCATGGGAGATCTCGAAGTATCTCGTGGTGTTCTGCTGCCTCGGCGGACTTCTTCGATTGGGAAGACGGGCCCACTGGAATCTGCTCGCGATCACGTACATTCTCGCGCTCGCGCCCTCCATTGTCGTGCTGATTCAAGAATTCCACGGGGGACTGCGGGCGCTGGTCCAACCCCTCAGCTTCAACCTTTCCGGTCCGTTGAGCCTGTTCGCCAGCGTGTGGTACATGTCGCAGCTAAGCCTCAGCCGGAGGGACGTCCACAAATTGATTGGGTGCCTGCTTGCTCCGATTCTGGCGATTGCGCTGATGACGGCGCTCACAACGAATGCTGCCACCGACCTCACCTTCACGGACGAATCGAGCAAGGCAACGAGCGCGGGTTTTGGTCCGAATCAGGTTTCGCTTGCGCTCGGGCTTGGCGCACTACTGTCGTTCATCGTGGCCGTGGACCCGGAGGCGGGACCGTTGCAGCGCTGGAGCGCGTACGCTCTGTTCCCCGTTTTTGGAGTGCAGTCGGCACTGACATTCTCGCGGGGCGGGTTGTACAGCTTTGCGTTCGCCGCACTTCCCGCCGCTCTGCTCTCGTTGCACAATCGGGCCTCGAGGAAATGGCTCGCCGTGTTCACCGGCGCTCTTACAATGGTCACGGCTCTGGTAATCGTTCCCCGTCTCGATGAGTTCACTGGCGGCCAATTGTCGGCGCGCTTCGCCGATACCAATCCCACGCACCGCGACGCAATCATTCACGAGGATCTGCGGCTGTGGGGAGAGCATCCCATTCTGGGGCTGGGTCCGGGGGGAGCGATGTTTCAGCGGCGGGGCGAATCAACCCTCGCCCACACCGAATACACGCGCCTCCTTTCGGAACACGGGCTGTTCGGGGTGGTAGCCCTGCTCGCGCTGATTGCCATCTGCGCAACGGTTCTGCTCAAACGTCAGCCTCTGGGCGAGCGAGCTCTGCGGGTGGCGTTCATGGTGTGGAGTCTCGTCTCGATGCTCCATGCGGGAATGCGATTGGCGGCAATCGGATTCGTCTTCGGATGGGGATGCGCGAGGACGCTGCTCGCGAGGCGCACCGTCATCCCCGAAGCGTCCATCTCCCCTGACGGATTTTCCGGGACCGCTGCCGGCGGTTTCGTTCCACGCGCTACCGCGGTTACTGCCAGCGATTTTCGGCCGGGACTGCGTTAGCGTTTTTCGACGAGGAACACGTTGAACCTGTTGTCAGGCATGGGAGCTGGTGCGGCGTATCCGATCGGGGCAGGCGGCGTCAAAGCCCGCTGCGTGATCGAAATGAGCTTGCCTGAATAGACGCCGCTCACGACGGAGGCGCCCGTAACGTCGAAGACGTTGTGGATCTGGAAGTGATCGCCGGGTTTGAGCGTGGCGGAAAGATCCACACTGAGGGTCGACGCACCGGTCCAGTTCCAGCAAGTGACAAATGCGCGGCCGGCTTCGTACCGATTGTTCCTGACGACTATGGTGGGTTTGGCAAACCACCCCGTTACAAACGTCCCCGACGGATCGTACCCCGTAGCCGAGCGCCACGCGGGGAAATAGTACCCTGTTACGGTACCATCGTTGACGTGGAACGGATCCTGTGTCCCCAGGGGAGGGACCGCGTACTTGTTTCCGTCCCACTTGTTCGCGGAAAACGATCCGTCAGGCGGCAGTCGCAGGCCGACCAGAACGCTCTGACCACCGAGCTTCTGTCTACCGCTCGTGAACGTGTTTCCGGTGACGATATAGTGCTTCATCTCGTTGAAGCTCATTTCTCCTTGAACGATGTTGTCGGAGAACTGAAGATTGTCGCCGGGAGCCTGGCCGGGGGCATTGAAGCGCGCAGCCGTCTCTCTTCCGTCGCGGTGATAACGTTGTTTTTGCGGTAAATCGAGTTGCCAAGGGTACCGGGCGCGCCACCCCAGTGTTCGATGTTGAAAGTGTGTCCGAATTTGCGGGCGACGGGATCACCGCTGTTGAAGATCGTGTTCCCTTCGATTACGAAGTTCTTGAGCGACGCCGCGTCCGAGCCATAGATCTGCAGGCCGGACGAGAACGACCCGAAGAGCACGTTGTCGACGATATTCTTGGTAGCGCCTTCGTTCTGCACGTAGACGTTGTGTCCGTGACCGCGATCCGGACCGGCCCATCCGTTGTTGTAAAAAAGGCTGCCGTAGACTTCGAGTCCTTCCGCCGAAGCACCTGAGAACAGGCCATTGCTCAAATCATGAACGACCAGATTTATCAGCTTGTTGTATGCGCCCCCTACGAAAATCGCGGCGCGGATGCGCGGTAGATCCGTCGGGTCGGAGCCCGCCATCGCGGTCTGGCGGTGGGGATCGGACGAGATCACCTCAAAGCCCCAGTAGTATGCGTAGCTGCCGTTGACATCGAGGCGTCCGTCGATGACGACACGCTCACCGGGAAAAGCCCTGAGCACGACCGGTGCGTCGGCGGTCCCGGTCAATGCACTGATGAACTGCCCCTTATAAACGCCGCTGTGCACCCAGACGGTATCTCCTGGCTTCACCACTCCGGGTTGGGAGAGCGCTGTCGGCAACGCCCAGGGATGCTCCGGGGTTCCCTCGCCGTACTGGCTTCCGTTCACCGTGACGACAAAGCCGCTGTGCACTTCGGCGCGCACGGCAGCGCCTTTTGAATCGGGGGCAATCGCATTCTCGGCGGAACAGCCGAGGAGGATGGATACAATTATCGGGAGGCACATAGGATGGCGCATAATACCCTCTGGAGCGACCGTTCGGTGGCTCGACTGACATGGCGCGGAATCACACGCGCTTTAGCCTCGTAGCTTTGCGTCCCCGCCTTTCGACGGGTTTGCCGTT
>JBBQFZ010000149.1:0-3746 GCA_038322455.1 Gemmatimonadales bacterium | reverse complement strand
GATGGCAATCTGGTCGGCCACGTTGGTGACCGTCGAGCCAGGGGTCGTCGTGTTGTTGGCGAGAATGCTGAAGATCAGTCGCTCTCCCTCGGCGGTGGTCACGTAGCCGGAAAGCGAGCGCGCCTTCGCGAGCGTCCCGGTTTTTGCGTGAACGTTACCCTCGGCTGGCGTACCCTTCATGCGCGTCTTGATCGTTCCGTCGATGCCTGCGATCGGCATGGAGTTGTAGTAAGTGGCGAACGCCGTGTCGCTCTGAATCCTGTCGAGCACGCGCACGATCGTCTCCGGCGTCAACAGATCCTGATCCGAGAGTCCACTGCCGTCGCGAATGATAAATCCGTCCGGCTGTACTCCCCATGCGAGCAGCTGCTGGCCGACGATCTTCCGCGCGGTGTCGGCGGTTCCAATACCGGCCCGCTCGAGCCCGATCGTCCTCAGCAGGATCTCGGCAATCTGATTCTGCGAGGGTTTCATGAGTGCCGGCAGGATGTCGCGCAGCGGCGGCGATTTGAACACGAACAGCGTGTCCATTTTGAAAGGAGTCGGAAGCGCGCTGTCCCTCACCCCGCCATCCAGCCGAATCCCTTTTCGAACGAGTCCGTCCCGGAATGCGTCCAGATATGCCTTCGCCGGATTCTTTGCCGGTCCCGAGTACAGGCTGTCCCGCACCGTGTCGGGCAGCGGACGGAGCGTCGTCGGTGCCATTCCTTCGTTGAAGATCAGCTCGTCTACTCCCGCCCCGTAATATTCGCCGAGATCGTCCCACTCCCAGCCGTAACCATAGATGGAATCGGGGAAGGCGTTGCCCGTTCGCGCGAGCGACCCGGTTATCTGCCTGATGCCGTGCGCGCGTACCGAGTCCGCCAGGGCGTCCATGACCAGGGTTGCCGTCCCCCGCATTTGATCGCTCACACTCGGATCTCCGCGCCCGATCACTATCAGGTTGCCATCGAGCAGTGAGTCCCGCACCTCGCCGTCCCTCAGGAAAGTCGTTCGATACCTGAACTCCGGACCGAGTAGGGTCAGCGCCGCCGCACTCGTGATGATTTTCATGTTGGACGCCGGCATGAAGAGCTTGCCGGCGTTCCTGGAGTAGAGAGTGTCCCCGGTGCGTGGGTTTACTATGAGCACGCCCCACTGTCCACTTCTGAACTCGGGTTGTGACGTCAGGGAATCGATGTCGTGGCGCAGCTCAGCGCGGGGGGACGTCATGCGGGCGGTCTTCATTACGGGCACGCACGCCGACAGCGCGAAGGGCACTACGGCGAGAAGGATCGCGCGAACGAGTCCGCGTGTGAAAAGAGATCGCACTTTTCCTTCTACTCCCTGCTGTAGGTTGCGCTCAAGCTGTCGTCTTCGCCGACCGTCACCCGGAGAACTTTGGCCGGATTTGGCAGCTCACGGTCCACGCGCTCGAAAATGAAGCGCGCGAGATTCTCGCCACTGGGGACGAGCTTTCCGTCCGCGAACTCCGGCACGTCGAGGTTGATGTTGCGGTGATCGAACCGCTGCTTCACCTGGCGGCCCAGAATTTCGTCCAGCACCCCGAGGTCCACAACGAACCCCGTGAGCTCGTCGATCGGTCCTCCGACGGTCACGTCGCACACGTAAGTATGTCCGTGAAAATTGGGCCACGCGCACGCCCCGAACATCGATGCGTTCTTCTCATCGCTCCATTCTGGGCGGCTGTAACGGTGCGCTGCTGAAAAGGAAATGCGTCGGGTAAGAGAAGCGCTCGGCATTGCTCTAATTTGCGCAATGCCGGGCGCTGGTGCCTCCCCCTGCTCTCGATTTTCCAGAGGGAGCGGATTTTCGCAACGGAATCCTAGCGGTCGTCGCTGAGCTCGCTGGGCTCTGCATCCATCCCGCTCAGTCCTTCGGGTGTCGGTCCGTCGGGAGGATTCCAGGGAATCCCGTCCTCGGTTGCCTTATGTACGTCGGTCGTCCCGAACAGCTCGGCGCGCACGTCCTCGCGAAGGTGCGCCGCCTCAGGGTCGTCGTTGCCGGGGCGGTCGCCAAGGAGAAGGCCTTCGTGCAGCTCTTCGTCCGCCAAATGATCGTCCACGGCAATCGGACTCTCGGCGCGTCTGATGGGATCGACGAAGATGTTGTTGTTCACCTTCTTGATGCCGATCAGGTCCGTCACGACGTGTTCGACGATGCGGAGCTCTTCCTCGGTGCCGACACGGCCGGACAGGATGACCGTCCCGCCCCGAACCCTGACTTCGACGTCTTCCGGATCGAACGCGAGCTGCTCATCGAGACGATCGCGGACGAGTGCGCGCAGCTCTCCGTCTGTCTGCTCATCGATCTCGTCGATGTCTTCGTAATCTTTTTCCACCGTTCCTCCGGGTCCGCCGTTTTTCGGCGTTCAGGTTACCGGAAGAACAACAGAGACGCGCCGAGCGTGAGAGCCCGATTGTTCTTCCAGAATGTGCGGGACTGATTCTGCGGGACCGCTGACGTGTTGGTGACAGTGTTGATGATGTAGTACTCGGCTGGATACTTGAGCTGATACAGGTAATCGCTCCAATCCAGCCGCAACTGCAATCGTCCGCCCGGCACGTAGCGCAGCCCGCCGCCAAATGAAAATGCAAAGGGGGTGCCGAATTTGTACGGGTCCTTGGTTACGGTGCAGCTGCACGTCACTATGCCCGCGCCCAGATTGATGACCGGAACCAGGTGATGGAAGCTCTTTTGCCCGGTGAGGTTGAGGGCGAGATCCACGTCGTAAAGGTTGAGGGAGGTGCTCGTCTTCCCCAGCTGCGCGGCCGCCCCTGTCTTGGTCGGATCGATCGGAAAGCGCTCACCGTTCACGTGCGACCAGCGCGCGGCGATAAAGGCTGGCCCGCCGACGTGAATTTCGTAGCGAGCCCCGAACATTGGGCCACCTCGCGGGGCTATCCCAATTGCATCCTTTCCGGCGCTGTATTGTCCGCCGAAAAAAGTCAGCTCCTGATGGGTCTCCAGATCACGGTACGGACTGTTGTCAGGAAGGTGCCCGACCTGCGCGCGCGCGGTCGTGGCAACAAGAACAAGCGCAAGCGCGCCGAGAAAAGGCTTCACTAATCGACTCCAAGATTGACACCGCTCATCTGCGGCGGCTGCTCGATACCGAGCATTGATAATATAGTTGGCGCCACATCACACAGAGCTCCGCCGGTGCGCAGCCGCTGCTCTTGATCCCAGTCGACGACGACGAACGGAACGGGGTTCGTGGTGTGGGCAGTGTGCGGGCCCCCCGTCGCGGGGTCGATCATCATTTCGGCGTTTCCATGGTCGGCGGTCACGAGGAGGCGCACTCCCGCGCTCTCCGCGGCTTTGAGCACGCGCGCCAGCGAGCGATCGACTGTCTCCACCGCCGTGATCGTCGCTGGAATGGAGCCGCTGTGTCCCACCATGTCCGCATTCGCGTAGTTGCAGAGAATGAAATCCTGCTCTCCGGAAGAGATTCCCTTGCAGAGCTCGTCGGTGACTCCGGCGGCGCTCATCTCCGGCTGGAGATCGTACGTCGCCACCTTCGGACTCTGAACGAGCGCTCTGCTCTCGCAGGGATACGGCGCCTCGACGCCCCCGTTGAAGAAGTAAGTCACATGCGGGTACTTCTCGGTTTCCGCCGTCTTCAGCATGCACAACCCGCTCGCCGACAAGACCTCGGCCAGTATGCGGTCCATGGACGTGGGCTCGAACGCCACTGCGACCTTCAGCGTCTTGTCGTAGCTGGTCAGCGTTGTCACCGAAATCCT
>JBBQFZ010000148.1:0-3839 GCA_038322455.1 Gemmatimonadales bacterium | reverse complement strand
ATGCGATTCGCGGTCGGCATCGTGAACCACAGGGCGCCGTCGGGCCCCGAGGTAATACCTCTGGGATTGCTGTTCAGAACCGGGATTGGGAATATCGTGACTTGCCCGCCAGTGGTAATCCGGCCGATTGCGTTGAACCCCGTGAACCAGAGATTTCCGTCGGGACCCGCGGTGATGCCGAACAGGCCGCCCGGGGGGACCTGATATTCGGTGACAGCGCCGCCTGGCGTAATCTTCCCGATCCGGTTGATTTCTGCTCCCGCTTCCGTGAACCACAGATTCCCGTCGCTGCCCGTTGTGATCGCGAAAGCGCCTCGTCGGGGAGGGGGTAAGGGGAAAAAAGTGTAGAACCCAGCCGGGGCGAGGCGACCGATGCCGCTTCCCTCGCTGGACTCGTAGGTGAACCACAGGTTCCCGTCGGGGCCCGAGGTTATTTCGGTCGCGGCGAATTCCGTTGACGACGGGAGCTCGGTGATCACGCCACCCGTCGTGACACGTGCTATCTGGCCGGGGTTATGTGTCGCCACCCAGAGGTTTCCGTCCGCGCCCAGCGTCAGCGTGTTCGGCATGCTGTTAGGCCTGGGAAACGTGTAGGTCAACACACCGCCGCCTGCACCGATCCGGTTGATGCTGTTGCCCCCGAAACTTGTAAACCAGGCAGCCCCGTCGGGGCCGCGCGTCACCGCCGTGGGTCGCGCGGCGGCCGCGGGTAGAGGATACTCGACGATCGTGGCGGCATCGGCTCGGCCCTTCAACGAGAGAACGATGATCACAACTACGAATCCGGGACCTCTCTGGAATACAGAATGAAACCGGTTATTGAGCATTGTAAACCCATGCCGCAAAGTCTTGGTTGACGTCGCGACCTTCCAAGTAGGGGACTCCCATTCCAGCGATATTGTCTGCACGAATTTGTAGCTGAAATTGACCGGCGAAGCTGTAAGGGGCAATCGTAATCACATGAAGGTTATTGATCCCATCGGGCGGTCCGCAGGAGATAGATCGAGGAGTGTAGCCGTTCGCATCGTAGCTCCCATCGCAGTATGTGTAACCTCCCTGCAGCACGTACATGGACAACTCGTTGACCTTCGCTGGCGTCGCGTTCGCAGCTCCGGCAGCATCCGTGAAGGCGAGCGCTATCTTCAGCGGCTTGCTGGGATCGGCGATCGTGAACGTGAACGTGTACGACTGGCCCGTTGCCGTGAAGCGACGATAGGGCGGTAGGCCGTGATCTTCGTCGCCGGCGATGGAGGGGGTTCCGTCTAAGATTGATGCAAGGTTTAGACGGCCCCACCCCTGAGCCCCCGGCGTTCCGGTGAGCGTGGCCGCGGTATAAAGGTCCGTTCCGCCGACCAGCCGGTCGGCGCCGATTGCCATCATCGCCTTGATCATGGCCGGTGAGGGGTCGACTGCGTAAAGATTCTTATAACGCTTGGATAGCAGAACCGCTGTTCCGGCAGCTTGGGGGGCGCCGAAGCTCGTTCCGGCACTCCAGCCATATAGGTCGCCGGAAATGATCCCCGCGGACGTCTTGGGGCACGTTGCCCCGCCCGGTGTGTAGTTGTCCCCTCGGTAGCCGGTCCAAGTCGAGACGATTCGAGTGCCTGGGGCTACGAAATCCGGTTTCACCCGCGTCGGTTCGTTGAACACTCTTCGGCCGCTGAAGGCAGAGACGTCGTTCACCGAGAACGAATCCCCGCATCCGGTTGTGTTATAGGGGTCCCGAACTTCAGAGCTCGAGCCCATCACCACTGCGTTTTTCGCGGTCGCGGGACGTAGGACGCACCTGGGACACGTGCCCGGAGAGACAGCGTCCGTGAAATTTCCCGCCGAAAGACTTATGAACATGGGGTTCGGAGCCGCATAGGGGAGACGACCGAAGGCATAGGAGTCCCGAACGGCCAAGTCGACGGTTTGGGCGTACGTGTCGTAGTCGTATGACGCCGCGCTTCCTCCCGCGCCGTAGAGATTATTGGAGAGATTCTGAAAGCGAGCGCCCGCGTTCCAAGCGTTCTTGGAAGCATTCTGGAGTTCGCCGGGAATCATGGTCGTGTTCCATTGAGAGCGGTTGAACTTGTCGTAAATGTCTGTAATGCGGAGCCTGACCGTGGGCGCAATACCCATCCCGTAATAGAACCCGCTGTTTAGACCCCCTTCACCGAGTTGGGTCCCACCGGCTTGGAGCGGGTTGCCTGCGATGACTCCAGCGACCATGGTGCCGTGACCGTAAGAGTCGCTGGTTTCGCCGCAGCAGGTGTAATCCTCTGCCTGCCAACTCGCTATTCGACCTGCAAGGTCCGGGTGAATCGGTTGTCCCTGTCCGGAGTCGAGGCCACCGTCAATCACGTTGACGATGTACTCGCTGGTATCCCACAGACCTTTGCTGCTCAGGAAGGAAATATAGCCGGTCGGGTTGGTCGCTCCGCCGAGAGTGAAATTGCCCGCCAGGATCTGTGCGAACCTCTCGTCACTCAATCCGATTCGTCGGGCTGGCTCGATCCAGACGGTGCGAGGATCCAGGGCGAAGGTGCGAAGCGCCGCGGGAGAGAGCGTCGCTCCCAAATCCACGTAGTCGGCGAGCGCGGCTGAGGTCACCGCGGTGCTGGAAGCTGCTTTGACGGCGTCGATGAGGTCACCGTTGGCGGATGCCGCGTCGATCTGCATCACGACGCGTCTGCGTGTGGTGTCGACCGCTGCGCGTAAGGTTCGTTCGAGTTTGTAGGCGGGCTGGTAGACCACGTCGGCGCGGTATCCGGGAAGCGTGGCCAGGACCGAACGGCGCGCGGGAGCTACCGCCACGAGGTACGTGTTCTCGGGATAGTACTGCAACACTCGGACATCAGCAGCCCGAAGCTGCGTCAACCAGACCGGTCGAGCGGGACTTCGAAACTGGACGAGATACTGGCCGCTCGCGCCGGAGTAGTCGGAGATCTGTAGATCCGGAGGGAGTCCGGCGGCGACCGTCTGCCCGTCGGGGATGGTGAAGTCCCTCAGGCGAATTTCGTTGAAGGCGGTCTGAATTTTGCCGGTGAGACCCATGCCCGCCGCCCGGGCAGCGAACGTAGCGGCATCGCTGGTTGGGATACGCGCGATGACGAAGTGCCCGTAGTCCTGCACGTCGGTGAGTCGCAGTGCCGTTTGGCTTGCGGTCGGGAGTGGGAAGTAGGTGGTCGCCGGACGTTTCTGCAGATATACCGGAATTGTCTGTGCCTGAACCGACAGGGTAATAACGAAAAGAGCCAGGAGGGAAAAGAAGGTCTTCACGTTGGACCTCGAGGGTTGGTTGGAAGGTTTCTGCGCCGCTCAGGAGCAGTTCAAGATGTGGCGCATTTTGGATGTGAGTCGATGACGACAGCACCTCCTTCCGTGACGCGTTCGCTACGGTAGCATGAAATGTTGCCTAAATCGGTCTGCGCGGTCGGACGCCGCGCGCTCCCCGAGTCTAGCGTCCGCGTCGGCCGTAGCTCGGCGCGACTGTCGTCCGTGGACCGCTCGGGCCTCGTGACGGACCGGAGGGACCTCGGTGCGCGGCTGGCGGGCTGGCGGCTCGCGCCGGCTGCATCGCGCGGGCTCGGCGTTCCGCTTTTTCTTTCGCGCGGGCGCGGTCGCCTGCCTTGCGGGCGCGGATCTCGGCGATCCGTTCGGCCAGGGGAACCTCGAACTTCTCGGCCACCTTCGAATAGTCGAATCCCGGAACGGTGATCCGGGGGAGGCGCTTGCCGATCGCGTGCTCGATCTGGCGGAGATCCGTCTCCTCTTCGGGCGAGACGAACGTGAACGCGTCGCCCGTGAGCTCCGCGCGGGCCGTACGCCCGACCCGGTGGATGTAGTCCTCCGGA
>JBBQFZ010000147.1:0-4221 GCA_038322455.1 Gemmatimonadales bacterium | reverse complement strand
GAATGAAGCTCTCCTCCCAGCGCCATGATCCCGCGCTCAACGTCGACTACCGCTTTCACCATATCGCCGAACTGTTCCGAAGCAATGGAAACGAGCTCCGATCGTGCCATGGCTTTCCTGACAATTCGTGGTGGCGGCATTTCCATACAATTTCTCCGGGGCAGGCCGGGAAGATAGTCACGCCGCACGATTAACGTTTGATGGAGGCCGTGCGTCTACCTTACAGACGCACCGAGGAAGATGATGCGAATCACAAAACTGGTCGGAATCACGGCGGCGCTCCTGTGTGCCGCCCCAATCCATATCTCCGCGCAGAGCTCAACCGCGAAGAAACTGGTGGTGGCGCCATCCGATGTGCGCGAGCTGCCCGCCGATCAACAGATCATCCAGGCGCTGAGTCGTCTCACCTTCGGTCCCAGACCTGGTGATATGCTCAAAGTGCGCGCGATCGGTCTCGACAAGTGGATCGATCAGCAGCTGCACCCCGACAAGATCGACGACCGCGCCAACGAACAGTTCGTCGCGAGCTATGGAATTCTGCATGAGAATCAAAACGATCTACTGAAGCAATACGCCGAGGAGCAGCGCGCGAAGCGGGAAGTGAAGCGCGACAAGGCGGCCGCGACCGACGCGGCCGACAGCATGGCCGTGCGCAAGGAGCTCCAGCAGCGGCTCAATGGAAGACGACAGGTGGTGACGCAGCTCCAGTCGTCGCGCGTGGCGCGGGCGGTCGGAAGCGAGCGCCAGCTCCAGGAAGTCATGACCGACTTCTGGGAGAACCACTTCAACATCTATGCACAGAAGGGCGCGCCCGAACCGTATTACCTCACTGATTTCGACAAGAACGTCATCCGCCCGAACGCGCTCGGGAAATTCCGCGATCTCCTCGAGGCCGTGGCAAAGAGCCCGGCGATGTTGTTCTATCTCGACAACGCGCGCAGCATGGCCGACAGCACTCGACCGACGCTCGCTGGCAGAAATGCCGGTGGAATTCGCGCGATGCCGATGCGGCGAGGAGCGCTTGGTGCGATGCGAGCCCCACAGCAGATGCAGCGGCAGCAACAGCAACAGCAATTGCAGCCGAAGCAGCGCCCCGGACTGAACGAGAACTACGGCCGTGAGCTGCTCGAGCTCCACACGCTCGGCGTCGACGGTGGGTACACGCAGCAGGATGTGATCAACGTCGCGCGTGCGTTCACGGGCTGGACGATCAAGCCGCCGGCCCAGGGCGGCGGATTCATATTCAGGCCGCAGGTGCACGACGCTGGTGAGAAGGTGGTGCTCGGGCGCAGGCTCGCGTCCGGCCGCGGGGAAGAAGACGCTGAGGATGTGCTGGACATGCTGGCGAAGAGTCCGGCGACGGCGCGCTTCATCTCGTTCAAGCTGGCGCGCCGCTTCGTGAGCGATTCGCCGTCGAAGGCACTCGTCGATCGCGCGACTCAGACTTATCTCAGAACCGAGGGCGATATTCGGGAAGTAGTGCGCTCGATAATCACGTCCCCCGAGTTCTTCTCACAACAGGCATTTCACAGCAAAGTAAAAACCCCATTCGAGGTCGTTGTAAGCGCCGCGCGCGCACTCGACGCCCCTCCGGACAGCACGGCGCGCAGCGCGCAGATGATCGCCTACCTGGGCCAACCGATTTTCGGCCACCAGGCGCCGAACGGATGGCCGGAGACGGGCGATGCGTGGATGAACACCGGCGCGATTCTCAACCGCATCAACTTCGGGATGGCCGCGGCGGCGGGGCGCTTACCCGGCATCGACATTCGCGCCGTTCCCGCGCTCGATACGATACGCTCGGCGTCGCGCGACAGGCAGGTGGATGCGGTGGTCGCGACAATCCTGAACGGGATGGTCTCGCCAGACACGCGCGCGGTGCTGATGTCAGGTGAGCATCCGATGCTCGCGAATGGCGCGGCAGGAGTTCAGGACATGTCGCCGAGCGACAGTGCATCCGGAAGCGACAGCCCGTCCAGTATGGACATGTCTGGCAACTCGATGACCGGCGAGGCCAATGCGGGAAATGCGCGCGCGCGACCGGCAAAGAACCGCGCCGGAAAGCGCGCCGCGCTACAGGGACGCGGGTTGGGAAACATTCCGCAGCTCAATGGACTCCCGCAGATCGTGGGTCTCGCGCTTGGCTCACCGGAATTTCAAAGGCACTAGGAGAGAATTATGGAGCGTCGAGTATTCGTGAAATCGGGCGCGTTGGCGCTCGTGACAATGGGACTGAGTCCGAGCTTTCTCCGCCGCACGGCGTTCGGGATGGAGCTGGTCAACGCCCCGAAGGGAAAGGTTCTGATTTGCCTCTTCCAGCGCGGCGCGGCCGACGCGCTCAACATCATCGTCCCCCACGGCGAACGCGCGTACTACGCGATGCGCCCTTCCATAAACATTCCCCAGCCATCGCGCGCAAACCCCGGCGGCGCGATCGACCTCGACGGATTTTTCGGACTCCACCCGGCGCTCGCGCCGCTCAAGCCGCTCTACGATCGCGGTCTGCTGGCGCCGATCCACGCGGTGGGAAGCCCCAGCACGACGCGCTCGCACTTCGACGCGCAGGATTACATGGAAACCGGCACGCCCGACGTGAAGGGCACGACCGACGGCTGGCTCAATCGCTATCTCGCGGTCAAGGGCACGTGCGACGAGTGTAATCTCAACAAGACTCCGTTCCGCGCGGTATCGCTCACGCCGCAGACGCCGCGCATTCTCGAAGGACCGAGCGCCACCGTCGCGATGAACAGTCTCGACGAATTCAGCGTGCGCGCGACCGGCAGCTCGGCCGAGCGTCTCGAAGCTCTATATAGAACGGGCTCGGCCGATCTGGTGCACGGCACCGGCGCCGAGATGTTTGACGCGGTGAAGATGCTGCGCTCGGCGAATCCGCAGAAATATCTGCCGCGGAATGGCGCCGAGTATCCGAGGTCGCAGTTCGGCCAGCGCCTGTTGCAGATCGCGCAGCTGGTCAAGTCCGACGTCGGCCTCGAGATCGCGTTCGCCGATGTCGGAGGATGGGACACGCACGTGAATCAGGGCTCGTCGACGGGGCAACTGGCGCAAAGGTTGGGTGATTTCTCGCAATCGATAGCCGCGCTGGTAACCGATCTCGGCGACAGGATGGACGACGTCGTGATCATGACGATGTCCGAGTTTGGACGGATGGCGAGAGAAAACGGAAACCGCGGAACGGATCACGGCCACGCAGGTGCGCTCTTCGTGATCGGGGGCCACGTGAAGGGCGGCAAGGTGCACGGCAAGTGGCCGGGCCTGGAGCAGGAGCAGCTGTATGAAGGCCGCGACCTGGCACTCACGACCGACTTCCGATCCGTGTTCGCCGAAGTCGTTTCGCATCACCTCGGGGCTCGCGCGCTTGATCGTGTCTTCCCGGGGTTTGCTGCATCGCCGCGCGATTTTCTTGGCGTGGTTTAGTTTCCTATAGATCTCTGTTGGGTCGAGGCGGGGTGTCCCCTTCGGCTCCGGGCTTCCGCTCGTAACCGCGGCTCGAGCCCACTGTGGTCCTTGCTGATCGTCTGACATCACCGATTTTGGCGATCCGATTGTCGCTACTGGGTCGTCGCCTCCGGGGACACCCCGCCTCTCCCGGTAGAGTCAGTAAACTGCACGCGCGATTAGCGCGGCGGCGGAGCCGCCATTCCCGAGGTGCCTCGTGGGCGCGAGCTTCGAGGTTCGAGAGTCGTCCTTCGACAACTCCGAATGGGAGTCGGTCGGGGTGGGACGCAGGCGACGTCCAAGGCCGCGACCGAGGAGACCCGCGACTGAGCGGAGCGAAGGAGCGCAGTTAGGGGCTCCGACCGAGCGACCGTCGTCGCCGAAGAGGACATTCGCGCCGACCGACCGCGCGAAGATCTTAAATCCGGGACCTAGCGGGCAACGCGCACCGGCCGCCCGGCTGGAGCGGGAGCCGGGCTCGCGGTGACGCGGCCGGGGGTTTGCGCGGACATGGGAACAATGCCTTGTTCGAGCCACGCATGCTCGCCACGCAATACCTCCATCGCGACTTTATAAAGCGCGGGGTCGTTCGCGCCGAATAGCTGGTCGAAATGGTGTTTGATTCTCTCCCTGGCCTCGATGCAGAACGCATCCGCCAGCGTTACCGCTTCCGGTCTTCCCTGCTTCGACAACATCTGCGCTCTCGAGCACGCCGCGGACATTGCGAACAGCTCGGCGCCGATGTCCACGGCGCGGAAGAGTACC
>JBBQFZ010000146.1:0-4249 GCA_038322455.1 Gemmatimonadales bacterium | reverse complement strand
GATGAAGACGGACGGATCCTCTACGAGGTCGTAGAGTGCCGCGATGGATTCCTGCAATGTCAGCTCCGGGATGCGCGGGACATCCCCAAAGTTAACCGGCGGCGCTGGGCGTTGAAAGCTTTCCCGTCGCGGCGTGCTTCCGAATCGGCAGCAGAACCGTGAACGTGGAGCCCAGGCCCACTGTGCTTCGAAGGTGCACATCACCACCCATGGCGCGGGCAAGATCGCGGCTGATCGCGAGCCCCAGTCCGGTGCCACCGCTCGGTATCGATCCCGGCGCCCGCAGCTGAACGAATGGCTCGAAGACCTGCTCCGTCTTGTCCTCCGGAATTCCCGAGCCGGTATCGCGAACCCGGATGAGAAGCGTGTCGTTCTCGACGCGCCAGTCGAGATCGACGGCGCCGCCAGCCGGCGTAAACTTCATCGCGTTTGCGAGAAGGTTGAGCAGTATCTGCTGGACTTTCTCGCGGTCGGCGAATGCCGTGAGCGATGAATCACCGGGACGATGCGTATAGGTGATAGACTTCTTCGCAAACTGTGGCGCGACCAGAGCCTCCGCCCCGCGCAGCGTCTCCTCGATCGGGATTTCGGCCATCGACAGCTCGATGGGGCCGCCTTCTAGCTTGGCGAAATCGAGAATCATGTTGACCAGCGTCATCAGATGCTCTTGCGCCTGGTGGATCCGCTCGACGTCGCGACGCTGCTCGACGGTGAGACCGCCGTGGATGTTCTGCTGAAGGATCTCGAGGTAGCCCGACACCGCGTGCAGCGGGGTGCGAAACTCGTGACTGAGTCTTGCAAACAGCTCGGTCTTGATTCGGTTGGCGGCTTCCGCTTCCTTGCGCGCCGACTGTTCGCCTTCGAGGGCCAGCTCGAGCTCTCGGGTTCGCTGCGCGACCCGCGCGTTGAGGGTCCGGTTGAGCGCGTGCATGCTCTCTTCCGTGCGAAGTCGCACGCTCGTGTCGCGGAGCAGCCAGAAGAGTGATTCTTTGCCGTCGCGCTCGGGCCCGACCGATACCGTTGCCTCGACGGGAATGATTCTGCCGTCGCGCGACTGGAGCGCCATGAGCCATTTGTCCGTTCGCCCCGACCTGATCAAACCGTCGAGTCGCGCGTGAAAGTCGTTGCGGCCGGCCTCGTCGAGCGAATCCGCCAGCGACCTCTTCGCCAGCAACGAGCCCGGGACACCCAACAGCACTGATGCTGCACCATTTACTTCCTCGATTCCGCCGGCGTTGTCGGTGACGACGTAAGGATCGGGCGCCGACTGGAACAGGGTGCTGTATCGATCGCGCTCGCGTTGGAGCACGCGTTGTGCATCGGCCAGCGTATTGTATTGCTCGCGCAGCTCCTGCTCCGCGATACTCAGCTCCTCGAGCGCCGCAATGAGATCCCCGCGGCCCTCGCGGGAAATGCCTTCGCGCAGGTCGTCGAATCGGACGTCGCCTTTGTCGAGGCGGGCGCTCAGTTCACCGACGAAACGATCCAGATGCGAGCTGTTAGGAACAGGTCCTGTCACAAGTCGATTGGCTGGCCGTTGAGGTACGCGTTGCGCAAATTTGGAAAGCGTCTAACAAATGACCATGCAGAGCCTCCACACTATAGCGTAGACGGGAAATTGCAAGACTAGATTGTGTGCCGCTGTACGGAGTCGCGCAAATCTATCTCGACGCAGTGCACTTGTCGGAACACTATGTCCTTTTGTTACACACACACGTGATACGTCAATCACCCAAGCCCGCCCCCACATGATGCGCATTCGGTTCGTTTCGTTGCTTGCTTTCTCGCTACCCGCGAGCGCGCAGAATCAAGTCGCACCCCCGATTGTCCGGACGTATGCGATACATGCGGCTCGTATGATCGACGGCAAGTCGGACGTCGTGCAAAGCGACGTCATGGTTGTGGTACAAGGCGATCGCATAATCGCCGCCGGGCCGCGAGACCAGGTTGCCTCGCGCGTTCCCGCCAACGCCGAGAC
The DNA here is from genome assembly GCA_038322455.1 of Gemmatimonadales bacterium. Lineage (GTDB taxonomy): Bacteria > Gemmatimonadota > Gemmatimonadetes > Gemmatimonadales > Gemmatimonadaceae > UBA4720. The sequence continues at coordinate 2,271 of JBBQFZ010000146.1, read as the reverse complement.
AATCGAGCTCGGGACCGCCACGATCTTGCCGGGCCTCATAGACAACCACACTCACGTCCTGCTCCAGGGCGACATCACCAGCGCGGACTACGACGACCAGCTCCTGAAAGAGAGCATCCCCTATCGAGCCATCCGGGCGACGGCTGCTGTTCGCACCGCCCTCATGAACGGCTTCACCACCATTCGCGACCTCGAGACCGAGGGCGCCATGTACGCGGACGTCGACGTTAAGACAGCAATCGCGCGGGGCGTGATTCCCGGACCGCGAATGTTCGTGTCGACGCGCGCGATGTCGACGACCGGGACGTATCCACTGCTGGGTTATTCCTGGGAGCTGAAGATGCCCGAGGGGGTGCAGATCGTCGACGGTCCGGACGAGATCCGGAAGGCCGTGAGGGAAGAAGCGAAGTACGGCGCCGACTGGATCAAGTTCTACTCGGACCGGCGGTACTACCTCGGAACCGATGGGCGCCTGCGTTCGTGGGTGAACTTCACCGATGAGGAGCTCAAGATGCTCGTGACCGAGGCGCACCGTCTCGGAAAACGGGTCGCCGCGCACGCGATGGGCTGGGACGGAATTGACGCCGCGCTCAGGGCCGGCGTCAACTCGATCGAGCACGGCGATGGTCTCACCGACGATCTGCTCGACCGAATGGTTGCGCAGAAGGTGTACTGGTGCCCAACGATATTCGTCGGCGCATACGTCGCGCCCGGTCGCGGGGGCATCTGGCCGAAGATGGTGGACCTCGAGCGCGTCGCGTTTGGAAAGGCGCTCAAGAAGGGAGTGATGATCAGTTACGGGACCGATGTTGGCGGTTACGCGTGGACGGAGAACCAGGCGCAGGAGTTTGCGTACATGGTGAGGTACGGGATGTCGCCAATGGCGGCGATCAAGTCAGCGACATCGGTAGCCGCACAGCTTCTGGATCAGAGTGACAACTTCGGGACGCTGGAGGCGGGCAAGCTCGCCGACATTGTCGCGGTCAAAGGCGATCCGATCGCGGATATCAGCGAGCTGACGAGGGTGACCTTCGTGATGAAGGCAGGCGTGGTGTACAAGCGGTAAGCTGGTCCAACTGCAAAGCACGCGAGCTCCTAGGGATCCTCCTCGTCGGCATCGGGCCGAGGATCGGCATTGACGATCTCGCCCACCCGCTCTACGTGTACCACCTGCCGCATAGTCTGGCCGCCGGCATTGATGGTGACCATATAATCCCCGGGCTCGACGAGATTTCCTGCCCTCGCACCTCCGAAGCCACCGCCCCCACCGCCGCCACCGCCACCAACTCCACCACCTCCCGGCGGGCCGCCGATCGGAGCCTCGGCGGGACGAAGGTTGATTTCACCCGCGGCGCCGCCTCCCTGCCCGCGCCGACCGGCGCCGGCCGTCGTGTCCGCGCCCCGCACAGCGCGCACCGAGTCATCGCGCTGGCGCCGTACTCGCGCCGCGACGATGCTGTCGCGAAGCGCCGCTGGTCCAAGGGGACGCGCGCGGGTCCGTAGATCCCAGTACGCGTAATGGAGACCGGCACCGCCCGGGCCGGTAAGGGTCCGCACCGTATCGCCGCGAATGTCGGTGACGAGAACCCTCGCGCTATCCCGTGGCGCGCCCGACGAGAGCCGATACGCGAGCTCGGCGCCGTACGGCGGATTCGGCGCCAGAAAGTATTTGTTGGCAGTGAAATTCTGCGTATTGGCCTGCGAGTACTCGTAGGCGGTTGTCGGCGTGAAGAAAGTTGTCGCACTGGCCATGACAACATTGGTCATCTGCTCCAACGGCGCGATGTTCACGATCCAGATCGAACGGCCGTGGGTTGCAGCAATCAGCTCGCGATCGCGCGGGTGGATCTGCAAGTCGTGCACGGGCACGGTGGGCAGTCCCGTCATGAATTTCTGCCAGCTGGCGCCGCGATTTGTCGAAACGTACGCCCCGACATCGCTGCCCAGGAAAAGCAGATCGCGATTTGCCGGGTCTTCGCGGATCACGTGAACGAAATCGGGCCCTCCGGTGGGGAGGTTGTTGCTGATGGATCGGAATGTTCTCCCGAAATCATTGGACGCGTAGACATACGGCCGGAAGTCGTTCTCGCCGTGATTGTCGAACGCCACGTAAACGGTCGCCGTATCGAAGTGCGACGGTTCCAGCCGACTCACCCACGACTTCCTGGGAACGCCAGGAAAGCGCGTGGTGATGTCCGTCCACTGCCCGCCGTCATTGGTCGTGAGCCACACGTTGCCGTCGTCGGTTCCTGCCCAGAGTATGCCGGGCCT
>JBBQFZ010000145.1:0-4273 GCA_038322455.1 Gemmatimonadales bacterium | reverse complement strand
GAGTGGAGGAAGGCCTAGTGCGCATCGGAGTGATGGCTGACACACACGATCGGGTTCCGGCCGTCGCCGATCTGCTCGAGAGGCTTGCGTCCAAGGGCGTGAGCATGGTGATGCACGCCGGCGACTACTGTTCCCCGTTCTGCCTCGCGCCCTTTCACGTTCGCGGCATGGCGCTGCTTGGGGTGTTTGGGCGCAATGATGGAGACCGCGAGACGTTGAGCGCGTACGCCGCGCGGGGAATGGGAACCGAGATCTATGAGTCTCCGCACAGCTTCGACGTGGCGGGGAAACGAATTCTGATCGTGCACGAGATCGGCGAGGTGAACGCGAGGTCGATCGAGTCCCACGATTTTGTCATTCACGGCTCGTCCCATCTGCAGTCGGAGCGGAAAATAGGAACCACGCTGGTGGTGAATCCGGGCGAAGCATGCGGGTGGATTCACGGCAAGTGCACGGCGGCAATTCTCGACACAGAGACCGGCGAGGTAGAAAACATCACCTTATGAGCAGCCGGATCCTCATAATCGATTTCGGCTCCCAGTTCACGCAGTTGATCGCCCGTCGCGTCCGCGAAGCGCGCGTGTACTCCGAGATCCACCCGCCGAGCCGGACGGTGGAATGGATCCGTGAATGGAAGCCGACGGGCATCATTCTGAGCGGCGGTCCCAACTCCGTATACGGCGACAACGTTCCGCTCGCTGACCCTGACATCTTCGACATCGCCCCGGTGCTGGGGATCTGCTATGGGATGCAGCTCATCGCCCACATCGAAGGCGGCCAGGTGATCCGGACCGATCGCCGCGAGTATGGACGCGCTGAGATGAAAGTTCTCGAGACCGACGGACTGTTCGCGGGGTTTGCGAAGAATGAGCCCGTGACCGCCTGGATGAGCCACGGCGATCACATCGAGCAGCCCCCAAAAGGCTACGTCGTAACCGCCGAGAGCAAGGGCAATCCGATCAGCGCGTTCCGTCACAGGGAGCGCCCGATTTTTGGAGTACAGTTTCATCCGGAAGTCGCGCACACGCCGCGGGGAGGGGAAGTGATTTCCAACTTTCTCTTTGGCATCTGCAAGGCGGAGCCGAGCTGGACCACCGGCGCATTCGTTGAGGAAGAGATCAACCGCGTCCGAAAAATGGTCGGCAGGTCTCGAGTCATCTGCGGTTTGTCCGGCGGGGTCGACTCATCGGTCGCGGCGGCGCTGGTGCATCGCGCCGTCGGAGAGCAGCTCACCTGCATTTTCGTGGACACCGGGCTTCTTCGCCTCCACGAGCGCGATCAGGTCGAGCGGACATTTCGCGCCAACCTGGGGCTCGAGCTGATCACGATCGACGCGGAGGAAAGATTTCTCACCGCGCTGGCGGGCGTGGAAGATCCGGAGAAAAAACGGAAGATAATCGGCCACACTTTCATAGATGTCTTCGAGGACGCCGCCGCGCGGGTAGGAGACGACGTCGATTTTTTGGTGCAAGGCACGCTGTATCCGGACGTGATCGAGTCGTTCGCGCCTCGCGGTGGGCCGTCGGTGACGATCAAGACGCATCACAATGTCGGCGGCCTCAAGCCTGACATGAAATTCAAGCTGATCGAGCCGCTCAGAGAACTGTTCAAGGATGAAGTTCGCAACGTTGGGCGCGAGCTGGGACTGCCCGAGGAGATGGTGGCGCGTCACCCATTCCCGGGCCCTGGTCTGGCGATCCGTGTCCTCAGCGACGTCACCAAGAAAAAACTCGACCTGCTTCGCGCCGCCGACGCGTTGTATCTCGAAGGAATCCGCGAAGCCGGGCTCTACGACGACATCTGGCAGGCGTTCGCGGTTCTGCTTCCGGTGCGCAGCGTAGGCGTGATGGGCGACGAGCGCACCTATGAGAATGTACTGGGACTTCGCGCCGTCACGAGCACCGACGGCATGACCGCCGACTGGTTTCCATTCCCCTACGACGTGCTGGGCCGCATCTCGAACCGGATCATCAATCAGATTCCGGGCGTGAATCGCGTCGTCTACGACGTCAGCTCCAAGCCGCCTGCGACGATTGAGTGGGAGTAGCGGGAGGGCGCACGGGGCAGAAGAACGGCCAACGGCGTGCGCGCGACTGGCACCAAGAAGGGCTAACTGGGTACGGCGCGACTGGCGTCCAGAACGGAAGGTTCGTCCGGATGCTTCGGATGACACGGATCAAATGGATCGCTCCGTGAGGCGTTATGGCTCTTCATCGCGGAGCAGGGATTTTTTGGGAACTGCCGCTCGGGAGGCAAAGAGCCGCGCACAACCGCCAAAGTTGCGATTAACAAAAAGATCACGGCCTCCTGTTGTACACCTTCACGCCAAGAGGAGCGATCCGCCAAATCCGCTCGATCCGAAAATCCGGTCGAACCTTCCGTTCTTTTTGCCGGTCGCGCCGTACGCAGTTCTAGAGGCTCTTCTCCTCGAGGAGCTGCATGAACTCGCGCGGCTGCTTCAACTGCAGCAGTCGCTCCGGCACGTCCGCTTCTTTCGAGAATTGCGCGATCTTGCCCAGCACCGGCAGATACTGGTTCGACACCTCGAGCGGCGGCGCGACGATCAGGAAGAAGAAGTACACCGGCTTCTCGTCGATCGCCTTGAAGTCCAGACCGTGCGTCTTTCTGCCGAACGCGACCCGCAGGCGACTTACCACGAGCGAACGGCAGTGGGGAATCGCGATCCCGCGGCCGATGCCGGTCGACCCAAGGTTTTCACGTCGCTTCAACATCTTGAACAGCATTGCTTCGGACTTGTCATCGAGGCCAAGGAGGCTAATCAGCTCCTTGAGGACCTCGTCCTTCGTGTTGCCTTCGAGCTCGAGTTTGATCGCGTCTTCAGAAAAAAAATCGCGTAGTTCCATCAGCTCCCCGAGAGTGTTCTACAAGTCCATGCGCGCGAAGGAGGGAAGTTACCCGGGCCCGACGCGAGAGTCAAACCACGATGTTGCAAGCACTTGGGTGTCACGCTTAGCTTGTACTGACATGCGATTTCCGTTTCTGGTCCGAGAGGACATCCCGCTCTACCTGGCCCCGATGGCCGGCGTCTCGGAGTCTCCATTCAGGAGGCTCTGCCGAGGCTTCGGCGCGGACGTCGTCGTCACCGAATTTTTGTCCGCCGAGGGAATCCGCCGAGAGAATGCTGCGACGCTCGACAAGCTTCGCTTCGGGCCGGATGAGCGTCCCATCGGCGTCCAGATCTTCGGCGCCGATCCGATCGCAATGGGCGAAGCCGCGCGCCTCGTAACCGAAGTCTTCCAGCCCGAGTTCATCGACATCAACTTCGGATGCCCGGTGAAGAAGGTCGTTCGGCGTAACGGCGGATCGGGATGCCTGAAGGATCTCGACTTGGTCGAGTCCGTCATTGGCTCCGTATCGGCGAGCACCCATCTGCCGGTGACCGTCAAGATTCGGAGCGGCTGGAGCGAGGAGATGCGCCAGCCGGTGACGATCGCCCTTCGCTGCCAGGATGCCGGAGCCAGGGCGCTTGCGCTGCACGCGAGGACGCGCACCCAGATGTATTCGGGCAACGCGCGGTGGGAAGAGATCGCCGCAGTCGCGCAGGCACTCGACATCCCGGTAATCGGCAATGGCGACATCAAGACCGCTGAGGACGCCGTCAGGCTTCAGCGCCAGACCGGCTGTGCGGCCGTCATGATCGGGCGCGGGTCATTCGGCCAGCCGTGGATCTTCGATCAGACCCGAGCTTTGCTGGAAGGCAAGCCGAAGCCAGCCGCTCCCACCATCGAGCAGCGATTCGAGATCGCACTCGGCCACGCGCGAATGGCGGAGGAATATGAGGCGGATCCGAGGGGCGCGGCGATCGAATTCAGGAAGCACCTGGGCTGGTACGTGAAGGGCGTTCCGGGATCGGCCGAGCTGCGGCGGAAGCTGCACGCGGTGGTGAGCCTGATGGAAGTGGAGGACGTGTTCGCTTCGTACCTCGCGGCTCCGCATCGCTACGAGGAGAGGGGAGCAGTCGCATCGCTCGGAGAAGGAGAGGCAGACCTCGAACAGTCGCCAGCAGCGGCTTAAAGTCAGCTGTGTAAAGCGTTGGGCAGCAGGCGTTTGATGGCCGCGCTTAAACCACATTGTCAAATAGATTTCGATTGACTTCCGCGCGCGTTCCGGGTATACTGTGAGAACGGGGGCGACTGGCTTCGACGGGGTTAGTGAAGCTGTGGCCGCGTGCCCAGGTCCTCAGATCCTGGTAAAACCTTTGGGACTTTTTTCAAATGCGAACAACAACCTCGCAATGGCTGCGTAACTCTTA
>JBBQFZ010000144.1:0-4390 GCA_038322455.1 Gemmatimonadales bacterium | reverse complement strand
CGCCGCAGCTGCCGGAACGGACTACCTCCGTAGACTGGGAGTATTCTCCACGACGATGGTGGTCATCGGCGGCATCATCGGCGCCGGCATCTTTCTCAATCCAGCCATCGTCGCCCAGCGCGTGCACAGCGCGGCGTTCATTCTCACGGCCTGGGTCGTCGGCGGCGCCGTTGCGCTCGTGGGCGCACTCGCATTCGCGGAGCTGGGCGCGCGCCGCCCACAGGCCGGCGGTGGTTACATCTATCTCACCGAAGCCTTCGGGCCCCTCGCCGCATTTTTGTACGGGTGGACGTTCCTCTTCATCATCAATAGCGGAGGGATCGCCGCCGTCGCTGTGACGTTCGCGCGCTATACCGTCGATCTCTTCGGAATCTCGACCGCGTACATCAAGCCCCTCGCGGCAGCCCTCCTCGTCGCGCTCGCCGGCGTCAACTACTTCGGCATCAGATCCGGCAGCATCACCCAGAACATCTTCACGGTCCTGAAGCTCGCAGCGCTCACCGTTCTCATTTTCGTCGGAGTCTTTCTCGCGCGGGGCGGCGCCGGGGCGACAGCTCCCGTCGAGACGATTCAGGGCTTCGGCGTGGTCCGCGCCCTGGGAGTCGCGCTGATCCCGGTGCTGTTCGCGTACGGCGGGTGGCAGTACTCGAACAACATCGCCAGCGAGATAGTCGATCCCGAGCGCACCCTGCCCAAGGCGCTCGGAATTGGAATCGCGGTCGTCATCGCGGTGTACGTCCTCGCCAACGTCGCGTACATCAGAGCGCTCGGTCCTACGGGGCTCGCTGCGAGTCTCGCGCCGGCGGCCGACACCATGCGCGTCGTGATGGGTCCCGTTGGCGCCGCGTTGATGGCCCTCGGCATCATCGCTTCCACCATCGGATTCGTCAACAGCGGCATACTGTCCGCGCCGCGCATGCTCCAGGCGATGTCTGCAGACGGCCTGTTTTTCAGATTTGCCTCGCGACTGCATCCGAAGTACCGGACTCCCACCGGTGGCATTTTAATTCAGGCGGTATGGGCTGTCGCTCTCGCGCTCTCGGGTACGTACGGCCAGCTGCTCGACTACGTAGTGTTCGGAGACTGGATATTCTTTGGACTGATTGTCGCTACCCTGTTTTTTTACAGACGGCGCGATGCGCGCACCCGTGTAACTCCAACGGTATTTCGGATGCCGGGATATCCGGTACTTCCGGCTCTATTCGTAATCGTGGCGGCCTACGTCGTCGCCAGCGTCGTTCTGTCGAATCCGCGTAATGCGCTGCTGGGAGTTCTGCTCATCGCTCTTGGAGTTCCCGCTTTTCTGTTCTGGCGCCGCCAGAGCACGATCCAGCAGGAACGGATCGCATGACGAGAGTTCGCGAAAGCGAATACCTCGAGTGGGCGAGGTCGCACGGAACGATCAGGTACAGTCTTGCCCTGAGCGGTGTTCCGCCGTGCGACGTGAGTCTTCTCTCGCCGAGCGTCGACGACTTCACGATGGAGGCGGACAACGAATACGGATGGCCGCCGCTGCTCGAGCGCATCGCCACACGGTATGACGTGAAGCCCGAGAACGTCGTGCTCGCGCACGGCACGTCCATGGCAAACCACCTCGCCTGCGCCGCGTTGGTGGATCCTGGCGATCACGTGCTCGCGGAGACGCCCGTCTACGATCCCCTGGTCACGGTCCCCAGATACCTCGGCTGCGAAGTCGATTTCTTCGAGCGCCGCGAAGACGACGGTTACGCGTTGAACGTGACATTCGTCGAGCGCGCGGTCAAGTCCCGCACTCGACTCGTGATCCTTTCCAATCTGCACAACCCCACCGGTGCGAGCGTGCCGCGCGCGAATCTGGAGCTGCTCGCGCAGCTGGCCGAGTCACGCGATTTCCACGTCGTGGTGGATGAAGTCTATCTCGAATGGCTGTATGGAGATGATCCCGCGATGTACACCGCCATCAACATATCGCCGCGGTTCGTCACCACTCGGAGCCTCACCAAAGTGTTTGGATTGGCCGCGCTGCGAGCCGGATGGATTTTGGCCGAGCCAGGCCTGGCGAAGCGGATGCGCCGATTGAATGGATTGTATGCGAGCTCCATGTCGCACCCTGCCGAGCGGTTGGCTGCCCGCGCGTTCGACCATGCGAAGAGTCTTCTCGAGACACAGCGGGCTCGCGTTGGCCGCAACCGATCGATAGCGACGAAGTTCATCGAGGCGCAGCCGAGGCTCTCGTGGAAGGCGCCCGGGACGGGCACAGTTGGCTTCGTGCGCCTGGACGGCGGAAATGTCGACGCACTCAACGAAAGACTGGCGGCGCTGGAATCTCTCGTGGTCCCGGGCCGGTTCTTCGGCGCTGCCGATCACTTCAGGATGGGTTTCGGGATGGAGGAATCGCAGCTGACGGAAGGACTGAAGCGATTGGGGACTGCGCTGGAAGAAATCTAGGTCGTCAACTCAGCTAGTCCGACCCGTGAGCCCCAGGCGATCCTGGCGAGCGATCGCGACCACGTAAGATGTCCAGCCGGAGCTCGTACCAGCCGTCGCCCTGATAGTACTGGACGCGCAAATCGTGGTGGCCGCCGCTGAGCGGTGCAAAGTCCAGCGCGGATTCGTGGGGCTTCCAGTCGTCGATCACGAGGGTGCCATCGATCCAAACGCGGACGCCGTCGTCGCTGATGGTGCGCAGCGTGTATTCGCCCGGCGCGAGGTCGACGAATCCAATCGCCTCGAGCGCGAAGTTCTCGCGCGGCAGTCCCGGAATCGCGCGATATCCTTCGTAGTCGAGTCTGGAGAGTCGTGACGTGATGAGCGGTGGAGAGAGGTGCAACGAAGTGAATGCGCTCGGGTTCCTCCGTGGGTCTCCAGTGCTATCGGTCCACTGGTAAAAGCGCGCCACCCAGTCGATCGGCGGGTCGAACCGGGTGTAGGTGAACTCATACGGATCACCGCGGTTGACGCGCGTACCGCGCGGCGAGACGACTTCCTGCCCGACGTACTCCAGAGCGACTGACCAGTCTCCGAGGGAGTCTGGCTTTGGTGTCACGGTGATCGTATCCCCAACCCGTCCGCTCGTCGTCGAGAGCGCGCTCACACCGCGCTGCGTCATAACCCGCCATTTGCCGGCGGGACCGACGACGCGCAGTCGCAGCGGGTTTTTGCGCGAGCTGTCGACGGGCCAGAGCTTTGGCGATCTGTAATCGTACGGACCCCAATCATCGACTATGATCGCGGACCGCGGGCGCCGAGCGAGAGAGGTGTCCGCTCGCGAAGGCATCCAGCCTTTCACGATCGGCTTGGGCGCCAGCAGCTTGAGCTCGCGCGAGAATGGCAGGGAAGCCGTACGGGGGGCGGGCCGCTGCTCACTCGCGTTTCTGTTTCTGATGAAAGTGTAGCGCGTGGAATCGTGAATCGCGGCCGTGGAATCGACGCCGAAGAACTGGTTATGGGCGACGGTCAGTCCCACCGTTTGGGCGGCTCGCACACCGACGCGATTGCCAGTGAAGATGTTGTCCTTGACCTGGTAGTCACTGCTGCGCGTGTCGCGGCGTTTGGGATAACCCCAGTCCGAAGGCTCGATGGGATCCGCCCATACGTGGATGGCGGTTGAGTCCCTGAAAAACGTGTTCGATTCGATGACGTTGTTCTGCCCGTGCTCGATTGCAATCCCGGTCCGGTTGCCGACGAAGGTGTTGCCGACGATCCTGGAGTCGAAGCTGTAGCCGCCCCATAAGCCGTACTCGTTGCCCTCGACATGGTTGGCGAGAAAGGTGTTGCGACTGAACGTCGCCTCGATTCCATTGGCGGGAGCGAAGCTGAAATCATTTCCGTAGAAGAGGTTGTCATTGACCCCGCCTTCGCCGGTGTCCATGGTGCTTTGGCCTGCCCATATGAATGCGCCGTCTCCGCCGTGCGTCATGGAGTTGTAGGCGACTACATTCTTGTCGCTCTGTTCGTACATCAGAAGGTCGGCCGCGTCCTGCCCACGCCGGTAAAAACCTTCGCTATATCCGCGCACATCGTAGTCGACGCGGTTGTGCATGATGGAGTTGCCCGACGACCTGTAGAGGCCGATTCCCACTCCGGAGTTGAACGAGAAGGTGTTGTTCCAGATGCGAAGCCCGCTCGTCCGCACGAGCATGAGTCCATTCATCCCTTGTGTCGCGGTATTGCCCCGGATCTCGCCGCCTTCGACGTCACTCAGGTAGGCACCGGCACCGTACCGCAGCCACTCGTCCTTCTCGTTGTGGTGGAACGAGAGCCAGTCTATCAGGCTCTCGTGCTCGACCTCGCTGTAGAGCCTCGGCTTCCAGTTGTAGCTGAGATCGTTGCCGATGAGGGAGAGATTGAGCGTGCGGCGCGCGAGGATGCCAACTCCGTAGCCGCGGATGCGCGCGTTGACGATGCGCAC
>JBBQFZ010000143.1:0-4473 GCA_038322455.1 Gemmatimonadales bacterium | reverse complement strand
GACTTTTAATCCGTAGGTCGTGGGTTCGAAACCCACCCGGGTCATTTCAACCGCATGCATGAAGTCTGGACGGCTATCCAGTTGGGAGGCCATAAAGCTGGACGGCTGCCATGAGCTTGCAAATTCATATCTCTGAAGCAGCTGAGCCATGGCGCCAAGCTCAGGCTTACGGGAACTAAACGCCGTCCTGTCCCCTTCTGTCTGTAGGGAGAGATACGCCAAAAAAAAGGGAGACAATAATGAACGCTAAACCGAATTACATCGTTGCGGCCGCATTCTCGGCCCTCGCGACGATTGGATTCACGTCCGGCCTGAAGGCCTCGCCGCGGGTGGCTGACGTTAGCCGTGCCGCGCATGTCGACAGCGCCACATTTGCCGGTGGCTGTTTCTGGAGCATGGAGCGACCCTTCCAGCACGTGCCGGGAGTGTTGTCGACGTCCGTGGGATACACCGGCGGCCACACCCCGAACCCGACTTACGCGCAGGTCAACACGAGAAGCACCGGGCACGCTGAGGCCGTTCAGGTTGTATATGACCCGACGAAGGTAAGCTTCGACAAACTGCTCGAGGTTTATTGGCACAACATCGACCCGATTCGTCGCGACGCGCAGTTTTGCGATCAGGGCAAAGACTATCGCACCGCGATTTTCTATCACGGAGCCGCTCAGAAGTCGGCCGCCGAGCGCACGAAAGCGCAGCTACAGCCGCGCTTCAAGCAGCCGATTCTCACGGCAATCGAGCCAGCGGCGATCTTCTGGCGCGCTGAGGACTACCATCAGCACTTCGCCGACCGGAATCCGGATCACTACAACGCGTACCGCCGTGGGTGCGGTCGCGACAAGAGACTGCACGAGCTGTGGGGAAGCGCCGCTTCACCCTATGTCCCGGTCAGCTGAGGAGGAACGCCATGGAGATAATCAAAATGACTACCACGATCGCAACTATTACTTCCGTCGCGATTGCCGCCGTGATAACGACGGCCGGCGCGACAGTGATGAATCGTTCTCACAATTCGACGACGCCCGCCAACCTGCCGCGAGAAGCGACAGCGGCTGCCCAGTTGCCGGAAAGCACCGCGAAACAATCGTCAGCGAGGACTTACATGAAACCGAGTGACAGCGAGCTCAAAAAGAAGCTGACGAAGCTTCAGTACGAGGTTACACAGCACGAGGGGACCGAGACGCCATTCCACAATGAGTACTGGGACAACCACCAGGACGGCATTTACGTCGACGTGGTGTCAGGCGAGCCCCTTTTCAGCTCGCTGAACAAATTCGAATCGGGAACCGGCTGGCCGAGTTTCACGCGTCCCCTCGAGCCCGAAAACGTCCGGACCAGGACCGACCGGAAGCTCTTCATTGCCAGAAACGAGGTTCGGTCTGCCCATGGAGACTCCCACCTGGGGCACTTATTCAAAGACGGGCCTGCGCCGACGGGACTCCGCTACTGCATGAACTCGGCGTCGATGCGCTTTATCCCCGTCGATCGGCTCGAGGCGCAAGGTTACGGAAAATATCTGGCGCTTTTTGGCAAGACTGCGAAGATGAAGGCGGGCAAATAGGCCAGGGCGGCGCGTCCGCCTCCTCGGCAACAAAGAAGGACCTGGCCGCCGTGAAGGCAGCCAGGTCTTTTTGTATCCGGGAGCTGCTCAACGCTTGAGCGCCGTCTCGGTCAGGAGCTTGGCAACTGCCTCGTCCTGCTCTTCATAGCGCCCCTCCCCGAAATGGTAGAAACGAATCTTGCCCGTCCCATCTGCATAGTAAGCGGCCGGCCAGTATTGGTTATGGAACGCCTTCCAGATCTTGTAGTCGTTGTCGACGACCACGGGGTAGGTGATGCCCAGTCTTCTCACCTGGTCTCTGACGTTCGAGAGGACACGCTCGTGCGGGAGCTCTGGAGTGTGGACTCCGATCACCACGAGGCCCCTGTCGCGATACTTCGCCTCGAGGGCCTTCACATGAGGCAATGCGTTGAGGCAGTTGTAGCACGCGAACGTCCAGAATTGGACGAGCACCACTTTGCCCCTGAGCGCGGCCGGAGTGAGAGGAGCGGAGTTGATCCATTCGGTGGCGCCGTCGAAGCCGGGAAGAGACCCTTCACCAGGGCTCAGCCCGATCGCTTTCTTTGCGGCGGCGAACTCGTCCAGAGAGATGCTTTGGTCAGGAATTGAAACCGAACCTGGTGCGAGCTGGTGGACGAGCCGCTCTTCTGCTCGGGCTGTTTTGACGATTGTTCCATTCGCGAACAGAGCGCTGTCCCAACCAAAGGCGAGCGCAACCACCGTCACGATCGTCGCGATTCCCAATCCCTTCCGAATCACGCGCTCCGCCGCGCCGGCATTTCGTAGAGCTTTGAGAGCCCGCCCACCGACGTTCAGAAATATTCCGAGTGCCATCCCAGCTCCAAGTGCAAAGGTGAAATACAGACCTGCGGCGGAAAGGCCGCCGGTTTTCGCCGCTCCTGCGATGAGCAGACCGAGGATTGGTCCCGCGCATGGAGCCCACAGGAGGCCAATGGCAAATCCGATGACGAAATTTTTTGCGGGCGTCGCATCGCCGTTATTTCGCGACAACAGTGAAGCACCCGCCCTGGTGAAGGGGCGCGCCATTGCCTCCGCGAGACGTCCGGAGAGCAAGCTCAAGCCGACAATCGCCATCAGTACGAGAGCGAGGCTTCGACCAAATTCGCTCGCGACGAGTAGCCAGTTGGCCGCGACCGTTGCAGTCGTTGCCGCGCTGGTGAACGCGAGAGCGAGTCCCATGAGAAGTGGAATTGTCTCGTTCCATACGGGTCGCCCAGCCCGCGAAAACACCAGCGGGATGACTGGTAGAATGCAGGGGCTCGCAATCGCAAGCACGCCACCGATGAAAGCGAGGAGAAACATCCCGGCGGTCATTTAGCCGATTCGGAGAATCCGCGCGTCGACAAAGAGCGCATCACCCGCACCCGAAGCGATACGTACTGATCGGTTGACATCTTCGCCTGGCGAACGGCTTCCAGAAAGGAGCGGGCGAAGGCAAAGTGCGAGCTGCAGTTGTCGCATCGCTCGAGATGCCCGACGATCCGCTCCCGATCACTTTCCGGAATGGCTCCGTCGAGGAAGGGCCAGAGTCGCCCGACTACCGCTTCACATTCAGCGCGGTTCCGCATTTTTCACCTGACGTTCGGTTGGAGAGGGCCTGCCCGGTCTGGCGAGACCGGCATCGACTGCGTAAGCCAGCAGGGCTTCCTGGAGCTTTCGACGGCCACGGTAGAGACGCGAACGGACCGTGCCGAGCGGAATGGACAACATCTCTGAGATTTCTTCATACGAGAACCCCTCCTCGTCGGAGAGAATCAGTACCGAGCGGAACACGGGATCAAGCGCGGCAATCGCGCGCACGATCGCCGGGCCCAGATCCAGCTGGTCGAACATGTCGCCGACTCCGGCGGCGACGGCGCTGTTGTGCAGGCGCGCGGCGGCGAGCGACTCGAGTTGCTCGTCCTCCGTAGGCTCCATCCGCAGCTGTCGCCGCCGCTGCTCGTAGAACGCGTTCCGGCAGATGGTGCTAAGCCAGCGCTTGCAATCCGTCCCTGGGGCGAACGTATTCCAATGCTTCAGCGCCCGGAGATAGGTTTCCTGCACCAGATCATCGGCGTCAGATTGATCCTCGCTGAGAGCGAATGCGACCCGCGCGACCGAAGGAAGGAGGGGCAGGGCGACACGCGTAAATTCTGCGTGGGCGTCCCGGTCCAACGGCGGTTGCTTCGACGGTGTTCGTTCGCCGTCCATCAGCTTTCGATCTGAGTGAGCAAGAGTATATGGGGGGGGCGGTGAGGGGTCGCGATTGGGAACATTGTGTGGGGCGGATGCGATTCCCGCATTTATCGTAAGTCACGGGGGTAGGAAAGAGTTCCCCAAAGCCTCCATATGAGGGTGGCCTTGGGTTTGGTTGGGCGCCGAAGCCATGCTACAGTGGACAATTCTGTTTGCCCGCTAGTGTGCCAACCTTACATCCGGATCATTTCCTAGAACGAAAGAGCGACGTGCACTTGGCATCGTCGCTCTTTGTGCATCTCCACAATCGCAGGTAAGAATGCGAGTATGATCGCGTCAGGTCGGCGGAGGCGCATCGCGGTCCGCGGCCAACCGCGGCGCGACGACCGGTGCTCCCGCACCAGCGGCCCGACCCAGCGCACGGACCCGCTCGAGGTTGTGGAGCGCGCCCTGGTATTGGCGCTCCACGAGCGCGCGAACGTCGGGGAGGAGATCCTTCTTCCGCGCATCTTCGTAGTTCTTGACCGCGACCTCTTCGCCGCGCTCACACTCCGTGATGATCGCCGCCTCGTCCGTCCCCGTGACCGCCGCCTTGAGGTCGATCCAACCCCGGTGAATCTTCGCAGCCACACTGCCGGTTGTCTCCGGAACGCCCCCGAGCCGGCGCACCTCGGCTTGCAACTCAGCCGCGGACCGCTCGATGCCCTGCAGGCGAG
>JBBQFZ010000142.1:0-4512 GCA_038322455.1 Gemmatimonadales bacterium | reverse complement strand
TGCTCGTGACGCGCATGCCCGCGTAGAGCTCGGCACCGGTCGCGGTCTGGTTGGGAATCACTCGTGCACCTTCACCGATGCGCACCAATGCGTTCGGCTCCTCCGCTCCTGCGCTGTAGATGCCGCGGGGACGGTGATACTTGAGGCTGCGCGATACGATGCGCACACCGCTCGCCAGCAACGCCGAGGCGACCGTATCTCCGGCGTAACCCTCAAACGGTCGCCCGTTGAACGTGAAGGCGAGCGGTGTGTCGCGATCGACCGCGCCGCCGTGATCGAGGCGGAATGGTTGCATCATGCGGCTGCCTCCGGCCCAGATCCCATTGGATAAGCACGAGTGATTTGATGGGTAACGGTGTCGCGCACGACATTGAACCAGCGCCGACACCCCATCGCATGGAACCAGCGCTCCGCCTGCATGCCCCTCGTATTTTGCCGGGTGTAGAGATACCCGCCCCATGCTTCGTCGGTCAGGCAACCCACCGGTCGCGCGATGTGTGCTTCGCCGCCTGCTACGAATTCGGCATCGTTGCGGGCTCCGCACCAGGGGCATGGAATCAGTAGCATGGTAGGAAAAGGCCGGCGGCCGCTAGTGGGCCACGCCCGCGGCAGCCGCTTCGTCGATGAGCCTGCCGCTGGCGAAGCGCTCGAGACCGAAATTTCGAGTTAGGAGGTGCACTTCACCGTGAGCAAGCGCGTGCGCGAACACCCAGCCCGAACCCGGCGTCGCCTTGAAACCGCCGGTGCCCCAGCCAGCGTTGACGAAGAGATTTCGCACCGGCGTCTCGCCGATGATGGGGCTCGCATCGGGAGTGCAGTCCACGATCCCAGCCCATTGACGCATCATCCGCAAGCGGCTGAATATCGGGAACAGCTCGATCAGCCCGCGCAATTGCTCTTCGATGATATGAAAGCTCCCGCGCTGGGCGTAAGACACATAGCCGTCGCGTGCGGCTCCGATGACGAGCTCGCCCTTGTCGGATTGCGACAGATAGACGTGCACGAGCCCCGCCATGACCACGGTGTGAAGGATCGGCTTGACGGGCTCGGAGACCAGCGCCTGTAAAGGAAAACTCTGAATCGGCAGTCGAACGCTAGCCATCTCCATCACAACGCTGGAATGCCCGGCCGTGACGACACCCACCCGTCCTGCCGCGCAAGAACCACGTGTCGTCTCGACGCCGACGACGCGATTGGCCTCGATCCGGAAGCCAATAACCGGGCAATGCTCGACGATATCGACTCCGAGGGCACTGGCGGCCCGCGCATAGCCCCAGGCGATCGCATCATGGCGTGCGTTGCCGCCGCGCCGCTGCAGCAGCGCTCCTCGCACCGGATAGCGACCCAACGAGTCCATCTGAAGGATTGGCAGCCAGCGCGTAATCTCCGCCGGCGTCAGCAGCTCGCAGTCGATGCCGTTTAAGCGCAGTGCGCCGCACCGGCGCTCCATCTCGTCCAATTCGTGGCGGGTGAAGGCAAGGCTCACCACCCCGCGCTGGCTGAACATGGTGTTGTAATTGAGCTCTTGCGACAGGCCTTCCCAGAGCCTCAACGAATGCTCGTAGAGCGCAGCGCTGTCGTCCAATAGATAGTTGGAGCGCACGACAGTCGTATTGCGTCCTGTGTTGCCGAGTCCTATTGGGCCGCGCTCCAGGACCGCAATGTTGCGCATCCCGTGATTCTTTGCGAGATAGTACGCGGTGGCAAGCCCGTGTCCACCGCCGCCAACGATGACCACATCGTATGCGCTACGAAGCTCGGCGGCGCGCCACGTGCGCGGCCAGCGCGCGTGTCCGGACATTGCATTTCGAGCGAGCGCAAGCAATGAGTAACGCATCACGCTACCGAGGCATCCTGCGCCTATTCCATGCGCAACATCTTGGGCCCCTTGACCGGGACCTCCATGCCGTCCTCGCCCCAGACGATATGGCCGTGATAGGTCTTGGCGATTTCGCGCACGATGTGCTCCCTTAAGCCCGGCTGGTCGATCTGCTCCAGAAAGTGGGTGAGGACCAAGGTCTTCACTTGGGCTTGGCTGGCGACGCTGGCGACATCCTCGTGATTGCCGCAGACGGCGCGGTACATCTCGGTGGGCTCGGTTCCACTGAAGTAATGGTTCATGTGGATTAGCACGTCGCAGCCGCGGGCCAGCTCGATGAGCGCGGAAGGAACGCCGCCGCTGTCTCCGGAATAGCAGATGGAGCCCTCGGCGCTGTCGATCCGGTACGCGTAACATTCCAGATAAGGCTGCACATGAGACGCGGGCGCGACAGTCAGGGTCCAGCCTTCTCCCTTGACCTCGTCTCCTGGCTGAAGCTCCTTGACCTCGGGCTGCGGCCAATGGCGCGGCGGAACGCCACCGCGCGCGACAAAGATGTCGATCGAACCCTGATGCTTGATTCGCGCATTCAAGTCCGGTCCAAACGCGCCGTCCTCGCTGAACAACAGTTCCGTCATGCGCCAAATTGGCGGGGGACCAAAGACCTTGAGCTCGGGAATGCGACCCGCGCCCTGATCCCACCGCGTGAGGAACAGACGCACATAGTCCGAGCAATGGTCGTAGTGCAGATGACTGAAAAAGACGTGCGTCACATCGATTGCCCGCTTGCCGGTCTGAAGCAGGCGTTCATGAGATCCCGGTCCGTGATCCATGAGGATCAGATCCTTGTCGATCTCGATCAGATAGCTCGAGCTCGCGCGCTTGAGCGACGGCGTCGGCGTACCGGTACCCAGTAATGTCAGCTTCAATGACGCCTCCGTTAAAGTTCAGTACGCGCCGGACCGCTCGCTTGCGAATTGCGCCCTAGCGATGCCGAGCCGACTTGATCACGCGCGAACTCACGACCAACGTCGCGATGCCCTAGTCACCAAGAGGCATAATATAGGATGGGGTTTTATATATCGTACGCATGTTCGTTATATGGGAATGCGTATAACGCTGTCAAGGGGTAAGCGATGAGAGCAATTAAGAAAGACCGCGCTATCGCACCGTCGGCGACCCCGCCGAAGGTCGGGCACCTGCTCAAGAACCTGCGCCTTTCCAGGCATCTCACCCTGGACGAGCTCGCGCGCACCTCGGACGTCTCCAAATCAGTGCTGTCGCAGATCGAGCGGGACCGGACCAATCCGACCGTGGGCACTCTGTGGCGGCTGGCTAACGCTCTCGGCGTGGAGATCGAAGATCTGCTGAAGACAAAAAAAACAGGCCAAGGAATCAGCATCATCGATGAGCACAACACTCCCATACTGCTGAGCTCGGACCGACGCTGCACGATTCGCATCCTCGGGCCCATGGAGCTTACCGGACGAGTCGAGTGGTACGAGATGCGCTTCGAGCCCGACAGCGCGCTCGTCTCCGAAGCGCACGAGCCCGGCACAGTGGAGCATCTGACCGTCCTGGAGGGTCAGCTCGAAGTGGAAAGCGGCCGGCAGCGCGAGCGCGCATTGCTGGGGTTGGGACAGACGGCGCGGTATCGCGCCGATCAGGCCCACGCGATTCGCAACCCGTTCGCGCAGCGGGCCTGCGCCATCGTCATCGTGACCTCAGCGATGATTGTCTCGAACGAACCGCGTCAACTGGCGTCGTCCGCGCGCCGCGGCGGGCCCAAAAGCGGTTGAGCTCTTTGGCAGTAGCGGCACCGCCGGTATCGTTCGGCTCGGCGTGCCCCTTTGTCCGTTGTGGCGGCCTTTTACTTGAACAGGTAGATCGGACTCGACCACGCTAGATGGCCGTCCTCCGTCGTGACGCAAATGTATAGCGGATTGTCCCTATCCTGGCGCAGGCCCACTTTGCAGGATCGCTTCATCTGCAGATGTGGGTTGGTCTCCGGCAAACGAAACACGCGAATCTGGCGCTTGATGCCCCCGTTGGCGAACACCCGATCCTCCATTCCGATGTCCTCCACGGGAATGCACTCCTTGATCAGTGGGGTGTCGATCGTAAGGAAACCTCGTTGCGGCTCCCGCAATTGCGCATCTATCCCGCCAAAGCCCCCGGTCGTCAGCGCTTGCCAGCGCAAAGCATCCGTTCCGACGAGCTCGAGCCGCTTGTCCAGATTCCAGAAGTTGATCGGGGTCGCGCGCACGAAGGTGTTGTCTTGAAGCGTGGCCCCACCGTCCCAGAGCGTTTGGCGTCCTCGACCTCGATATTCCGACCCTTCCCACATGATCCGGATGCGGGATCCAAGCTCCGTTTCATCATAGGGACGCAAGGTATCGACGACCTGGCGGCCATTGCGAAGCTCGATTCGCTCAATCGGCGCATTGGCCAGCACGTCGAAAGTGAAGGTCGCCTCGACGAGGCCCGTGCGCACAATGTCGCCCATGATGGCGCGCGTGCCGGGCCTCGCGGCAGCCGCCGAGTCGATGTTCGGATCCTGCTCGAAGATCTCGCCCGGCGCATCGAGCTCGACCGAAACATCCATCACCAGGCGATTGCCGGTGGTCGCGAAATGATGCCGTCGGCGCATCGCGTCGAACAGCGCATCGCGGCTCAATTCCTTGGCCAGTAGG
>JBBQFZ010000141.1:0-4735 GCA_038322455.1 Gemmatimonadales bacterium | reverse complement strand
ACTCTGCTCAGGGAGCCAAACCGGTACCGCACCCTGGATGGCGCGAGACAGGCTGCGTCTGCGTCGGGCGACAGCGCGGGAGCAACGAATTATGTCGCGCAGTTGAAGAAGATCACCGGACTGTGACACCGGGAGAAACGTCAAATAGGTGAGCGAGTTACTTTTCTGACGTTGAATCTGATTACCTGCCCATGACGACACCAAAACACTCGACAACATCAGCTGCAATCCGTCAGGGCTCCTCAGCCCTCGTACGCCTCGGCCGCCTCGGCTATGCGGCGAAAGGGATGGTATACGTCGTCACGGGATTTCTGGCGACTGAGGCTGCCTTTGGCATCGGCGGACGGACTACCGATTCCCATGGGGCGTTGCGCACTATCGGCGAAGGTCCATTCGGCAAGTTCGCGCTTGGCATTGTCATGATCGGGCTTTTCGGATATGCAGCGTGGCGACTGACCAGCGCCGTCACCGACGCCGAACGAAGGGGTGGCGACGCTTCCGGCATTGCGCTGCGTATCGGGGATGCGCTGCGGGGCGTCGCCTACGGATCGCTCGCGATCTGGACGCTGGGATTTCTGACATCCACGGGCGCCAGGGATGGCAACCAGACACGCAGCGCGACCGACCGCCTCCTTGCAATGCCCGGTGGCAGATGGATGGTCATTGCGGTGGGCTTGGGAGTCATTGGGTATGCGGTGTATCAGCTTTTTCGGGCGGCATCCGACAAATTTCTCAAACGGCTCGATCTCTCCTCGGCGGGAAGCGAGACGAAGCGATGGGTCGAGCGAATGGGGCGGTTCGGAATCGCTGCGCGCGGGATCGTCTTCGGAATGATTGGCGTGCTTCTCGTGCGCGCGGGTTGGACGTATGACCCATCCAAAGTTGGCGGGATCAGCCAATCGCTGGACGCTCTTGCCCGTCAGCCGCAAGGCAGGATCCTTTTCGGTGTTGTCGCGTTGGGACTCATTGCTTTTGGGATCTTCGAGCTCGCCACCGCGAGATACCGCGTCATGCGCGCGGCTTAGAGCGGTCGCACTAGTCTCTTGTACATACGAGGTAAAGCATGTTTGCGAGTCTGATCGTTTCCACCCTCGGCTTCCTGGTGTTGCCCGCTGGCGGGAATCCAGCGAGTACGTCGCCCGCTATACCGGGACAAGTGATAGACATCACCGCCGGCGACTTCTTCTTCCGTTCCCCCACAACTGCGCGGCCCGGCCTGACGACCATAAGACTCCGCTCACCCCACGGCGGCCATCAGTTCGAGCTTTTTCGGCTCGACGACGGCCATGGCGTCATCGATCTCGTCAACGCGATGACGGCAAAGAAGCCGACACCTTGGGCGAAGGAAATGGGCGGCGCGGGATTTCCTCCAATCGGCGGAACGGTCAACGCCAGCTACATTCTCGAGGCGGGAACCTATGCAATCCTCTGTGAGGTTCACGACAAAAAGGACGGGAAACGGCACTACCAGAAGGGAATGTTCACGGAGCTGAAGATCGCCGGGAAGCGCGTCGCCGGAAAGTTGCCGCCGCCGGAGATCACCGTTACCGAAGTCGACAACAAATGGAATTTCTCGAAACCGATAACCGCCGGCCCGCACGTCGTGCTCGTCACCAATGCGGGGACCGTGGCGCATGAGCTCAAGATTCTGCGGATTCTTCCTGGTCTTTCCTTCGCTGAAGCGAAAGCGTGGAAGCCAGGGCAACCACGCACTGATGAACAATTCGCGACGGTGACTACTATGAGCCCGGGCGTGTCGGTCATCACCTCGATCAACTTCCGGCCCGGCAAATACCTGCTTTGGTGTGTTCCGCAAGTGAAGAAGGGAATGATCCAGGAGTTGACCGTCCCCAGGAATTGAACTCACGATTACTCCAAGCACGCGCGCATCGCCGTAGCCTGCCTTGCCTAATTATCTCCGTGATCTCGGCGACGAACGAGCGCCTCGACGCTCGTTGGCGCCGAGCGCGTTGACCTCACCCAGAAAGATCTTCGCAACGCTGGACCAGTCGTAATGATCTCGGGCAAACTGGCCAAGAGTTTCGCGGTAACGCTCGCTTTCGCGGAGCGCCAGCGGAATCTTCCGCGCGAGCTCTCTCACCGACTTGTCGAGATCCAGCTTCATGATCTCCGAAACGTCGGGCGGCAGGACTTTACAGAGCGCATCGATGCTGGCTGCCATGCCGCCGAAATAGGTCCCTAGCGGAAAGGAACCCGATGCCAGCGCCTCGAGGAAAACCATCGGTCCCGACTCCCGCACCAGCGAGGGAAATACAGCCGCGTCGCAACAGGGGAAAAGGTGCCGCAGCTCGGCGTGCGTCAGATAACCGGTGAAGACGACTGAATCCGCGCGGAGCACGCGACGGGCGGTAGCGAAGTAATCGTCGAGCTGTCCACGACTCTCGAGCTCGTTGTAGAACTTCCGCACGTCCTCGAGCGCGGTATCGGCGGCGCCGGGCTCCGCACTTCCGTCGAGCGCGCGTCCGTGGGTCACGATCAGATCGACAATTTCTCGTCGGCCGTTCCGAAGCGCCCAAACCATCGCCTCCATCGCTTCGCGCAGAGGCCCGTGACCGACGACGATCGTCTTCATCTCCGGCTCATCGGCCAGCACCAACGGCAGCGCCGCGATTAGCGATTGTATGCCCTTCCATGCGATGAGGCGGCCGACAAAGAGGAGTGTCGGTGCGTTGACCCAGTCGACGCCGCGCAATCGTGCATCGGCGAGGGCGTCGGGCAGCTTGCCGTCGTAACTGGCTGATTCCTGGAGCGCATCCCGAAGTGATTCGAGGTCGTGTACGTCGGGGAGGCGCGCCGCCAGCGACTGATCCTGGGCCGCGGTCTTTCCACGCGAAAGTGCGTTCAACGCGTCCAGGAGAACGTCGATCTCGCTCCCCCTCATGCGGCGGGAAACGAGCTCGAAGTCGGAGGTGTCCACGCCGAGGCGCAGCTCGACGAGTTTGTCAGCCACGCGCGGCACATTGGGAAACACGCTCAATACTCTGTCCCGCATCTCATCGCCGTGCACGAAGATCCGCCCGGCGTGAACCAGAGCTTCCGATGCGTAGTCGAGAAAACGCTGGTCCTTTTTCACGGCGTACTCGATGTCGCTGCCGTGCGGCATCACGGTATATGGAATGCCGAGTTTGTCGCGAACGCGTTGAGCGACAACGGGCATCATCACCGCGTGATTGGCATGGATGACGGTGATGTTCTCTTCGATGGCAAGCCGTTCCACCACCCGAACATTCGTCGTCACATACGATTCGATTTCAGAAGTGGTCAGATCGATCATCGGCACCACACGCGAGTATTCCTCGTACTCGTCCCACACGAAAACGGGAAGGGTTTCGCCGAGCTCGACTCTGTGCAGGATGCACTTTCCGGGGAACGGTGTCTCACGCGCCAGCGTGGTTTCGGCGGAGCCGTTGAGACGGTGCGTGACGGCGGTGGAGACAAAGCTGTATCGCTCGGGATGGTTTTCCTGGCACACGAGGTGGAGCGTCTCGCCTTGCCGGCAGAGCGCTTGAACGACGGCGCGAGTCCAGAGATTGCTGCCCGATCCTTCGAGCAGCCAACCGTGCAGAATGCAGAGCATCGGGAGGTGTGCGGGCGAATTCCGCGCCACGTTTTCTGCGCAGTCGGCGGTAGGGCGGTGATTGAGAGCACGAGGGCTTTAACCAACGGCATTGATAATCGCGGACTGATTAAGGAAAGCGGACCATTGAGAACCAGTCCTTGGTCGTTCGTAATCCGCAATCAGTCCGCGTTTATCAATGCACGTGGCTACAGTCCGCCCTTAACGTCATTCGCGAAGATTCGTCGTACTCAAGACGGGGCGAGCAGCCCATTACGGGAGAACAAGATGAGAGGGACCACGTTAATCGCGGGGCTCCTTGCCGCCATCGCGATAACAGCCTGCGGCAGCGCTAATACCACTTCGGGCCCGCCCGGATCTACCGCCGACACGGCGAAGGTTCCGCTCACCGACATGACGACGGATGTCCACTACCGGGGGTTCGCGGGCGGTCTGTACCCCGGAGGCAATGCGCTCCCGGCCGCGCATCAGGCGGCAGGAATTGTCGCGGCCAAAGCGATCAAACCGCTAGACGCTAATGGCGCGCCCAGCCCATCGGGCAGGTACGTCCTCCTCTCGATCGGCATGTCCAACACCACCCAGGAATTTTGCGCTGCCAATGCCGGTGCGTCCTGCGCTTCGTGGTCCTTCATGGGACAGGCCGCAGCCGATCCGGCAGTGAACCGAACGACTCTCGCGATAGTGAACGGCGCGCGCGGCGGCCAGGCCGCTTCGGACTGGACATCGCCGACGAGTCCGGAATACGACCGCATCCGGGACACCGGTCTCGCCACAGCGGGGCTGTCGGAACAGCAGGTGCAAATCGCCTGGGTGAAGGTGGCAAACGCACAGCCCACTGTCTCGCTGCCGTCCGCTTCTTCGGATGCGTACATGCTCGTCTCTCAGATGGCAACCATCGCGCGCACGCTGAAGCTGCGCTACCCGAATCTGCGGCAAATCTTCTTCTCGAGTCGCACCTACGCCGGATACGCCACCACCTCTCTAAATCCCGAACCCTACGCCTACGAATCCGGTCTGGCGGTGAAGTGGGTGGTGCAGGCGCAGATCGATCAGATGCAGCGCGGAAGTGAGCAGGACGCGCGCGCGGGGGATCTCAACTATCAGACTGTAGCGCCGTGGATCGGCTGGGGCCCTTAC
>JBBQFZ010000140.1:0-4889 GCA_038322455.1 Gemmatimonadales bacterium | reverse complement strand
AGCCGGCAGCGGCCACGTGGGCTGCCGCCTCGTCGGCATCCGTTTTCGTGGGAACGATGATCTCCCACTCGAGCAATCTTGCGTCTTCGTCGGTCGCGGCGGGAGCCCCCCGCGCCCAGGTATTCGTT
The DNA here is from genome assembly GCA_038322455.1 of Gemmatimonadales bacterium. Taxonomy (GTDB): domain Bacteria; phylum Gemmatimonadota; class Gemmatimonadetes; order Gemmatimonadales; family Gemmatimonadaceae; genus UBA4720. Next base: position 4,761 of record JBBQFZ010000140.1, on the reverse strand, counting down.
CCCAGATGGTGGTGATATCCACCGGCGGAAAGGAAGAGCGCGCCGGGATAGCTCCACACAACCTTGTCGAAGCCGAGCGCGCCATGATAGAAAGCTTCGGCCTTCTCGATGTCGCCGACGTAAAGATGGACGTGACCGAGTACGGTTCCAGGAGGCATTCCGGTCCACCGTTTGCCGCGCGCGGCACGCACCAGATCGTCGACGTCGAGATGGTTCGTCGTCATGTACAGCTGACGCTCGTCGTAGCGCCAAGCGTCGCGTGGCCTGTCGGCGTACACCTCGATCCCGAGACCGTCGGGATCGGTGAGATACACGGCCTCGCTCACAAAGTGATCCGACATTCCAGCGTGCGCGCCGACTTCGGCGAGGTGCGCGACGAACCGCCCGAGCGATGCCCGGTCGGGAAGCAGGAGGGCGAAGTGATAGAGGCCGAGCAATCCGCGCTTCGGAACCGGCCTCGCGGTGCGCAGCTGTCGAAGGTGAACGCTCTCCCTATCCTCGCTGTGCGGTCCAAGCCAAATGGAATCCGCGTCGCGCCTGATGACGCGCAGTCCGAGGATGGTTTCGTAGAAGGCGAGCGAACGCCCGAGATCAGCTACCTGCAGTCTCACTCTGCCCAGGCGCGTCGACTCGGGTAGACGATATCCCTTGGGACGGATCCCGTGGGCGTCGCCAGCTGTGGCGGATACCTGCGTTGTCATCTCGAACTCCAGTACGGCGAATCCCGGCAAGTGCTACGCCTTCACTCCTCCGTCGTCCTTCGCCCTGCCGGGCCAGAATGTCTTGAGCGTCGCGAAGAGGAGAAGAAGGATGAGCAGTCCCTGCGCGGTCAGCGTTTCGACGCTTGGAAAGATGCCCATCGCGTCGACGTGCGGACCACCGGGAATTACCGTGATTCGCATGATGTTCCCTTCCTGGAGCTCCCGAATTCCCTTCCCCATAAAAACGAACGCCATGTAGTAGAGAAGGATGCTCGTGACGGCAAAGAACGGACGCATTGGGATACGCACGCCGTACCGGTAAAAGAGCGTAAAGATCACGGCGAGCACCGCGAAGCCGACGATGATGCCGAGCGCGAGTGGAAGTCCCACGTTGGGCCCTTCGCTGAACAGCGCCTGGTAGAAGAGCGCCGTCTCCGCGCCCTCCCTGTAGACGGCGAGGAATGCCACGAGTGCAAGCGCTTTCCCTCCGCCGTGATCGAGCGCGGCGCTCACCTTCACGCGAATGAACTTTTGCCACTTTGCGGCTTCGACCTTGGAGATCAGCCAGTAGCTGACGGAGAAGAGCACCACGACCGCGATCAGCATCGTCGTCGCTTCCACCATCTCTCTGCTGGCCGGCACCGCCGCCAGGAGGGTCTTGAGCACGACCGCCGTCGCGAGACTGGCGACAAGACCGAGTGTGATCCCGAGCCAGATGGACCGCAGGCGCTCCCTGTGTCCCATCTTGATCAGAAACGCAACGACGGCGCCGATGACGAGAATCGCCTCGAATCCTTCGCGCAGAATAATGAGGAACGACTGGAAGAATGCTTCCCAGCTCGTCGAAGGCTGCTGGGTGAGATCGATGACGGACGGAAGCGCGTCGGCAATCGCATCGCGCGAGCTCTTCGCGGCAGTGAGGTCGTCGCGCCTCACCGCTCCCTTGAAGTCGGCGAAGTGTCGCTCCATCGTCGAGACGAGGCCGGGCTTCTTTGCGCGCGCCGATGTCTCGAGCGGCTCGAATGCGATGTACGCATCGAACGCTCGGTCGCCCGCTTCGGCTGTCCTGCCGTTTTTCGCGAAGTCGAGCGCGCTGTCGAGCAGCGCGAGAATCACGGGAGAAGCGGTGTCGCCGGGAATCGCCGTCGCATCAGCCCGCGCAGCGGGGAGAGACATCCTCTGTCCGCGCAGCGTGTAGACGTAGTTGATGATGTTCCATCGCTGCTGTGTCGTGAGCATGGGCGCGAACGAAGGCATCTCCGTGCCACGCACTCCCACCGAGATCACGTTGAACGCGAGAGTTGGTGTGAGCTCGGGTGTCAGCTTGCTCACGCCGATGCCGGGCGGAGGCGTACTGTGGTGTGAATTGCGCGGAGCGCCAGCCCCCAGCTCTCCGTGACACGACGAGCAATTCTTGAGGAACAGCCCGTGACCCTGAGCCGTGTCGAGCGGCCCCCTCGGAAGATCCATGGCGCCAGCAGTGCCGAGCGCTGCAGCAAAGAGCAGGTGGAACTGTCTGACCGTCGCGGGCGGTTTCTTGGCGGCGACGGCCCCGATCAGGCTGTCGAGAATCGCCCTCGTGGCCGGAGCGTCGTAGCCGCCGAGTCGAGCGGCGACCTGCCTGGCGTCCAATAGAAAGCCGTAAGTCTCGTCGAACTCATCCTTTGAGACGAGCTTGCCGCGGTCGTCGACCGCTTTCGCGTACTCCTCGACGGCCACGCCAACGGTGCTTGCCAGACGCTTTGCTGGATTGTCCTGGGCGGACAGTACTGTGGCCGCCAAAAGCGACAGGATGGGGACACCAATCCGTCGCATGTATCTGAAGTTCATTGCCGAGTGAATTTATCTGGATACCAGTCAGAAGCAATTGGCACAGTGATTCTTCTGACGCCCAGCGAGAGTCAGGTTCGCTTGGAAAGACAGCAGTCAGAGTGGCTCGGACCGCCGGAATCGGTAGTCGCCCTCTAGCTCCCGGTCGCAGATCGCCGCCCTTACGCCGGTGCGTCGCTCGAACCTATCAACGAAGGTTGGGAGCCTCTCGCTCGTGAATTCACCCCTCGCCATTCCGAGCGCTTCGATCGCCAGCTCGATCGTTGCGGGCTCCCCCTCCACTTCGACGAGCACATCCATCCGCGGATACGACTCGAAGCGGATGGTCGCGCCGCCCAGCTCGTACTGCGCGATCTGTCTATCGACTTCCATCGTAATCCCGAAGCCCAGCCTGGCGAGAATCTCCTCGAGCGACGGAAAGTCGCCGACGGGCGTCGAGACCTCCTCCCTGATCTTGTACGCGCCCTGCATCTCGGTCGGTCCCTTCCAATCGAGATAGGTTCGGGCCGACGCGCCGGTCTCGTACCGCCTCACGCGCAACACCTCATCGCGCAGCGCGAGCTCTCGCGACTCGACATCGTATCGCTGATCGAGGAGTCTTCCTTCGTACGCGAGCGTCCCTCCGGCTTTCTCGAGCTGCTTCCGCGCCGACGCGAGATCGCTCACCACCGCCTTGAGCTCGACCTCACGCATCCATTATCGCCTCGAGCACCTGCTGCGTGCTCGCCAGCGACGGGAGCGCTGCGTACGGGTTGTGCTCCTCGAGTTGCTCCACGGTGTAGTGTCCGCTCGCGACCCCGATCGAGCGCGCGCCGAGCGATCGGCCGCACGCGATGTCGGCGGGCGTGTCACCGATGACGACCACCTTCTCACCTGCGATGCTCAATCCAAGGACTTCGCTGGCCCGGCGCTGCGCGATCGCCGGAAGCTCGGGACGATGCTCGTGATCCGAGCCAAACGCATTCACGCGAAAGCGGTCGGGGTCGATTCCGGCGGCGCTCAGCTTTATGCGCGCCCCCGGCGCGATGTTGCCCGTCAGTAGCCCGAGCACCACATCGTCGCGTCGCTCGAGCGCGTCCAGAATCTCGGGCACGCCCGCAAGCGGCTGCACGTTGAACTTCCCGCTCTTCGCGCCCCCGCGTAGTCCCTCGAGGTAGCGCTCCATGAGCTTCTCCATCCGCGAATCGATGTGCTCGTCAGAGTGTCCCTCGAGACGCATGACCTCGCGCACGATCTGCCGGTCGGTCTTTCCGTCGTAGCGGTACGCGGCACTTCCTGGTGAGCCGAACACCTCATCGAGCGCCCGCTGCATCGATGCCCGGCCCATTCCCTCAGAGCTGAGCAAAGTCCCGTCAATGTCGAAAAGGACGAGCTTCATGCTCTGGTCAGGAACACGCCGGCGATGATCGTCGCCGCACCAACCGCCTGAAAGACCGTCGGGATCTCATTGAGCAGCGGCCATGCGACGAGGAGCGCGACGATCGGCTGCAGGTTGGCGTAAACCGCGGTGCGCGTCGGTCCGAGCACCCGCAAACCGCGATACCAGAAAAAATAGGCGACGCCCATCGAGATGATGCTCGAGTAAAAGAGAGCGAGCCAGCCTCCCACCCCTATCGCCGACCAGTTGGTTCTGATCAGAGCGGGAGCCGACGCGATCAGAAGTGGCACCGCACCGCCCACCATCGTCACCGTGGAAAGCTGGATGATGTCGGCGCGCGTCGTAAATGGCTGGAGCCCGATCGTATAGACCGACCAGCACAGCACGCCGAGAAAGACGAGCGCCGATCCAAGGAGTGTCGCGTCGCCGGTGGAGGACGTCGCGCTCCCGATCATTACCAGGGCAACGCCAACGATCGAGAGCGCGATGCCAACGAGCGTCATCGGCTTTACGCGCTCCATCCCGCGCGCCCGAGCGATCAGAGCAATGAACGCCGGCGCCGACGCGATGATGAGAGCGGCATTTCCAGCGCGCGTCCGCGCCACACCGTGGATGAAGAAGAGCTGGTACAGTCCGTTCCCCAGCGCGCCGAGCAGTAGAAGCGAACCGACATCGCGGCGCGGAAGGGTGATGCCGCCGCGCGCGAATGCAACGATCGTTAGAAAGAGCGCGACGGTACCGACTCGAAGGCCGGTGAATGCGACGGGATTGAAGACGTGTGTCGCGTACTTCACGACCACGAAGTTCACGCCCCAGATCACGGCCATCATGAACAGCAGGACGTCGGTGAGA
>JBBQFZ010000139.1:0-4920 GCA_038322455.1 Gemmatimonadales bacterium | reverse complement strand
CCCTTTCCGATCAGTTTGAGCGCTAAAGCCTCGATGTCCTTTTTTCTGTAGGCGACCACCGCACTCGTCTCCAGGGTCTTGTCATTGGTCCCGAGGTTGAACTCGGTGGTGTGGACCGCGATCCCGCCGGGCTTCAGGCAGTCCATCGACCGCTCGATAAAATCGAGACCGTTCTGAAGCGAACCGAGGTGTTCCAAGGAACAAGATGACCACACGAAGTCAAACCCCCGCAGCTCGCTGGGAATCGCGTTCATGTCGCACGATCTGTAGCTGACTTTCCGGCCGAAAAGATCGGAGTCGCAGATTCCTGCTTCATTGAGCTGCGCAAGACCGCCGGCGTGTTGATGCGTCTTCGTCCACCAACCCTTCTTCTCGGCCGACTCCGTGTCCAAATCCGTCGCGACAATCTGGGCGCCGAGACTGGCCATCAGTGCTGAAAGAGGCTCGGTCCCGCAGCCGAAGCCGAGCCCCCGCTTTCCCTCGGCCAGCATTCCCTGCTGCTTCAGAACATCGAGTATGTAAACCCACTCCCAGACCTTTCGGTGCTTCACGCGCGGGTCGCGTATGGTGTGGCACCACTTCTCGTAGCGGGGCTCTTCCATCTGGGAAGAAGTCACCAGCTGCCACCCGATGCGATCCAGGTTCGGCTCACCCTGCGCCTGATACCGTCGCAAAGCAGCAGGCAGGGGCTCGCGCAGAAACTCACCCGGCCTGGTGGCGACGGGATAAAGATTGTAGAGCACCCGCGCTACTGTCTTGAGACTGCTAAGCATACTGGATCACGATAAAGGAAGCATCCCCCGCCGATAAGTGCCGAGGGTCCTCGCAATCGCCGTTCGCTCGGTATCGCGAAGAATCCAGGCCCAGCTCGCGAGCGAGAATGCGAGGGTCGCTATGATCGCGCCCGCTGCCGCGCCGACAAGAGACACCGCCGCGAGGGATCTGCTGGCGAACAGCCCGACCAGCAGGACAAGAATTCCCGAGAGCGTGCGACCTACTCGTCCGCCGGCAATGGCGAATGCGGGGGACTCCGCGGCGCGCGCTGTTGCCCAAAGCAGCAAGCACGTGTCGAGCGTCACGCGCGTAGTCCACGCCGTGGCGGCGCCGGCGATGCCGAATGCTCTGATCAGGGCAATCGTGAGCGGAACGTGGATCACCAGCTCTATCAGGTGGAACTTGGCGGGCAGGTCCGGACGATTCTTCGCGTACAGCGAGATGAAGAGCGGATGCGCGAGCGCGTTGGTGAATACGCCTACGGCGAGAATGCGAAGCGCCGCGCCGGATTGGACCGCATAGTCGGCGCCGAGCCAGACACGGAGCAGATCGGGGGCAAAGACGAACACGACGGCGAGCGGGGCCGCCATCACCACCATCAGCGCGCGCATGGACGTAGAGGTGAGATCCCCAGATCTTGCACGCGCGGCCTGGGCCTCGAGAGAGCTGAGCGCCGGCAACAGGGTGCCGATCAAGCTGACCGGGATCAGCAGCAGCCGGGTCACGCCTTCGTAAGGCGCGGTGTAGAATCCGACCGCCGCCAGACCCACGATGCTTCCGAGCGCGAACCGATCGAAGTAAAGCAGGAGCGGCGTGATGCTGTTGGAGACGAGCACCCACCCGCCAAACGACAGAACCCGGCGCAGCTGCTTCGTTCCACGAGACCTGACCCAGCGAATCGAAGGAAGCGCTCGGCGAATCGCAAACGCATATAGCCCGCAGATGGCGAGACGCGACGCGAAGACGACTAGGAGTATCGATGGCAGCGACGCGCCACGAACCGCGCCGATCGCGGGAATGGAAAGTGAGGCGACGCTGCTCAGCATCTTGATGGTGGTGCTAAGGTCGAAGCGCTGTGCGCCCTCGAGAATCCCTCGCTGCGCGGAGATGAGGAGTACCGCCGGCAGGCTCAGTCCGACGACACGAAAAACTCCGATTGCCTCGCTCGCCGTTTCCGGGGGTAGTCGGAAGACTGAATGAACTAGAGCAGGAGCAGCGAGGGCGAATGCCGCGCCTCCGACAATCCCGGCAGCGAGCTGCGCCAAGAGAGAAACGGAGACGATCTCACTCAGCTCATCGGAATCGTGGTGCAATGCATCCGCTACGAACTTGACGATCGCTCGGCCTAGTCCGAGATCGAACAGCGTGAGGTACTCGGTGATGGCCCATGCGAGGCCGAGCAGGCCAAAGCGCGCGGGTCCCAGGTGTCGTGCCGCCACCGGCATGACGAAAAACGCCAGCGCCAGCGGGACCGCGAGCCCGAGGAAGTTGAGGAGGGTGTTGTGCGCGACGCGGGAGCGAGTCACGCCGCCTGTCGCGAGCTCACGCTAAAGCTTTTCGATTCCGGACGAGCGAGCCATTCGCGGAGCGACTGCGCAGTTTGATCCTTCGCAGAGAGCTTGGGGCCCAGAATGGGCCAACGAATTCCGATTTCGGGAGCGTTCCAGAGGAGTCCTGACACCGCTTTACCGTTGTACATCCCCGTACACAAATATTGGACTCGCGCCTTGTCGGTGAGAGCACACAGTCCCCGCGCAAATCCGGCCGGCGCCCAGAGCTGCAACCGATTCTCGGCGGTGATGGTTTCGCCGACCCAGCGGCCGAGCGTCGGCGAGTCGTGCCGGATGTCGATTGCCACGAGGAAAGCCGCGCCTTCAGCGACGCGCATCAGCTTTCCCATAGGAGGGTCCCATTGAAAGTGCAATCCACGAATGACATCGCGTGCCGAGCGGGATTCATTGAGCTGGACGAACGATTCTGGCAGCCCGAGCTCGCGAAAGTGGTCTTGTTTGTAGACTTCCATGAAATAACCACGATCGTCCTCGAACGCTTCGTGTTCCAACAAGACTACCTCTGGAATGGAAAGCCGGGTTGCAGTCAGCCTCATCAGATGAGCCTGTCGCGCCAGGTCGTCGGCAAGAGTGGCGAATCAATCTCGATCGGAAGGTGATACTCGAATGGCTTGGGGCCGTGTTCGCGGATCCAGTGCACCATGGAGTTGAGCCCGTCTCGAAGCGGTACCTTGGTCTCGTATCCGAGCAGTTTTCTGGCTTTGTCCGCCGAGCAGGTTGCGCTCCTCACGTCCTGAGGTCGATCGGGAACGTATATAGGGTGGAGATCGAATGAGAGGAGCTCCGCCAGTGTGCGCGCCAATTCGTTGATGCTCGTGACCTCGTCGTCTGGACCAATATTGATGGTCTCTCGCGACAAGCCTTTCTTGAAGCCCATCTCTAGCAAGGGATCGACACAGTCCTGAACAAACGAAAAGCCTCGAGTTTGTTCCCCATCCCCATAAATGATCGGCTGTTTTCCCTGCAGCATCCGGTTGATCATGATACTGGCGACGTTGCGAAACGGATCGTCGTATTTCTGTTTCGGTCCGATGATGTTATGGGGCACTGCGATCACGTATTCCATTCCGTGAGTGTCGCACACGTTCTCCACTAGCAGCTCTCCGGCGTATTTCGCGATGCCATAGGGGTCCACGGGCGCCGCGGGCTGATCCTCCCGAAACGGCGGGTTGCCACGTCCATAACGGGCCATGCTCGAGCAGTAGACAAAACGGCCGACGCGTTTGCTGGCTGACGCAGCAAGAAGGCCGGCGGTGTTCTCGTAAACGTGCTTGGCAATTATGGCCGGGGAGAAAACACTCAGCCCTTCCGTGGCGATGGCGCCGCAGTGATAAACGACATCCACGCCGGTGAGCAACCGCTTCATTCTCTCTACATCCCCACAATCTGCTTCCTCGAACTGAATTCCTTCGGGGAGATTCTGCAGATCGCCGCCGATCATGTTGTCGCAGCTGACTATCTCGTGCCCGCGATGTATGAATGCGTCAGCGAGGTGACTGCCGAGGAATCCAGCGACGCCGGAAATAAAAACCTTCATCTATTTGTTTTTCATGGTTGAAGAAACCCGAATGCTTAAAAGGCCCCGGTGCGCCCGAGCACGGCGGGAATGGTCCTGAACAGTATGCTCATGTCCAGCCAGAATGACCACTGTTCGATGTACTGGCGGTCGAGGTAGACGACGTCCTCGAAATCCAGCACCTCGCTCCTTCCGCTCACCTGCCATAGTCCCGTAATACCCGGCTTGGCGTCCAAACGGCGGAAGTGGTGGTCCTCGTACTCGCGGAAGTCAGCCTCGAAGAACGGTCGCGGACCGATGAGGGACATCTCCCCGATGAAGACGTTGGCAAGCTGTGGGAGCTCGTCGAGGCTCCAGCGGCGGAGGAATCCGCCGAGCCGGGTCGTTCGCGGGTCGTCCCTGATCTTGAAGAGGCGGGCATCTCCTGTGTGGTTCAGGTGTGCGAGCTGCTCTTTTTCCGAGTCCGCCCCTTCGCGCATCGTCCGGAACTTTATCATCCGGAATCGCTTTCCACCGAGCCCAGCGCGCTCCTGGAAGAAAAACGGAGATCCTGGAGAATCAAGGCGTATAGCGAGCGCGATGAGGAGGAGAATTGGGGAAAGCAGGATGAGGAGCACCCCGCTCAGCAGAACGTCAACTATTCTCTTGGAGATGAGCGCTCGCGCCTTGAGTACCGGGCTTCCGAGCTCGAAGAAGGGCTGATCGTGGTGCCACACAAGGCTGGGTCGAAGTCCATAGACTTTTACGGCCCGCGCCGGATACAGAATCTGGCAGCCCGAATGCAGGCACTCTTCGATCAACTGCTCGATCCGCGTGGCGGGGAGTTCGGCGCACACGACCACGGCCTCGGCGTCAAGTTCGCTGATGCACCGCGACAGCTCATTCACAGTGCCGAGGAATCGTTCGTCGCCACTGTCGTCGGCGGAGAGATAACCCACGACCCGATAGTCACCGCCTGCAGCGCCGATGGCGTGCTCGAATCTCCGGGACTTCTCCGGCGACCCAACGAGGATGGCGCCCGCTGCTCCTCTCTGCTTGGGCCACACGTGCTGAAGGACC
>JBBQFZ010000138.1:0-4984 GCA_038322455.1 Gemmatimonadales bacterium | reverse complement strand
TCGGGAAGCTCAGGCCGGAGTACCGGGCCTGCATCATGCTGAGACATGTCGAGGACAAGTCGTATGAGGAGATCGCCGAGATCGTCAAGCTGCCCCTTGGCACAGTGAAGACTTACATCCACAGGGCCAGGCATGAGCTGAGAATGGCCCTTGGTGACGTTCGTTGAGGTGTCACTCCGGAAACCCGGCGATCGTAAAGGAATTCGAGAATCTCGCTGAATTTCCGATACTGAAATTGATTTGTAGAAAGCTGAAACTCTGGCTCCACCCCCGTCGTAATCATTCTGTGAGGACCTTTTGACAGACGACTTCTCAGACACCGACTTCGCGCCGATCGCGGCAGCCATGAAAGAGCTGCCACATTTCGCGCCTTCTCCGCTTTTCGCGGACAAGGTCATGTCTCGCGTACGAATTGCCGGTGCGGTTCCGCTTCCTGCGGTCGCCCATGCACGAGCGGTCGCGCCTGGATACATCTCACCGCCGGTGCGCAGGGAACCCTACGTTGCGGTTGCCACCGAAGTTCGCCGTTCCATTCCTGCTCGGCTCGCTGCCACGGCGCTCGTTGCTTCGTTTGGGGCAGTCGTGACCGCTGTGGTTCTTGTATCGGTTTTCAACGTCGATCTCTTCGTTTTCATCGCCCGCGTTTTCGGAGAGGGAGCGATCGGCTTCCTTGCGAGCCTCGCCGCCGATGCGAGCACTAGCGCTGCTGCTACCGCAGCGAGCTCGAGTGCCGCACTTGGTACCGTGGCTGGTGCGGCCGTGGTCGGATCGTTCGTCGCAGGAGCCGCAATCGCAACGGCCGGCCTCCGGGCCGCCGCATCCGCCAGTCGAAAGGCAGCCTGATAATGCGTCGTATTGCCTCGCTCGCTTTCATCGTCGCGGCAGTGCTGGTTCCCGGCACTCGCGCCCGCGCCCAGGTTCAAACGCAGACCCAGGTCACGAAAGTGACGGTGGTAGACGGGGCGAAGATCGTGGTGAGGAACATCCGGCCTACCGGTTTTCGCGGGCTCCGCGCGTTCCGGGAGCTGCGTGATCTTCGAGCGGGACGCGACTTTCGCGAAGCGAGAGCCGTTCGCCACGTTCGGCACACTCCTGTTCGTTCGGTAGGAATGGCAATTGGCTGGCTTCTGCTCGTTACGCTCGTTGGATTCGTTCTCATGGCGTTCGGCGCTGACAAGCTCGAGATCGTGATCCACACCATGCAGCGTGGAGTCGGACGGTCACTGCTCACCGGTCTTTTTGGACAGATCGCGATTGTTCCTGGCGCTATCGCAGTCGTCGCTCTTCTCGCTGTCACCCTGATTGGAATTGTTCTGATTCCCCTCGGCCTGATGGCGTTCATGTTCGTCGTAGCCGGTATCGCGATGTTCGGCTTCATCGCCGCGGCGACGATGACCGGCGCCGCCCTCGGAAGCGGAAAGACCCGCGACGAAACTGCGCACGGCAGAATGCTCCGCGCATTTTTGACCGGCAGCGCGGTGTATATGGGACTTTGGCTTATCACCGCTGCCCTGAGTGGTGTCCCCCTGCTCGGGGCGATGCTCGAGTCATTTTCCGCCGCAGTCACTTTCATAGCGGTGACGACGGGCTTTGGGGCAGTTCTCCTGTCGTACTGGCGCGGCGAGTTCAAGACCCCCTCCGTACTTCATTCCGCGTCATAGCAGGATCCTGAAGGAACCAAAGTTGCCGATTATCGTCGGCAATGAAAATAAAAGGCTATGACGTAGGGGTTCTCGCCCGGAAGACCTTTTCCGAAGCGTTGAAGGACAACGTCCTCGGACTCTCGGCCCAGGCGGCGTACAGTTTTTTCTTCTCGCTCTTTCCGATTCTTCTCTTTCTTGCGCCGGTATTCAGTCTGATCGGTAACAAGCAGGATGTCGTGAATCGTCTGCTCACCCGGTTGTCAGTCACGCTTCCCGCAGAGGCATATCTCCTGCTTCGCCACGTCGTCGAGGACGTTGTGTTCGGTCAGAACGCGCCGGGACTCATCTCGGTCGGAATCGTGCTGGCAGCGTTCTCGGGGTCCGGGGTCGTCGACACTCTGCGCGGTGCACTCAATACCGCATACGATGCCCATGATCCGAGATCCTGGTGGAAGCAGCGAGTCTTCTCGATGGTGTTCACTGTCGCTGCCGTGTTGATCGTCGGAGCAGCGACGATGGTGATGGTCGCAGGACCGGAAATGCTCGACGTCGTCGCCGGGGTGCTGCGACTTGGCGCCGCGACCAAGCAAATCTGGGCATTCATTCAGTATCCGCTTGCTCTGGCGCTTCTCGTAATATTTGTGGCGTCTCTGTTCTACTTCCTTCCGCATGTCGAACAGAAAATCGGGCATGTCCTGGTGGGCGCGGTAGTAACAGTCGCGCTCTGGATTGTCATCACGCTGCTGTTCCGTTTGTACGTTTCGAACTTTGGATCCTACAACAAGACGTACGGGACCATTGGTGCCGTCATCATTCTCCTAACGTGGATGTACTGGACGATGATCGCTGTGCTCACGGGTGGCGAGCTGGCATCTGAGCTCCGGGTGGGGACGGGAAAGTCCAGCGGCATCCCGATCAGGCAGCCGGCTGAAGCGCTGCGGGATGCTGCGATAGCGGAAAAGGCGAGGTTCTGATTTGGCGTCGACTCAATCGATGCGCCGGCTAACAACGGAAGCCCGGGTGACCAACAAGAAAAGGCCCCGCGACATCGCGGGGCCTCCTCCATCACTTTGTTTGTTCGGCTGCTAGAACACCTGGATGCTCTTGTTGACGAATACCAGGAGTGATCCGCCGTTCGGCGAAGCATTCTCAGTGACGACCACTCCGCCAGCTCCTGTCAGGAAAGCAGTGCCGCTTGAATTGACCCTGACAACCTTGTCGAGGACAAACAGCGACCCAAGAGCTATGGTCTCCGTCACAGTCAGAGTCGCACCAACGAGCTGCGGCACGGTCCGAATGAAGATTACCTTACACGTTCCTGCCGTCAGCGACACGTTGCTCGTCACCTGATCGGTCGCAACTGCACCGACGGCGTTCACGGTGAAGTCGAACGTCCCGGGAGGACTGTCCAGCGACTTGCAGAGGTGCACTACGCCAGGAGTCTGCGAGCTCGGGTGGTAAGCTACCGAAGCCCCAACCGTGGCTGCCGCATTCACGAAGACCACTAGCTTGTCGGCATTCAGATTCTGCGTGACAACGACTCCGGCACCTACCGTCGCCGTCGCCTGGCCATCGACGGTGACGTTCTGCAGAAACGTGTTTGCATTGGCGGCAACTGACTCAGTGATGGTCACCACCGCAGCAAGCTGGCCGGCCTGCACACGTACGAACACAGTATCGCAAGAGCCGGCGGAAAGGTTCGCCGTGCTTTTGACAACGTCGCCCGTAATCTGATTGACGGCGTTGACGTTAAAGGTAAAAGTGCCGGCTGGGCTGCTCTGGGATTTACAAAGGACGATGTGTCCCATTCCCGGCGGCGGTGGCGGTGGCGGCGGCGGCGGCGGCGGCGGTGGTGGCGGTGGCGGCCGCAACGGGCAGACGCGACGCGCCGTGCTGGCCGGCTTCTGGGCGGGCCTCAAGCGCATCGCCCGCGGCGACGTGGGGCCGATCGTCGAGCGCATGGATCGCCAGATCGCGCGGGCCGAGGCCTACGTCGACGACATCGAGGACGAGCGCGAGCACGAGGAGCAGGAGGCCGCGCTCCTCGCCGGCGTCGTGCGTCCGCCGCGCGATCGCCGGCCCGCGAAGGACATCGCGATCATCGCCGGGCTCTCGCTCACGATGCTCGGCATCAAGGCCCTGAAGATCCTCCCGAGCATTCCGTTCGCGCCGGGCCACAAGCTCGTGATCCTCACGCCGCTCTACGTGGTGGCGACGCTGCGCACGCGCACGCGCTTCGGCGCGACCCTCACCGGCCTCGTGATGGGCACCGTTGCCTTTCTCCTCGGCGACGGGCGCTACGGCATCTTCGAGATCCTGAAGCACGTCGCACCGGGGCTCGTCTGCGACCTCTTCGTGCCGCTGGTGCTGCGTCTCCACGGGTCGCGGTCGCCCGGCGTGATCGCGTGGTCGCTGGTGGGTGGACTGATGGGCCTCGGGCGATTCGCGACCATTTTCACGATCACGCTCATGATGTCGCCGCCTGCGCTGGCGTGGGCGTTTCTCGTCCCGGGGCTCCTCATTCATACGACATTCGGGGTACTCTCGGGCTTCGTCAGCACCCCTCTCATCCGCGCGCTCACACGCTCGCCGGTGCCACCGGTCACGCCCCCAGAAACGCGCCCCGCCGCAGCCCCAGCGGCGGAACCCGACTGACACTTTTGTGACAGCCAATGTGATGAGCATCTGGCCGCCGCCCATGACAGAAGGATAGACAGAAATGAGCAAGCTGGTGCAGGACGACGGACGCACTCACATCGAGTCGACCTTGATGCGTGAGTCGCTCGTCGACCGCCGCGTCATCGCGAAGACCGACTCCATCTCCGAGTTCGCGATCATGCCTGACGTCGTCATGGTCGGCATCGGCGGCCAGTCGATCTTCGATCGTGGCAAGGGCGCCGTGCGGCCTCTCGTCGACGAGCTCCGCGCGCTGCGCGAGAGCAGGAAGCACAAGATGGTGCTCTCGGTCGGCGGCGGCACGCGCGTCCGCCATACGATGAGCGTCGCGCTCGATCTCGGTCTGCCGATCGGCGGCGTCGCGCAGCTCGTCGGCGCGATGGAGGAGTGCAACGCGGTCTTCCTGAACGCACTCCTCGCGAAGCACGGCTCGATCGTCATGCAGCGCGAGCACTTCTGGGAGCTGCCGCTCTATCTCGAGAGCGGGATGCTGCCGATCGTGATCTCGACCCCGCCCTATCACTTCTGGGAGCCGCCGCCCGAGGGCGACGGCAACTTCCCCACGCACGGCTCCGACTTCGGGCTCTTCATCCACGCCGAGGTGCTCGGCGCGCGGCGCATCGTGTTCGTCAAGGACGAGGACGGGCTCTACGACAACGACCCGA
>JBBQFZ010000137.1:0-5019 GCA_038322455.1 Gemmatimonadales bacterium | reverse complement strand
TCGGCTTGCTCAGGTACTCCGCGCACTCGGCCACCTCGGCGGCCACGGCGATCAATTCGTCCGCCACTCTCCCCAAACCGGAATCCGGAAATTGCTTCGCTATGCGGTCCCTCAACGCTGTGAGGGAATCGACGATCTTCGATTCGTCGAGTTTCCGGAATTCGGAGCTCTTCTCGCTGGGGTTTTGCGGCAGGGTCACAGCGAAAAAATACCACTCACCTGACGGTCACGAAATTGGCCGCCCCAAAAAGAAATCCTACCCGCACGTGTGCACTGAAGGCCTTACTCTAAGCTACCAAGACGGCGCGGTACCTGACCTGATTCTTTCTCAGCCGGTCGATCGCAGTATTGACATCCCCCATCGCGTGACGCTCGATCAACGGCCTCACTCCCTTCTTGGCCGCGGTGTGGAGCATCGACTTGATTCCGCGAACGCTGCCCGTGTTGCTGCCAACGATCCTCTTGTGCCCAGCGATCAGCGGGAACGACTGAAACTGCACCGGATTGGGCGGAATGCCGAGCATGCACAGCGCGCCGCGCGGCCGTAGAAGCCCGAGCAGCGTGTCCCACGGCAGATCCGTCGGCGTTGTTGTCATCAGGAAATCCAATGAACCCGTCCGCGCCGCCATGGCGTCAGGATCGGTCGTGACAGCAAAATCCGTTGCTCCCATCTCGCGCGACTCTGCCTCCTTGCTCGCGGACGTCGAGAACGCGGTGACTTTGCACCCACGTGCGCGCGCGAACTGGACACCGAGGTGGCCGAGTCCGCCGATGCTGAAGACTCCGACTCTCGCACCGTCCTTTACGTCGTTATCCTCGAGCGGACTGAACATCGTCGCTCCGCCGCACATGAGCGGACCGGCTTCGTCTGATTTTATCTCTTTGGGGATCTCGAACGCGAATCGATGATCTACACGCAGCCTGTCCGCAAAGGCGCCGGGACGCCCGACGCAGGTGGGCTGCCACCCTGCGCAGGTGTTCTCGTGGCCTTCAACGCACGATTCGCACGACATGCAGCTTCCTGCGAGCCAACCCACACCGACGCGATCTCCGGGCTTGAGCGATTTCACCGCCGAGCCGAGTGCGATTACGTCCCCGACGGCCTCGTGGCCGGGCGTCAACGGGTACGAACTCAAGCCCCAGTCGTTGTCGATCAGATGAAGATCGCTGTGGCAGATGCCACAGTGACTGACGCTGATCTCGACCTCGTTTGCGCCGATCGCGCCGAAATCGAAAGTGTAGGGCTTCAACCGCTCGCGTGGGGCGAAGGCTGCGTAGCCATTGACGGGCATGAATCTCTCCGGAGGGCGGGACGAGAGAACATGAGTGAGTTCACGGACATTCGCCACCAGGCGTTCTTGCGCTCCTGCTCAGACTATGCAGAATTGGGTGGTCCGGATTTATGTCCGAAAGGGCAACTCCACTCACCCGAGGTCTTATGCGGAAGCTCATTTTGATTCCAGCACTGCTTTGCGGAATGACTGTCACCGTGGGCGCACAGTCGAAGCTCTCGGGGAGGCTGAGCTGCGCGAAGCCGACCGTCAGAGAGGCGGGTGGCACGGGCGCGGAGATGGTCGTGTTCCAGAGGTCGAACTGCAACTGGACCACGCCTTTCGCGATCGATGGCAGCAAGCCCGGCCGCACCGTGGACACATCCATCGGAGACATCACCGGCTCGACCGGCAAGCTTCACGGGTACAGCACGAGCGTCATGGACAACGGTGATAGCACCGTTGCGCGATTCGAGGGAACGTCGCAGCAGAAGAAAGACGGCACTTCGACCGACAAGGGTACCTGGAGGTACGTCCGAGGGACGGGCAAGTTTGCGGGCATCAGTGGCAGCGGGACGTTCAAGGGTGCAGCTGCGGCCGACGGCAGCTCCTCGGCTGACATTAGCGGTCACTATTCGCTCAGGAAAGTGAAGGCGAAGTAATCCGGTTGGCGCGCGCGATCGACTATTTCTTGGTCGGCAGCGCGCCGGCTTCCTTCGGCGTGAAAGGAACGCCGAGCAAAGTGAGCGCGCGCGCCAATGCCGGATCATTTCCAGCGGCAATGTCTTCACCGGTCGGCAGAACCAGCTCGTCGGGAATCACGCCCGCATTCTCCAGCTTGCCCCCGTCGGGCATCACCACGTCCGCGATGGTGACGCTCATTCCATAGGGGATGATCATCGCCGTCCCTACGGTATGGCGATACCCCATGCTCTCCCGAACCGCGCCGGCGGTGCGATCGCCAATGACTTTCCCACGACCCGTAAGTTGCATCGTTCGCGCAAAGATCTCGGAAGCCGATGCGGATTCCGCATCCACCAGCACGACAACCGCGCCCTGAAATCGATCCTTCCCCGCGCCCTTCGCAACTACCTCGCTGCGCTTGTCTCGGCCAACCTGGGTAAGCACGACGTGGTCTTTCTCATAGAACTGTCCAATCAGGTGCATCAGTGTGTTGGCGGAGCCACCGAGATTGCCGCGCAAATCCAGAATCAGCGAACCACGGCTGCGCGCGCGATCCAACATGTCGTCGATCCACGACGTGTAGCCGTAGAATGAATGCGGACGCGACACGACTACGCGATTGGCGACTTCCGTGAAACGCGGTGCCTCCTTCTCCCACGCGTTCTCTCCCTCGCGAATGAGCTCCATGAAATCGAAAGAGTTGGTGGGGTCGACGATACGCCTGCGCTCCTTCACCTTCGCCGCGAGATAGACGTCACGCGGTGCACCCTTTGGAGATTGCAGTGAGACCAATAGGCCGGGTCGCGGTTGAAGTCCGTTTATCGCGTAGCGAAGCTGCCAAAGATTCCGGCGAGTAAGAGGGATCCCGCCGACAGCCAGCACGGCGTCTCCCGCGTGCATGCCTTTGGCTTCCGCGTCGCTCCCCGGCGTTACTCTCAAAACCCGCGACGTGTCCCCGACGAATCGCATGTCCCAACCGTACTCCGCGCTGTAAGTCAGCCGCGGCGGAATGAACGCCGTATGCGAGTCGTTCAGCGCGAGCGTCGCCTGGGCGACCGCGCCGAGGACCTGCTCGAGACGGTCGGCGCGCTCGATGCGGGCCCGTGCCGAATCGAACACAACCTTGAGGTCAACACCTCCGTAAGTGGAATCGAAGTAGTTCCTGACGATGTCGTTTCTGGCGTCGTCGAGCATCGTGAAGCCACGACTGCGCTCTAGACGGGTGATCTGCTGGGGTGCGACAGGCGGCGCGAAGATGACGAGCGCTGCAAGGATTGCGATCCACTTCATGCGCTCGAACGTGGAACCAGCGGCGACTTACGTCAACCCTCAAGTACGCGATGACCACCGAAGTCGTGATCGGCAGACGCGTGATCATTGTCGGAGTCGTCATAATAGCGGCCGCGGCGACAAATTTGCCGAGTGTAGCGAAGGATGTAAGCATGGAGCCTCCTGTGGGTGGTTTGCTGAGACGTTGGAGGTCCGACGTTGTTGACCAGTTGCTATAGGAACAATTGACAGTATCCGCCCGAATCGAACGCTTCAACGCCGGCCGCGACCCCGAGCTGCTGGCGGTGAAATACAAGAAGATGCGGAAATCGCCCTTCTCCTTTTTTCGCGGCACCGCGCACCTCTTCTGGGAAGATCTTCATGCGGCGGGCAGCGCACTCCCCGCCGCGCCGCTCGTCTGGGCGTGCGGCGATCTCCACCTCGAGAACTTCGGCTCGTTTGAGGGCGACGACGCAGTCGCCCACTTCGACCTCAACGATTTCGACGAAGGCGCTCTCGCCAGCGCGACCTGGGAGCTGGCGCGTTTCGTCGCCGGGGTTTTCGTAGCCACGCCATCGCTGAAGATGACGCCCGCGCAGAGCGACGCTCTCGTCGAACGATTTTTCGATGCGTACCAAAGTGCGTTGCGCGCCGGCAAACACGGGTCGGTGGAACGAGACAGCTCGGACGGAATGGTGAAGGCGCTCCTCCATCAGGTGGGGAAGCGCAAACGCGCGCTGCTCATCGATTCCTACACCGTCTCGAAAAAGGGGAAGCTTCAACTCGACATCGAGAGTCATCACATGTTGCCGGCCACCGATCGGCAACGAGAAGACGCAACTCGCTGGATCGGCGCCTTTGCCAAGTCCCAGCCTGATCCCGGGTTCTTCGAGATAATCGATGTCGCGCGTCGCGTCGCCGGATTGGGTAGTCTGGGCCTCGAGCGATTGGCGATTCTCGTGCGCGGCAATCGCAATGGTACTCCCGCCATCCTCGACGCCAAACAGGCGCCGCCATCGAGTCTCTCGATGTTCACGAAGCAGCGTCAACCGGATTGGTCGTGCGAGCCCGAGCGGGTGGTTTCGATTCAGCGTCGCATGCAGGCAGCGACGCCCGCGCTCACCGATTCGGTGAAGGTCGGACGCGGGGGCTACGTGCTGCGCGAGTTACAGCCCAGCGCGGACCGTCTGAGTTTGAAGGATGCGAAAGCGCATCCACACCTGCTCGGCGCCGTGATCGAGACGATGGGAAAGCTCACCGCCTGGGCGCAGCTGCGAAGTAGTGGACGCGATGGATCAGCGACCCTCAACGATCTCATCGCGTTCGCCGGCTCCAGCAGCTGGCGGCGCCCGCTCGTCGACTACGGGCGAGCGTACAGCGTGAAAGCCGAGCGTGACTACGCGAAGTTCTGCGCCTAGGGCTTTGCCGGGATACTCGTCGTCGACGTCTTCGGGCGACTGTTCAACACACACGTGATCGACTCCTTCGCGCCCGGCGTCGCCATCGTGAGACCGGCTGTCGATTTGTCCCCGGCCCCCGCCTGCGCCCAGTTGCTGTACTTCTTCGCCTGAGGCGAAACCGAGTACACGAGCCCAGGCTGGGTAACGTTCGTCGTCAGCCAGGTTCCAACGACCGCCTCGCCATTCGGCGCGATGATGTCCGCCGAGAGGAAGTACGCGGGCAGCTTCACGCCCGCGGAATCGATCGACGAGTCCGCCTTCACCGCCCACGCGTTCGACAATCTGAAATCCTTTCTGATCATTCCGCCCGCGAACGCCGGCATCATATCCGACGA
>JBBQFZ010000136.1:0-5223 GCA_038322455.1 Gemmatimonadales bacterium | reverse complement strand
GGTACTCTTCCGCGCCGTGGACATCGGCGCCGAGCTGTTCGCAATGTCCGCGGCGTGCTCGAGAGCGCAGATGTTGTCGAAGCAGGGAAGACCGGAAGCGGTAACGCTGGCGGATGCGTTCTGCATCGAGGCCAGGGAGAGGATCAAGCACCATTTTGATCAGCTATTCGGCGCGAATGATCCCGCGCTTTATAAAGACGCGATGGAGGTATTGCGTGGCGAGCATGCGTGGCTCGAACAAGGCATTGTTCCCATGTCCGCGCAAACCCCCGGCCGCGCCACTGCGATCGCGGCCCTCGCTCCAGCCGGAAGGCCAGTCCGCGCTGCCCGGTAGCTCCCGGATTTTAGTTCTTCGCGCGGTCGGGCGGTGCGGGTGTCCTCTTCGGCGACGACGGTCGCTCGGTCGGAGCCCCTAACTACGCTCCTTCGCTCCGCTCAGTCGCGGGTCTCCTCGGTCGCGACCTTGGACGTCGCCTGCGAGGACACCCGCACCGCCCTCCCAAATCGAGATCTTTCAAATCCGAGACCTTCCCGCAGATGTTCTCTGCTCGAGATCAGTCCAGGCGGCGTCGCGGTGCCCGATACGCGCGGAGACTCGACTTGACCGCAGCGAGCGCACCGCCTCCCTTCGGCAACGCGCGTCCGCGGAGACGGGGCCGCGGACTTACTGCACGCGCGCTTCAGATTCTTCACACGCCGACTCTAGCCTGCTGTGATATCAGTCGGGAAAGTCGGAGGGGTTGGGGCGCAGGCGACTTAAGCTCCCGACCAAGGAGACCCGCGACCGAGCGGAGCGAGGGAGCGTATTGCGGGGCTCCGCCCGAGGGAGCGTTGTCGCCGGAGCCCCAACCCCTCCGACGTACCGGCGCAATAATCTCAGAAGGCTAAAGTAGAGTCCCGCGAAGAATCAAAAGCGCGACGTAGAAGTAGATCGACAACCCGGTAACGTCGACGAGCGTCGCGACGAAAGGCGCTGATGCGCTCGCGGGATCGAAACCAAGTCGCTGCAGGACGAACGGGAGCATAGCGCCGGCGAGAGATCCGAACGCGACCACGCCGACCAGGGCGATGCCGATCGTCAGCGCGAGCAGATTTGGATGCGGGTACGTCACGATGCCCAGGTGCTGCCAGAGCAGAATTCGCGCGATGCCCATCAACCCCAGAATCGCGCCCAGCAGCAGGCCGCTCGGCAGCTCTCGCAGCAAGACCTTCCACCAGTCGCGGAGGCGCAGCTCCTGAAGCGCGAGGGCGCGGATGATGAGCGAGGTGGCCTGAGAGCCGGAGTTTCCGCCCGAGCTGATGATAAGCGGAATGAACAGCGCGAGCACCACTGCCTTCGCCAGCTCTTCCTGGAAGTGGCCCATCGCCGACGTGGTCAGCATCTCGCTCAGAAAAAGAGCGGCGAGCCAGGGGGCGCGCTTCCTGATCATCGCAAAGAATCCGATCTGCGTGTACGGCTCGTCGAGTGCTTCCATTCCGCCGAAACGCTGAACGTCTTCGGTGTGCTCCTCGACGAGCGCGTCGATGACGTCGTCGACGGTCACAACTCCCTGAATCACCCCGCTCTCGTCCACGACCGGCACCGCTACGAGATCGTACTCGCGCGTGAGCCGCGCGACTTCTTCGCGGTCGGCGGTCAGGGGGACCATCTGCACTTCCTCCCACGCGATGTCCGAGACCTTCCCGCCCTCCGGCGCGGCGAGCAGCTCACGCAACGACATCACGCCCTGCAGGCGTCCCGCCGCATCCGTCGTGTAGATGGTGTTCATCGCCTCACGGTGCTCCGACCTCGCGATGCGCCGCACCGCCGCGAGGGCTTCGTCGACGGGAGTGTCTTCCGAGACTGAGACGAACTCAGTCGTCATCAAACCGCCGGCCGTATCCGGCTCGTAAGCGAGCAGCTTCTCCGTCTCGGCACGCTCCGCAGCGGGGATCTCTGAGAGAATCTCCTCCGCGCTTTCTTCCTCGAGACCTTCGAGAGTGTCGGCGCGATCGTCCGGAGTCATCTCCGTAACGAGCTCGGCCGCCTGCCTCGCAGTCATCGTCTCGAGGACCTCCGTCCGCAGGTCTTCGTCGAGGTACTCGAGAACATCCGCCGCCCGTTCGACGGGGAGCGCCGACAGGAATGGCGCGACCATTTCGCGCGGGAGCGCCTCTGCCAGAGTCGCCAGATCGTTGGCGTGCAGCTCTTCGGTCTCAGCCGGAATCGCGTCGGGACTCTCCTCGAGCATCACGAGGATGTCCGGCAGGAGCAGCGCGGTCAGCGGCAGTTTGTCATCATCATCGACAATCTGCTGATTGTGCGTCGGGGTTTTCACGGCGCGATCGGAAGGGTGCGACCGTCGATCTTGATGTCGCCAACGGTGTACCCCGCCACCGCGATCGCAGCGCGAATGTCCTCAGGTGCGACGGTGCCGTCGTGCTCCATCACAGCCCTGCCAATGGTGACGTCAGCCCGACTGATTCCCGGAACGCCCGCCAGCGCTGTGAACACAGCTCGCACGCAGTGGACGCAGGTCATCCCGGAAATGAAGGCGGTGGTTTGCGTAACCGCTAATCCAGTCGATTCGCTGGTCTTGGCACCGGGGGCACTTTCTTCCGAGACACGAACTTCTTCTCGAGAGCCGGAAGAAATTTGTCGTAGCGCGAGCCCGGCTCCCACAGCACCCACCCGTCGTAACCGGAGTCGTATACCGCGCGCTTCTGCTCCTCGAGCTCGTGCGGACCGTACTTGGGCATTCCAATGCTGAATGCCTGGAGCCATGGACGTACGTGCTCGCTCTTGATGCCCAGCTTCTCGTCGCGCTCGCGGGCGCGTGAGATCGCGATGTGAATCACGTCGTATGGATCCGCATTCGGGTGGGGGAGCTGGAACGAACCCGGCGGATAGTGCGAGGGATAAACCATCGGCAACATCACGTCGACGGATTGCGAGAGCGGCTCCCACCTCTGTCCAACCTCGAGCGCGCCGCCCACTGAGGTGACGAGACCGAAGACATCGGCCGTCGTTCGCACTCCTTCTTTCGCGAAACGCGTGCGAGCCGCGGTCAGGAATTCGGCCAGCACCTGCGTCTTGTTTCGGCCAGCCTGCTCCGGGAAAACCTGCTGGGGCAGACTCTTGTACGGCTCGGGGAATCTGATGTAATCGAACTGGATTTCACCAAAGCCCATCCTGATCGCTTCGTCGGCGACGCGAAAGTTGTATTCCCAGATCGCGTTGGCGTATGGATTCACCCACACCTGACCCTTCTTGTCATGCCAGGCCGTGCCATCCGCCTTTCTTATGGTGTGGCTGGGATTGTTGCGTGCCGTCACCGAATCCTTGAACACGACGATGCGCGCGATCGGAAGAATTCCGTGCGCCCGAATCGAGTCGACGACCTCCGCCAGTCGCGTGGCTTTCACCTGCGTGCCGGCGTTCTTCATCACCATCGGATCGGTGGAGTTGTAGTTCAGGCCAAACTCATCCTTTACGTCGATCACGAACGCGTTGATCTCCGTCGAATCGGCGATTCCGATCAGGTGCTTCATGCGCCGAGCGTTGGCGGCGAAGCGGTAGACGTAGAGTCCGCGCACGGCAAGCGTGCCCCTGATCAGTGAATCGAGCACCGGCGGCGTTGGGTGCTTGCCTACTGAATTCGCGGCGGGGGCGGTGAGCACCGTGTCGGCACCGGCGACGGTCTCGATGTTCGCGCGCCGAGCGGCTTGTGACGCGCTCTTCACGCGCGGGCTGGCAGACCGCGAGGCCGCGGACGCTGAGTACGCGCCGATACAGGCGATGACGACCGCCGCGGCGAACGCGAGGGCAGTGGGCTTCGTAAAGGACATTCTTGTTGTTATAGAGGGAAGACGGGACGCTGGAATCTAATGGTAGAGAGGAAATCGTCCTACCTGAATCCGGTATATTTCGCTCCAAATGCAATACCCCACAGTCCTGTCGCTGGTCCTGCTCGCCGCCTGCACGCTGCCGCCACCGCCACCACCTACGGCAGAGTTTCTCGTATCGGCCGGCGATCAGACCTATTGGGTGAGAAGCGACAACTCGGGCGTCCGGATCCGCGGCTCTCCGCTCATCCTGGCGCGGACGGGTGGCCGCTACTATGAGATCTTCGTTAGTGAGATCGACCGATCGTTCCCAAAAGCACTGTTCAGTGGAGAGCGGGTGTTTCGGAGAGCGCTCGCCACCGGCGATTCGACGATCATTTTCGACGACACGACGATCGTCAGGCTTTCGACTGAGTATCACCAACAGCATCCCCGGGCGCCGCTTCTGGGGCCGGACGACGATCCGGATGACGACATCGACATCAGCGCTGTCGGCGAGACGGACATCCTCAACGTGCTCGGGCCGTACGTCGCGCTCGAGCACCGCATGTCGATCGAGCGCGCGGACGACCACAGTCGGGACGATACCACCCGCGCCGTGGTCGACCTTCGCAATGGACGATCGGTCGAGTTCGATCACATGCTGCGCGACACCACGGTTCAGGAAAGCGCTGGAGAGGGCGGCATAGTGAATCGCAGATGGCGGCACGATGGCTACGACGTTGTGTCGCACTACGACTCGACGCACAAGGCGAATACTCTGGCGCTGCGCGACCGGCGCGGGCGTGAGTGGAGGCTTGGCCTCATCGGCTCGAGCTACGTACAGATCTTCTGGCTCGACAAGCCGAAGCTGGACGATCAGACGCGGCACGCTCTGGCGCGGGCGTTCAACGATGCGACGGCGTACGGCGAGAGGATCCAGCAGGTATCGCACAAGCGTCGCGCAAAGACGATCAGCCGCGCGCCGCCGGGACATCAGACGTGAGCCGGCAGAAATCCAAGCCGGCCGGGGGCGGCGTAGCTCAGTATCCCGGCTCCGAGTCCTCGCGAGGTTCGGCGCGCACCGTGGGCGAAACCCAGCACGACGCCTCGCAGCTCATGATGCCTCAGCACGCGAATGTGCTGGGGCACGTTTTCGGGGGAGTCGTACTGTCCATGATGGACACTACAGCTGCGGTGTCGGCGATCCGGCACGCGCGGCTCACCTGCGTCACCGTCTCTGTCGACCGCGTGGATTTCCGCGAGCCGATCTATGTGGGCGACTTACTCATCATGAAGTCGAGCGTGAACTTCGTGGGCCGGACGTCGATGGAGATCGGCGTACGGGTCGAGGCAGAAAATCTTCTGACCGGAATTCGACGACACACGAATTCGTGCTATCTCACTTTCGTCGCCGTC
>JBBQFZ010000135.1:0-5415 GCA_038322455.1 Gemmatimonadales bacterium | reverse complement strand
CTCCTTTACACCGGTCTCCAGCTTCGTGCTCTTCGTGAGCGGGCGGACGTAATCGACCTGGGCGGTCAGCTGTCTGGTCAGCGCCTTCGTGCCGTCTCGCTCACCGGCGATGCGCTGGCCGGAGATCGCGCCGTGAAGGGTCTCGTGTTTGACAACTCACTTTCGATGAAGAGAACATTCGAGACTCCTGGGCAGGGTGACGACAGCCAGAACGTACCCTTGGTGGTCGACGACGCTCTCATCGTCAATGATTTCTACGGAGGGGCTGTGATCGCACTGGATCGTGCGACAGGACAGGAGCGTTGGCGAGTCGCTTCTGAAGGTGCTGGGTTTGGTCCTATCGCATCTGCAGTAGCAAACGGAGGCCATCTCTACGTGGCATCAGCAGACGCGTACGTGTACGATATCTCGCTCGCAACGGGCCAGGTATACTGGCGGCAGAATACCGGCACGTCTTTGGACGGCGTCGCATTCTGTGGTGGCAGCGTGTGGGCGACCAATGGCCACCTGGAGCGAAGAAGCGCTACGGATGGCGCTTTGACGGGTCACTCCCTGAACGGCGATGCGTTGTTCACGTCCAGCTTAGCCAGCGATGGCCAAAATGTCTACGTCACCGGATATGGGGGAGTCTACAGCTTCCGATGTTAGCGGGGCCGAGCACAAGCTCGCGTGTTCTTAGTAGTGCTACTGGCGTAGAAGGAACTCAACGAACCCGCCTTGATTGCTGCCGGTACAAGACGTTCTTGGGGGATCCTTCGACAGTGTGTCAGCGGAAAAGATTGAAACGCCGAAGCCCAGTTTACTGATTGGAGGGGGCGATGTCGGTGGGTTCGATCCGAAGGCGCAGCAACCGTTTAGCCAACTGACAAGAACCACGTTTGCTAGGACGCGCGAACTGGCCACCTCCCCGGGGAAGCTTACCAGAACGCAAGAGAAGTGGGCGATGCGGGTTCCTATCCCGGTCTCTGCCGACCGAACCGCGACTGCTTCAGATATCCCGCCCAATCGTCCTCAGCCGCCGCCGCACCCGGCGCGGCAAGAAGAACGCTGCCGCGACCAGCACTCGCTCCAGATCGAGGGAGCGAAGCTGTTCCGGATCTCCCATCCAGTGCTGAAGCACGACCGCCCGGGGCGCGTTCGCAATCAGACGCTGAAGCGCGAGCACCAGCAGGAAGACGTCGTCGATCTCGCCGACGAAAGGGATGAAATCCGGCACAAAGTCCATCGGGAGCAGCACGTATCCGATGGCGCCGGCGACCAGCAGCTTGTCGGTCGCGGGCACGCGGGCGTCAGCCAACAGACCGCCGATGAGCCGCAGAAAGTTCGGCAGCTCCTTCATTGTGGTGAGGACTGTGCGCTTTGGACCGTGTCCTGGTCCCCTCAGAGAGGCTGAGCCAGCTTCGGCTGGCCGGGCCGCGGGACGCGCTGCGCCGGCAGCGCGGGCGCGCTGCGTGGTCTTCTTTCGCGATGATGCCGCGCTCGCGCGCGCCGATTGAGCTCTCACTTGCGCTGATCTCCCGGTGGCTGTGTTGGCGGGGTCTGCGTGGTCGGCGAAGCAGGCGCCGCCGGAGCATTAGCACTCCCCTGCGAGCCCTGCGGCTTTGACGAGGTCACCGACGACGCAACTCCGACTATCTCCGTTGCAACTGACTTGCCAGCATTCGCCACGTCCGTGAGAACCCCGACCGCCTTGTTCATCACGCTCATCGTCCCGCCGATCACGTTCGCGGACATTTTGCCGGCGCGAAGGGTGTCTTCCACGCCTTCCGCGAAGCGCTTCAGCGGGTTCGGAGCGGTCGATGGCTTGGGCGCGTACTTCGACTCGAGGAAATCGATATAGTCGAGAATCTGATAGATCTTTTCCTCGGGAAGCGTGTCCAGCTTGCGAACGAGCCGCTCCCGCAGAATGTCATTCATCTCATGTCTCCCGTGATCGTCTAGAAGCGGCCACGCCAGCGGGCGCGCCGGCCGCGCACGTCAATGTGTACGTAGTTGGTGTTCGAATGCCCGCTGGTGTAGATGCCGAGCCCACCGACAAGATCGGGATGCTTGAGCTCCACGATCTCCACCGCCAAACCTACCATACGACTGTCGATGGCGGTGAGTTTTCCATCCCCGTTGGCGTCTATCGCCACATCGGCGGCATCGCCGTACTGGTGCTGGCTGTCGCGCGCCGCGCGCTGGATCCTTTTGTTGTGTTCCGGAGCGCGGAAGCCGGAATGGACGTCGATCTCGATGTCAGCCACCGCCTTGTCGCCGTGCCAGCGAGCGATCTCCTGAATCACCAGCTCCAGCTTGTCCAGAAGCTTCGGATTCACCGCTGCATAGCTGGGCCAGACTCCCTGCTGATCGTGATTGAGAAAATCCCCGACGCGAAGGTGCTTGGTGATGGGAAGGTTTACATCTGCCGGAGTAATCTCCAGAAACCCTTCCGGTGGCGGAGTCTTTCCCCGGACCCGCTCTGCCAGATAGGTCCCGATGCGGTAGCCGCGAAGCATCCCGCCCTCCTTTTCCTCGAACGGAACGAGAACGGCCAGGGTCAGGCCCTCGATTGAGCGCTTCTGATCCCGCTTGATCAAAGCGAAGCGATAGAAGCCGGCGTTAAGCGGTGCTACTACCTTGTCGCCCGTGAGTGGCTGCGGAGTCGTCGCAAGAGTGGTGTCACCATTGCGAATCCAGGCGTAGTGCAGCTCACTTGGATCTCCGTGCACGTCGAGAGGATAGGATATCTCCTGCGTCGGCATCGCAAACGCCAGCTTTACTTCGCCGCTCAACCCAAAAGCGCTGGCCGACGGCTCCGCAAAGGGAACCACCGTGCGGGTGAGATACGTGCCAATGGGCTTCGAGGTGGTGTAGCTCGCCGCCTGGAGAAACTGGAACGCGCCGATAGCGGCGATCGCGCCCACGACGCCCCAGACGATCTTCGTCGTGTGGCGCTTTCGAACCGGAAGCTCGTCGGGTAGCTCGAGCTCTTCGCCTGTCGGGTGGCGCCGGTCTCCTACGCCCGCAGACTCCAAAACCCTTTCTTAATAGATGTAGACCGGAGTGCCGACAGCAATCATTGGGTACAGCTTCTCGATGTCTTCATTGAGCATGCGGACGCACCCGTGACTGACCGATTTGCCGATCGACTCGGGCTCGTCTGTGCCGTGAATTCCGTACCCATCCCCGAGCTCGAGACGGCGAGTGCCGAGCGTTCCCAGATAGCGCCGCGCTGAGGTGCCGTAAGGCGGAACGACAATGTTGCCGCCGGCGACGATCTCGTGGCCCTCTTTGCCCGCGCCCATCGAAACCACGCTGCCGTTGTTCATGCGCTTGACGACTTCGCCGTTCTGGGTGGTGATGACACCATCACCGGTAGAGATAGACTGTCCCGGACTGAGGTGCACGATTCCCAAGCCCTTCTTGTGCGCTTGCTCGACGTAATGCCAATCGGGCGGGACCCACGCCGGATCCATGTCCTTCGCCTTCACTGTGAGCCGTCCGCGGGGCGTCTCGAAACGCCACTGTCCCGCGTCTCCTCCCACCAGCTCCTTGCCGCTGCCAGTCGCCACAGGAGCCTCGTACAGCACTTCCTTGCCCTGCTTGTACCAGAGTCGGTGGTCCGCCATGCTGACCACGATGTATGGCTGATCTGCCGCGGCCGCGGGCGATTCGTTGAGAAGCGTCTTGAGGCTGTCTCCGGTCATTCCCAGCTTTGACTTGACCTCGTTGAGGACGCCGAGGTTGTCGTTATAGACCATTCGATTCACATCGCGCTGGTAGCGGAGCTCCGCGGTCCTGGTCAGGAGCATGACGCTCAGAACCGCCGCCGCGAAAAAGCCCACGACCAGCATCCAGACTGTCTTGCCGCCGTACGAAAAGAGTCCACCAGCCATCTCGCTACCTCTTAAGAGTTACCGCGGGGGATAAAACATCCGTCGTCAATAGAAGTATACCTTCATACCAGCATTAAGGTTCGGCTTGATAGCCTGCATGTCCTCGAGCGCCACGCGCAGCGAGCCTGGGGGCACCTGACTGGTGTCGCCCGCGAGCTTCGTGCTCTGGGACGCAAAGATGAACGCGCCGCCGTCGAGGGTGATCTTCGTATCCGAGAGAGCGGCGATGGTGCGCTCTCCTCGCGGGGTCGCGGCCGGCGGCGCGGACGATGAATCGGAAACGCCGCGCTCCGCCCCGAATTGAACGGGCATCTCCCGCAACACCGCTCCCTCACGCGTGAGATACATGCGCGAGCTGTCTACGGAGACATTCAAGTGCAGTCGCTTGTCGAACTTCGATTGCCGTTTGGCCAGCTCGATCGCGATGCGCAGCTTGTTCTGCTCGGCCTCCACGATCGCATCGGTCCGCTGGCGCTCGGCGTCAGTCATGTGCGCCCGCAACTGGGAGACCTCTCGATTGTACTGCACGCGCTTGAGGAGCAGCCAGGCATCTACCGCTACCATCGCGGCGAGAGCGATCCCCAGCACGAAAACAAATCCGGGATAGGCGCGACGGAAATCGTTCCATTTGCCGCGGCGTCGATCGCCTTGGCCGGCTCTTTCCGCACCGCGTCGCGTCTCGGGCCCGGGCTCCTTTGGTTTGAAAATATCCATGTCGCTCTACGCCCTCGCCAAGTCATAGTGGAATTACATTACTGTATAATGGTCAACAAACAGCGCGCGCGGCCAGTCGCGCTCATCGTTCTCGATGGATGGGGCTACCGCTCCGAAACTCAAGGCAACGCAATCGCTCTCGCCAACACGCCCGTGTGGGATGCCCTTTGGCAGCGCGGCTCGCGCACGCTCCTCGAAGCGTCTGGCCTGCGCGTCGGCCTTCCCTCAGGTCAGATGGGCAACAGTGAAGTCGGCCATCTCAATCTCGGAGCGGGACGCGTAGTGATGCAGGATCTGGTGCGCATCTCCACGGCTATCTCTGATGGCACCTTCTACGCCAACCCGGCGCTTGTTGGTGCTTGCCGCCAGGTCAAGGCCAATAGCGGGACGTTGCATATGTTGGGGTTGATTGGAACAGGCGGGGTGCACGCGATCGACGAGCACCTCCGTGCGCTGCTCGACCTCGCCAAGCGCGAGCGGGTAGGTCGTATTTCCATCCACGCGTTTCTCGACGGCCGCGACACCATGCCCAAATCGGCGCTCGGCTACATGCAGCAGCTGCTCGAGTACATCAAAAAGATCGACAGCCCGGCGAAGATCGCCAGCGTTTCGGGACGCTACTACTCCATGGACCGCGACCGGAGATGGGAACGCACCGAATTGGCGTACCGCGCGATTGTCGACGGCGAGGGCACGAAAGTCACCGACCCTCTCGAGGCGATACGTGAGGCTTACGAGTCGGGCAAGACCGAAGAATTCATCCTTCCGGTAGTCGTCACCGAGCATGGAACGCCGGTCGCACGGATGGAGGATGGTGACTCGG
>JBBQFZ010000134.1:0-5609 GCA_038322455.1 Gemmatimonadales bacterium | reverse complement strand
CCATGACTTCCTGGGAACGCCGGGAAAGCGCGTGGTGAGGTCCGACCACTGCCCGCCATCATTGGTCGTGAGCCACACGTTGCCGTCATCGGTTCCTGCCCAGAGTATGCCCGGCCTGATTGGGGACTCCGCTACGGTGGTGATCGTCCCGTTCGTCTCGGCGCCGGAATTATCGCGCGTGATTCCACCGGTGAGGCGGGTGCTCATGATGATGCGCGCAGAATCCTTCGTCGAGAGATCAGGCGAGATGGGATAGAAATGATCGCCGCGGTCGCTCGACTTGAGGACGCGGTTTGCTCCCAGGTACACGGTGCTGGCCGCGTGCGGAGAGAGAAAGAACGGCGTGGACCAGTTGAATCGGTAACCGCGCGCGGAATCCGCGGCCGCTCGAGCCCTGACCTGCGCCAGCGTGCGTGTTATCTCGGGCGTCTCCGGCCGCAGAGTGTCCCCACGCGCGATGATCACCGAGTCCTCGAAGGTGCTCGTTCGGTCTCGACCACCGCCGCGCATTATCACCGTGCGCGTGTTCTGCGCGATGTTGAGGCGCGATGCATTCCCGCCCTGGGATTCGCTGTAGACGATGTTCGAATCATTTGGATCGATTGCGGCATAGAAGCCATCGCCGCCGCCGACGTTGTACCAGTCGCTGTTCGCAATGCCGAGGCGATTCTTCGCGCGGGACGGCCCGCACCAGGAGCCGTTGTCCTGCAGACCGCCGCACACCTTGTACGGCTTCTCCATGCTGTAGTTCACCGCGTAGAACTGCCCCACCGGAAAAGTATTTATGAAATCGTAGGTGCCGCCGCGGTCATAGGTGACGGCGATTCCGCCGTCGTCGCCGAGTATGTAGTGCTCGGGGTCGGAAGGATCGATCCACATGGCATGCCAGTCGGTGTGCACGCCGATCGCCCCGCGCTGGACGGTCTTCCCGCCGTCTGCCGACGTGCGAAAGACCGAAGACATCCAGTAGATGCGATCCGGGTTCCGCGGATCGACGCGAATCTGGGAGTAGTAGAACGGCCGCGCATCACCGAGGCCGCCGCCGCCGCCGGCGGGCGGCTCATTACGATATGTCAGTGTCCATGTGGCGCCGCCGTCCGAGGAGCGGTAGATGCCGCTGTTGGTTTTCTGCCGCCTGCTCGTGTCGGGCTTCTCTCCCTTCGCGAGGGAGCGAGGGAGTGTGTCGGCTTCGACCCACGTGTACACCACCCGCGGATCCGATGGTGACACCGCGATTCCTATGCGCCCCTTCGTCGTCGACGGGAATCCCCCGCCCCGAACCTCGCGCCACGTCGCCCCCGCGTCGCTGGTCTTCCAAAGGCCGCTGCCCGGGCCGCCGCTCTTGAGGAAGTATGGCCCGCGCACGCGCTCCCAGCTCGACGCATAGAGCGTGTTGTGATCTTTGGGATCCATCGCGAGATCGACGAAGCCCGCCTTGTCGCTTACGAACTTCACGAGCTGCCAGGTGGCGCCACCGTCGACCGATTTGTACAGTCCGCGCTCGGGATTCGCGTTCCATACGTGGCCGAGTGCCGCGACGTAGACGATGTTGGGATCTGCGGGGTCGACGACGATTCGCCCTATCTGCTGCGTCGCTCCGAGTCCCATCAGCTTCCATGTCAGCCCGGCGTCGGTCGACTTGTACACGCCGCCCCCGGGCGAGATCGAGTTGCGCGAATCTTCCTCGCCCGTTCCGGCGTAGATGATATTGGGATTGGATGGAGCGATTGCGATGTCACCCATCGAGACAACGCGCTCCTTGTCGAACAGCGGGAAAAACATCGTTCCGGCGTTGATTGTCTTCCAGATTCCACCGGTCGCGGTTGCGACGTAAAACACCTTCGGATTACCAGGAACGCCTTCGACATCGGTGACGCGTCCCCCCATCACGGCGGGGCCGATTGAGCGCCAGCGGAAGCCGCTGAGAGTGGCGGAGTCGAGTGGTGCGCTCAGCTGTGCGAAGGCGGAGCCCGCGCACAGAAAGGCGCCGGCAAGAGCGATGAGAACGGGGTGGGCTCGCATTGGACTGGACGGAGGTTGAACAATCGATCCACAAAGGATCGCGAGGCTTTGGTGCCTAAGCTAATACGACAGGATTGTGGCCGGTGTTGACCGTCGGGCAGGCGGCGAAAAATGCGCGGGAAGCTTACATTCCACACTGCTGAGAAAGCTTCCGATTGAGGGGAACCACCAATGAAACTGATGATCTCGAGCGCCGATACATATTTTCTCGAAAGGGCGACGACACAGGGTCCGCAGCCTGATCCGAATCGGGTCGTTATTTCGCAGAAGGAGATTCAGTCCCTTCGCGACAACGCCAGACAGCAGGTGCGGGCAGCCTTCGGCGACGCACAGGGCCGTGGCGGCGCAAATGTGGACCAAGCTCCTCCGGGCCCAATGCCGCCGGATAATCCGCGTGTTATCACGATCCGCAACGGCGATGGAACTCATTCGGTAATAAGCGTGCCTTCCGGCCTTGGCAGAGACGTGATTCCTCAGCAGGTCGTGGATATCTCCATCGCCTTTTTCCTCACGATGGCGGCAATAATTATCGGGCTGCCATTGGCACGGGCCTTCGGGCGACGCATGGATCGCCGCGGCAGCGGGCAGCAGATCCCGAGCGATTTGTCGCATCAGATCGGCCAGTTGAATCAGGCCGTTGATGCGATTGCGCTCGAGGTCGAGCGGATCTCGGAGGGACAGAGGTTCACGACGCGCCTTCTCTCGGAACAGCGCGACTCGGCGCGAGCATCGCTTCCAGCTTCGACGCCGCAATAGGGAAGCCGTTTTCGGTCAGCCCTGACGAATCGGGAGCGTCAGGGTGAAGGTGCTTCCCTCCCCGTATTTGCTCTCCACGCTGATCTCGCCCCCGATCAACCCCGCCAGACTTCGGCTCACACTGAGCCCGAGACCGGTTCCCCCGACCTTGCGCGTGGACCGCTGTTCCACCTGCCAGAACGGATCGAAGATCTTCTCCAGGTTCTCCGGATCGATTCCGATTCCTTTGTCGATGATCGAGACCCGGACGTTTCTCCCATCGACGCTCGACCGGGTCACCACCTCGCCGCCGTCGGTAAATTTGACTGCGTTCGAGAGCAGGTTGAGAAGGATTTGCCGAACCTTGCCAGTGTCCGTGTAAAGGCTCGCGTCGTCGCCTTCGGCGCGAAGACGCAGCCCCTTGGAGTCGGCAAGAGGCGTAACCATTGTGATCGCCGCTTTCACGATCGAGCTCAGATCAGCCTCCTCACGCTGAACGATTTCCTTCCCCGCCTCGACTCTGCTGAACGTCAACACTTCGTCGATCAGACCGAGGAGGTGATCGGCACCCGCGCGAATGCGATTCAATTGGGCGACCTGTCCCTCATTGAGCTTTCCTTCGATCCCCTCCGCGAGCAGCGACTGATACCCGATGATCGCGTTCAACGGCGTCCGCAGCTCGTGGCTCATTGTGGCGAGGAACGCCGATTTCGCGTCGCTCGCGGCCAGGGCGCTTCGATAGAGCTGCGCATTGTCTATGGCTATTCCCGCCCTCGTCGCGAGCTCCATCGCCAGGGTGACGTCGGCGTCCTCGTAGCGACGCCCCTTGCCGGTGCTGACGAGCGTGAGCGCGCCGAGTGTATGTCCGCGTGCGATCATCGGAACGATCAGCGCAGATCTGAACTGGAGCGCGCGCATGATCTTCAAGTGATCCGCGTCGCGCGTACTGGCCGCGAGCATCTCGTCGGATATATCCGGGTACACCTCAGGCTGACCGGTTCTGATCACCTGCCCGACGCCGGTTGGCGCACCATAATCAGGTGGATAGAGCTTGTTGAGGTCTTTTGCCCACTTGATCTTGGCTGGATCGACGTGCGACACGACCACCTGACGGACGTTCCCGGCTTCGTCGACGAGATCTACGGCGCACCAATCGGATAGATCGCCCACTGCCAGGCGCGCTACGCTCTCGAGCGTTTTTTCGTATTCGAGTGTCGACGCGAGAACCCGGCTCGCCTCGCTGAGGAGTTTTGCTCCCTGTTCCTCGCGCTTCCGGCGCGTGATGTCGCGCGAAAACGTAAGCACTGCGCCCCTCGCCGGGACTATGCTGTTCTCAACCCACCTGTCGAGGTCCGGGAGGTACTCCTCGTAGTCGGCGACCGCGCCTCCTTCGCGCGCCCGAAGCGCCTCGGTCTCGAACCTCGTGCCCTTGAGCTGAGGCATCGTCTCCCAGACGTTCCTGCCTTGCACGCTCCCGGCATCGATACCCAATTCCGCCAGCATGCGCGCGGCCGCGGGATTCACGTAGGTCCAGCGCCATTCAGAATCGAAGACACTGGCGGCGTCAGGAAGATTTGCCAGAACCTGCTCGAGTTGAACGCGGGCCCTCTCGGCCTCGTCGCGGGAGAGCTCCGCGGCAAGTGTGGTCTTGCTCAGATCATCATTTGTCGATCGGAGATCTTCGCTGGTTGCCTCGAGCTCCGCAGCCTGTGACTCCATCTCAACTGCCTGCATCTCGAGCTGCTCGGACTGTCGCTGAAGGTCCTCATTCACCTGCTGGAGCTCAGCGTTTGCTCGATCCCGATCCTCGAGGCCGCGCGAGAACCTGATATTGATGAGGGCGCTCAACAGGAGCGCGATCAACGCTGCGCCAACAATCAGAAACCCGACATTGAAAACCCCCTTCTGTTCGGCGGCCCTTTGCTCGGCGAGAAGAGACCTCTCGTATGATTGGAACCCTGCGATCCCCCCTCGCAGCTGGTCCATTTTTTCCTTGCCGAGGAGTTGCGACGCGGAGTTGGAGGAGAGAGTGAGTCTGCCCTCGCGTCGCTGGGCGATGGAAGTATCCAGCAACGCGAATCGGTGTTTCGCCAGCGCCTCTATTTGATTGAGTCGGGTTTCCTGAGGACGGTCGCCCTGTACGAGAGTCCTGAGTGCAGCAAGCAATTTCTCTATGTCCGCCCGTGATCCTCGGTACGGCTCGAGGAAGGTCTCATCGCCCGTCAGCAGGTATGCGCGCTGCCCCGTTTCAGCGTCTATCGCACGAGTAAGGAGCGACCCCGATGCCTCGAGAATTTCGTGGCCGTTCTCGGCATCGCGCACTTCTTCGACCACGCTGCGCGCGCGCTCGACTGTGAGCGCTCCGATGAGAATCACTAGAATCAGCGGAACCAGCGCGAGTAGACGGCGCTGTGCTACATCTGGGAGACTGAGACGCAAAGCGGAGCTCTCTCTCGTAACGTTTGTTGTGGTGCCAGACGCCCTCTTCGACCATCCGGCCAGGCAAATTCAACTATCGGCGACTTTCGGGCCACCGGCGTCGGGCGGCCGACAGCATCTTTCGAGGCCCCGCGCTTGCAACGTCCGCACCCATGAGAAGTACCCGCGAATACAATTTGAAATCGAGGCACGGACCTGGATGAAGATCGCCGAGGGAAACTCTGTATACACGGGAAACGGGCCGCTCCTCAAGGCGATGAGTGGAGGGCAGCGCCATTGCGATCTGGATGCAGAGTGGCACCGCGCGCGTGGGGAAGTGGGCGGCAGGTGAGGACGCTCACGATGGTCGCATAGAAAAATTGCGCGCGGCCCGGCTGTCTCTGGCAATCACGCTGCTCGCCATCGGCGGATGC
>JBBQFZ010000133.1:0-5787 GCA_038322455.1 Gemmatimonadales bacterium | reverse complement strand
GCGACGAAACCAAGCACGAGGTCGGGGAAATAGAGGAGCCCAGCACGGGATCCCGTCAGCTTCCACTGCCGCTTTTGGGTGTCCACCTCGCAATAGAAGCCCAGCTTGCGCCACGCCTGCTTGATCTGCTCGTCGCTGATGGCGGGCTGTGCCGGCGCGTGATTCACCTGGCCGCGCCGATACATGTAGAAGGCACCCGCGACGGCGATTGCGATTAATGTCAGTAGGAGCAAGTGAGCTTGTCCTCGGAGTGCAAGCGGATGCAAACTTTGACGGAATAATAGTTCAGCCAGTCATGGACCTGACGGAACGTGAGCCGCAATGGCAACGCCGTCCATCTGTGTTACGTCTCGACCCAATGCGATGATGGCAAAGAAAGACACGGCGGAAGTTCTTTCGATCGATGGGCGCGAGGTCCGAATCACCAATCCGGCCAAGCCCTATTTCTCACGCGACGTCAAGCTCTCGAAGCTCGACGTCGTCCAGTACTATCTATCCGTCGCGAACGGCGCCGTCGCGGGAATCCATGACAGGCCGAGCATGCTCAAGCGGTTCGTGGATGGGGCGGAGAAGCCGCCGTTCTATCAGAAGCGCGCGCCCGACAATCGTCCGGAGTGGCTGCGCACCGTCACGCTCTCTTTTCCGTCGGGCCGCACGGCCGAGGAAGTGGTCGTGGACGACGCGGCGGGCCTGGCGTGGATCGTGAACCTGGGCTGCATCGAGCTGCATCCGCACGCTGTACGCGCGACCGATCTCGATCACCCCGACGAGCTGCGCATCGATCTCGATCCGGGACCGGGCGTCGGATGGGAAGACGTGCGTCGCGTGGCGATGGAAGTGAAGACGCTGCTCGAGGAGATGGGGCTGCGTGGCTGGCCGAAGACGAGCGGCTCGCGCGGAATGCACGTCAACGTTCGCATTCAGCAGCGCTGGACGTTCACCGAAGTCCGCCGCGCCGCGCTGGCGCTGTCGCGCGAGATCGAGCGGCGGGCGCCGAAGATCGCGACGTCCAAGTGGTGGAAGGAGGAGCGACACGGTGTCTTTCTCGACTACAACCAGAACGCCAAGGATCGGACCACCTGTTCGGCGTATTCGATACGCCCGCTCCCCGACGCGCGCGTCTCGGCGCCGCTGCTTTGGGAGGAGATTCCGGATTGCGAAGCGGGTGACTTCACAGTGCTGACGGTGCCGGCTCGATTGAAGGCGATTGGCGATCCGAAC
Organism: Gemmatimonadales bacterium; assembly: GCA_038322455.1. Classification (GTDB taxonomy): domain Bacteria; phylum Gemmatimonadota; class Gemmatimonadetes; order Gemmatimonadales; family Gemmatimonadaceae; genus UBA4720. The sequence continues at coordinate 4,566 of JBBQFZ010000133.1, read as the reverse complement.
GCGCGCATGGATGATGTGCCCGGGTCGCTCGAGAAGCTGCTGGAGCTCGCCGATCGGGACGAAGCCGGCGGGCTCGGCGACGCGCCCTGGCCGCCGCACTTTCGCAAGATGGAAGGCGAGGCGCCGCGCGTGGCTCCATCGCGCGCCAAGCGGGGGAAGGCGCCGGGGGAAGCAACCAACGCGTCCGCTGCAAGGAAAACAACGAGCAGGAAAACTGCAGCCAAAACCTCAACGCCCAGAAAGGCGCCTGCAAAATCGCGATCGAAGATGCCGCTGATCATCGTCGCAAATTCGACCGACAAAGAGGCCGCGCTCGCAGGATTGGAACGATGGAAGGCGAGCCATGCCGATGCGGCGTCTCATCTGGCCGTCGATGATGTTCTCGTTGATGCGATGCGCGGGCGGTCCTCTACATGGACCCGAATCCGCGTCAACCTGCGCAACGTTCCCGAGGAGATCAGGCCGCCGCAGGAGACTCCGGACCCCGACGATGATCCGACGCGCGAGTGGCGTGAGGCGCGCGGAAAGAGCTCTTAAGGGTCCTGTCGCCAGACGGCGAGCGTGCCGCGCAAAACCTTCGCGGGGTCGACGTTTTGCGGATGGTAGATCGTGACCGTTGCGTCGTGCTGCGCTAGGCAGAAGTACCCGGATGCGACCACGCGCGCGGCCTCGCAGTTCGCGCCGACGACGGCCAGTCGAGGGGCACTTTCTTCGTCGCTGTCGGGGAGAACTGCAAGAAAGTAAAGGCCCACTGAGGCGGGAATCCGCCAGTGACGCATCTCGCCGCCGCCCAGCCGTACGCCGACAGCCAAATGCTGTCCTGGCCGAACCCCCTCTGGCGTGAGCGCGCGCTCGTAGACGTGCACGGCCGCAAATGCCTGACGATCTCCAAAGCGCATTGTGAGCTCTGTGCTTCCCGGAGCGCGTCCGCGGACGCGCTGCCCCTCGAGCGTGACGATAGTGCTGTCGCCAACGGTGATATTTCCCGCGAGCAGGGAGACGGGCTGACCATCGAGACCCACGGCTTCGAAGGGCAGATCCTGCGCGGAATCACCGACGACGAGATTAAGCATTCGCGTTGCGCGCAATTCGCGGATCGGCCTGCAGCGAAGAATGGCATCCGTGACCACCGGTCCGAGCGACGCGCGCACGATGGCGTCGCCAGCTTGCGTGCACGTTACTGAGCCGGTGCTGGATATCGAGACCGGATAACCCCGGATCCATCGATAGCGGACACCGCTATCCGGCAGAAGATGCCCCGCTCCGTCGAACACCTTGATCGGGAGTTGGACCGCTCGTCGATTGTTGACGATGACGGTGTCTGCATTTCCCGCGACGAGCCGTGCCGGCTGTCCCTTGCATGTGGCCAACGCGAAAAACGCGGCCGAGAGGATCAGGTGGCGCACGTCGCTACCGGACAACGCACTCAGCCGTGGACGTGGAATCGCTGCATGTAGATCACAATTCCGAACACCGCCTGCACCACACCGATGATCAACAGCGTGATGTCCCCGCGCCCTTTCCAAAACCGCCAGCCCAGACCGGCGATGATGACGCCCGTCACGACGAGAATCATAAAGAAGCCTGCGATGTGATCCCTGAACGCCACGTAGCTGCCCCCGATAGCGCGCGCCGCAAAAAAGTGACAGAAAAAAGCGAAGACGATGAGCGCTACGCCGAGCCATGTGAGGTCTGCCTTGTTTTTACGGGCAACTGGAATTGCAATCGACGTTGCCATCAGATCTCCGGTGGTTTTTTGACGGGAGGAGTCCCACCTTGCTCGACCCGGAGCTTGTCGGAAAAACGCTGCGCCTCGCCGATGCGTTCGACCTCGAGCGCGACGGCGTCCACCGATTGCTGGAGGTAGTCAAGTCGAGCGTCGGGCAGCTGCGCCGGCACCGGACTCTGCCGTCGAGCCCATGGTCCGAACTGCCATCCGATGAACCCGACGACGAGAAGCGCGACGTGCAGGAGAGCGTGGGGCCGTTCACCCATCGTGACGGCGTACCCAGCGCCTGCTACGTTGATGATTACAAAGAGCGCGGCAGCTACCCGCCAGAATTTGGAGGGTTGAGTCATTAGAGCTCCTTAGATAGACACACTACGCGCCGGACGAAGGCAAAGTTACCAGATGCGCTGGCTGAAGCGCGGTCGGTCGGAGCGTCAACTGCAAAGCACGCGATGCGAGATATCAGAGGCACAGAAGTTAGATGTCGGACAACTGCGCTATGACCGTTCCGTGCGGAGTAAACGCTACCGAGTCAAGACTACGGTCAATGGCGAAGCGGATTTTCCAGCGAAATCGCCTTGAAACGAATACGTCCCCGGCGGGAGTGCGATTCCACTCGCGCCCAGGCCCGGTGGGCCCACGTATGACGGAAAATCGGGTGGGATGACGAAGAAGTCGACCACGTCGCGCTTCGTCTCGCCCGGCGCGAAATACGTGACACCCGTGTCGAAGGCCCGATCTCCGGATGTCACGCCGCCGCCGGCACTCTCGCGCATCGAGTAGCCGTAGCTGACGGGCACGCTCCCGGATCCACCCGGAAGTGAGACAATCACCGGATGCGTAAATGGGTTGTGAACCGAGATCGTAAACGTCGCCAACCCTCCATCGATCAATGAGCTCGGCGCCGCCGGTGACACGGTGCTCGTAACCTCCAGCACGGAAGGAGCAACCGTAGGCGTGCCGAGCGGCGGCGGAGCAGGAGGACCGGCATTGCGGACGCATTCCTGCCCGCAGAAGACGACACCACCGCACGCCTGAAGAAATGCCGATCGTGGGTGGCCCTCTACACGCGTCAGCGCGTGCAGCATCTCATGGCGGACGACGGCGCCCGCAATCGTGTCGATCGTCTGGAGAACGACACGATTGCCCGCGAGTGACCAGTACCCTGCGATGGCGGCGTCGTTGTCATTCGGGTCGTGCAGCTCGCTGAGGGTCGAATACCAGTGAATGCTCGCTTGCGATCCATTGAGCCCGGAGCACGACTGCACCATCGCCCACCATTTCGCGTACACAGCCGGCGGATTGAAAACCAGCGCGTCCACGGGCAGCGGCGGATCGGTGAGATGCCCGCAGGACATTCCCGCGACGAGCGCGAACAACAGACGATGGGCTTTAAGGGCGCGCATTGTACGCGCAAAGGTGATCGCCCGAGTCGGCGACCGCTAGCGAGATGGTGTGAAGATCTCCATCAGCTCCTGCGGCGCGACGACTTCCAGCTGGTCGAACGTGCAATCGCGCGGACGCTTGTCATCGCGCCAGCGGCGAAACTGCGCGGTGTGCCGAAAGCGGCTGCCCTGCATGTGGTCGTATGCGACTTCGACGACGAGCTCCGGACGCAGCGGCTCCCAGGATAGATCCTTCCCCGCGCTCCAACGACTCTGCGCGCCGGGCCGGCGATGCGGCTCGCCGTCCGCGTCGTCCGGCTCACCCACGGCCCAGGCTCGCCACGGATGTCCCTCGAGCGCATCCTCGCGATACGGCGCGAGAAACGTCACCAGCTCCTGTCGCTTTACGTCAGTGAAACTCGCGCAGACGCCGACATGGTCGAGACTCCCCGTGTCGTCGTAAAGCCCGAGAAGCAGCGAGCCGACCCTGGTTTTGCCGCCCGTCTTGTGCCAGCGGAATCCGGCCACGACGCAGTCGCAATCGCGTTCGTGCTTGACCTTGAGCATGACACGCTTGTTCGGCTGATACGTCCCATCCTCGGCTTTCGCGACGACGCCGTCGAGGCCAGCGCCCTCGAAGCGGCGAAACCAGTCGGCGGCGATGCTTCGATCGCGCGTGGCCGGCGTCAGGTGAAACGGAGGCTTCGCCTTCGCCAGCACCGCTTCGAGTCGTGCGCGTCGCTCGCCGAAGGGCAATTCGCACAGACTCGTGCTCCCCTCGCAAAGCAGATCGAAGAACACCACCGACGCCGGTATCTCCAACGACAGCTTCTTCACCCGCGACTCAGCGGGATGCAGCCGCATCTGGAGCGTCTCGAACTCAAGGCCTTCCTTACCAGCGATGACGATCTCCCCGTCGAGGACGCATCGCTTGGGGAGGTGCGCTTTCAGTGGCTCGATCAGCTCCGGAAAATATCTGTTGAGTGGCTTCTCGTCCCGGCTCTGAATGAAGACCTCGTCGCCATCGCGGAAGATGAGCGTACGGAACCCGTCCCACTTCGGCTCGAAAAACCATCCTTCGCCAGGTGGAAGCTCGCTCACTCGTTTTGCGAGCATTGGCTGGACCGGCGGATTGACGGCGAGGTTCATAATGGAATGATACGGTGGTCGTCGCCCAACCGACTGCTACGGCTCTTCGTGGCCGTGCCGATGGTGGATGTCCGGATAATGCACATGCGTGTGCACGAGCGGCGCATGTTGGTGCCAGTGACGGTGCGGTGCGGGATCGGTAATAGCCGGGTCATCAGGCCCGTGCGCATGTTGATGGTGGTCGTCGTGCACGTGCGCATGGTCGTGCGCCGCCGCGTGATGAGAGTGCTCATGCACATGACGCTCTGACGCGTGAAGCCATACACCACCGCCCATCAGTGCGGCGGCGGCAAGAAATGCCGG
>JBBQFZ010000132.1:0-5852 GCA_038322455.1 Gemmatimonadales bacterium | reverse complement strand
CCCGCTCGACGCCGTCCATAGCCCAGCGTCCTTCGGGAAGAGCACCGATCGCGCCGCCGTACGCCGCGTCGACGTGCAGCCACACGCCTCGATCCTCGCACAGCGTGCCGATCGATGAAACGGGATCGACACTCGCGCACGACGTCGTACCTATAGTGGCCACGACGGCGAGGGGGCGGTATCCGAGCTTCGCGTCCGCATCCATCGCCTGTTCGAGTGCTCCCGCATCCAATCTGAACTCCGCGTCCGTGCGTATCCGCACCACATTCGCTTCGCCAATTCCCAGCACGATCGCCGCCTTTGCAACCGAGCTGTGCGCTTCTTCGGATGCATAGACGCGATAGGTCGGCAGGTCCCGCCGGCCCGCCAGGCCGCGGGAGCGAATATCCGGACCGCTCACTTCTCTTGCCGCGGTGAGCGCGTGTAGCGTGGCTACAGACGCGGTGTCATAGACGATCCCCGTGAAGCCGGACGGAATCCCAACGAGCTGCTGAATCCACCGCAGCACAACGGTTTCCATCTCGGTGGCGGCGGGCGACGTGCGCCATGTCATCGCGCTCACGTTCAGCGCGGCGGCCGCTATCTCGCCCAACAATGCCGGGGCGTTGCTCGTGCTGCCGAAATATCCGAGAAACTCGGGGTGCGCCCAGTGCACGATCCCCGGCATCACCACTTCGTCGAGATCGCGTAGGATGCGCTCGAGGGGCTCGGGATTTTCCCACTTCGCCAGATCGAGTTGGGCGGCCACCTCACCCGGCAAGACGTCGGGAGTTATTGCGCGATCCCCGATCGACTCCCGATAGTCCGCCACCCAGTCCGCCATTCGGTGAAGCTCCGAGCGCAGCGTCTCAGGTGGGATGTCGCCGAGAAGAGGAGCCCGTTGCGTGCTCCTAACACCAGGCTCAACTTGGCGCTGTGCGTCCGGCATACGTGTTGCCCTCATGGACCCAAATGAATGAAACGCCCGTGGCGGGCATCTCTTACGTGCTGCCCCTCAAGTCTTCGACTCCGCTCACGACTCCCGAATTTAGCGGCTATCTCCGGTGGCTCGCTTCGCGGGTCCTGGACGTCATCATCGTCGACGCCTCTCCGGATGACGCATTCAGCGTGAACCATGCGTCATGGGGAAGTTTCGCAACCCACATCCGTCCCGCAGCCGATCTCCTCACACCAATGGGCAAGGTCGGCAACGTCCTTACCGGGCTGCGCGTTGCGCGAAGTGAATCGGTCATCGTGGCGGACGACGATGTTCGCTACGACGAGCAATCACTCGCCCAGATCATTCGCGCACTCGATGATGCCGACGTCGTGCGACCACAGAACTACTTCGAGCCCATTCCCTGGCACGCGCGCTGGGACACCGGGCGCATGCTCCTCAATCGCATGACCGGTGGCGACTGGCCAGGTACGATCGGTGTGAAGCTCTCCTATCTGCGCGCGACCGGCGGCTACGACGGACGCGCGCTCTTCGAGAACCTCGAGCTGGTCCGCACCGTCGTTGCGGCGGGCGGAAAAGAACGTGTCCTCCTCGGCGCGTACGTCCTCCGCAGACCTTCGACCGCGCGGCATTTCTGGTCGCAGCGGATTCGACAGGCATACGACGAGATGGCGCGCCCCGCGCGCTTGATAACGCAGCTTGCCGTCCTTCCGCTCACGGTGACACTCGCGCTCGCAGGCAGATGGTACGCCCTGGCGGTCGCGGTGATCGCTATCATAATTGTCGCCGAGCTCGGCAGGTGGCGGGCTGGCGGAAGACGAATTTTTCCATTCACGGGCTCTTTGTTTGCTCCGGTCTGGGTCGCGGAACGCGCCATCTGCAGCTGGCTCGCGCTGTTCGCGCGAATCGCACTCGGTGGAGTCCCGTATCGCGGCACCATACTTCGGCACGCCGCAACTCCCCTGCGCGAGCTGCGGGCCCGCTATGAGAAATCCCGGATCGAAAGCGTCAATCCACCGGATCGTACAACTCTATATCAATCGGCTTGAAGCTGCCGTTGTTGGAGAGCTCCGCGGAACACGCAGTAACGCCCACTATCATGTCCATCTCCGCGCGAAGCACCAGTGAGTCCCCCGCGCGCGAGCGCGGAGCACGTATGCAGAGCTCTCCGGCAGGCGTGATCTCGACATTCATGAAAACATTCAGTGTCGTCGGAATCGAATCGGGAGAGATCGAATGGGGCGCGAGGGCGAGAGAGAGATTCTCGAAACAGCTTGGGTGGTGTCCCCCGGTCTTGTAGATGATCTCGAACGTCTCCGGGCTGCACGGCGTAAGCAGAAAATCGTGGCGTCCAACGCTGTCCTCGACGATCGTCCACATCGGCCTGCTGCGGTTCGAGTAGAGCACGTGACCCGTCGTAACGTAGATGGTGTTTGCGTAATCGATCGTGCGACCGGACGAGAGCCACTCCGTGCGCTCGCGCCCCGAGAAGGAAGTGAGATCCGCGACCTGCTCCCCGCGCGGGTCAATGATCTTCAGCAGCTGTCCGCGACGCACCTCGAAGCCGATACCAGTCTGCGGCTCGAGGTGAAATCGCGCGACGGGGTTCAAGGCGACTTCCGATGAAATGGGCACTTCCAGTCGGTCTCGGTTTTTCGCCCCGAGTACTGCCGGGCCTCGGACTGCTCCCCGAAATCCGCGAGGTTGGGATTCGTGTCTCCCTGAAGCGCGGTGTCACGAACGCGTATAGCTGAGCGCAGACCGTCGAAGCGCCCCTCCGCCCTCAGCCGCATGAACTGCGCGTGTGGATTGAATACCAGCGCCGGCCAGCGAAAGCGACGCGCAATTCTCGAGCTTCCGGGGTGCAGGCCAACCACAAAATACGCCTCGCCGCCGAAGCTGAAAGAGAAATGCGGATCGGTCGCGTCGGAGCTGGCGTTGGAAGCCCAGACTTCACCGTCGCGGTCGGCGTCGTGAAGAAGCTGCAGCTGCCGCCAGAGCGCGCGCTCGAACTCGGTCTCGCTATCGGGCAATGAATCGGGAAAAACGGCGACGAAGGCTTTGAATCCCTTGCCGTCGCCAGCGACGTCAGCGCTGAACTTCTCGAGATCGCCCGCAAATCGCGCCGTCCCGGCTTCACTGCCGAGCGCGCCGTAGACCCGGAGGGTGTAGCTGTCGAGACGCAACACGCTCTTTGCGCCAAGACACGGAAAGAGCGGATCCTGGACGAATTGCCGGAACTCCCTATCGGCTTCAGCGTGCCGTTCCTTCAATCCCACGGCTGACTCGGCGGAATGTTCTGGGACGCCGGAAGTGAGGGAGGTCATAGGAACATGTTCCGCACCCAGGCCGGGCTCCAATGAACCTCGAGCCAGCCGGGCTCGTACCGCAGATCGACTGTCGCCGAAATTCCCACGTCCTTCAGTTGAGTCCGCGGAGTTGATTTCATACTGTACGGAAGAATGAAGGTGCAGGCCGCGGGTGGCTCCCGCACAGAGTCGTTGAGCATCACGACATTTTCCCGCGCGATCTGCTGCCAGAGCGCGACCCATCCTGACTCGGGTCGGGCTGCACCGGCGCGAGCGGTTGGGCCAAGGTGTTCACGCCATAGGCGGGAGCGCAACTCGCCTGCGCTCCCGGAGCCCGCGCTTCCGCGTGCGCCATCGCGAACTACCAGCGCGACGTCGGCGTTTCGCACGTCTCTGAAGATCCGCCCCAGCAAGCGGGACGAGAAATCGCTCCCGTATGAATCGAGAGATACGCCGTCCAGATTCGCGCTTCCAACCATCGCCCAATGATTGTCGACGACCACAACTTTGCTGTGGACGAAGACCTGATTCAACATGATGCCCGCATCGCTTCGTCCTTCGGCCGCGCTCCAGAGCGTGTACAAGCCGACTCGGGGGTGCCGAAGCATTCCCGACTCCATGAGGCGTGCGTTCTGCCAGCCGCGGTAGGCCGTGACATCCGGGTTCTGATTCAGAACCAAGATGATCTCCAGATCGGGGTGTCGCTCCAGCGCGTCGCGCAACGCGGCTACGACGGGCCGCGAGCTGAGATACTGGTGCTCGATGTAGATGAGATGTTCCGCCCGTCCGATCCCATCCAGCAATGCCTCGAGTATTCCAACCGATCCCTCGTCGCTGCCGCCACGAAAGCGGGACGGAAGTGTTGTGACGACCTGGATGCACGAGTCTGGCGCTCGGGAAGGCGATCGCGGGACAGGGATGGGGTTAGATCCGGCAAGGTCGTGATGGGCCGCATTCCAAAGATTCGTGAACACCGCGGCGAGCTCATGAACCACCTGTCCTTCGACGGCGGTCGAGACGTCGTGAAGCGGTCTTCCACCCAGCTCTCGTCGAGGCCGGCGTCGGTCGACAGGCGCGTGCGACGAGTCGTCCCAGTATCCGTTGACGAAGGGCGATCCTATCAGGAACGCCCTCTTTTCGTCGACGATGACCATCTTGGCGTGGAGAAGCTGTGGAAAGCGACTGAGGCCCCGCACCTCGACCCGTGATGCGTCGCGTCCGCGCTTGGCGATGGATCGGCGCAGGAGGGTCGCGGTATCGAGCAGGAGTGTCGAATTGAGAAGGATCTCGACCTTCACGTGATTGGCGCTCGAGGCTTCGAGAATTGCGTCGAGGAGAAGCGCGCCCTCTGGCGCGACGAAAACACTGGAGTCGGCGCCCACCGCGCTGTGCGTGAGGCAATCCGCATCGAACGCAAGCTGAGAGATCCTGATCGACTCGTGCGAATTGCGCACGGCGTGTAGAAGCGACTCGTAGGCGCGACAATTGTCGATCAGCCATTCGACCTTGTCCCGATGCGAAGTCGTGTCGCGATAGCGCACCGCGTGGGTGGTTGCCTGCTTGTGCTTCGTGCCTCGGGTCATTTGGGCCGCGGGCTTGTGTCAGATCGGGTGGCTTCAGATCGCATCGGTCGCCATTGGACTTGATGCTGCTGCCGGCGCAGCCGAGGGGTGCAATTCGCGTCTCTTCGCCCGCGACCGAATCACTTCGGCCACCGTTGAGAGCGCGATTGCCGCAAAGAGCGGCACCAGGTAATAGACAATCCTGTAGACCAGCAGTGACGCTGCGACAGAAGCCGCAATTGCGGGAGCGGCTATGCGCTCATCGGCATGTACGGCAAACAGTCCCATCACGACGGCCTCGAACACGCCAACGCCCCCAGGAACGTGGCTCAGCACCGCGGCGGTTTGCGCAACCAGGTAGATAGTAAGAAGCTCGCCGTAGGAGATCTGCAGCGAGCGGGACACGAGAACAAAGAATACTGTTCCGGCGAGCGCCCAATCGAGTGACGAGATGCCAATCTGCTGGAGCGCGACACTGAGTATGGGGCGTCGGATGCGCCATCTTCCCCGACCGTGAAAGTCCTCGCTGCCGAATGCGCCCCAGGCCAGGTAGCACACGATGGGAATGAGCAGGAGAATGCCCAGCGGGACTAGCGAGAGTGACGTACCCATCAGGGTAATGCGCCCTGGCGTCATGAGAAATGCGACACCACCAGTGGTCAGAAGTCCAAGTGTCACGGTGGCGGTTACGAGCACGCTCAGGCGAGCGATATCAAGCGCGTCCAGACCGTACCTCGAGTACGATCTCAAACGAACGGCGGTGCCGGTGAGGATCGCCAGGCCGACGGATTGGCTGTACGCATGCGCGACGAAAGAAGTCGCGAAGGCCGTCCGACGAGGTATGATCCGCTCCGCACGCTTGCCGACGTATCTGAGCGCAAGAAACTCGAACACTCCGAGCGTGAGGAAGCTCCCAGCCGTAAGGGCCAGGGCGAGCAAAACGCGCGACGCGTCGTAGCGGCGGATGCTTGTGAGGAGGCCGTCAAGGCCGACGCCATCGAGCTCGCGGCGAAGGAGCAGAATGGCAATCGCGAGAAGCGCAAC
>JBBQFZ010000131.1:0-5874 GCA_038322455.1 Gemmatimonadales bacterium | reverse complement strand
AAGGGACCTTCATACGACCAGAACGACAAGCGCCTCGCTGTCAGAGTGGAGGATCATCCGCTCGAGTACGGCGATTTCGAGGGAATAATTCCGGCCGGGAACTACGGCGCCGGCGGCGTGATCGTGTGGGATCGCGGCGAGTGGGTCGCGCTGGAGGATTGGCGCGAGGGTCTCGAGAAAGGAAAACTCCTATTCGAGCTGAAGGGCTACAAGCTCCACGGAAAGTGGACGCTCGTGAAGATCAAGAAGTCGGACAAGGAATGGCTCCTGATCAAGGAGCGCGACTCGTACGTCCAGTCTCCCGGCGACCAGTTTCCCGAACAGTCGGTTCTCTCGGGACTCACCGTCGAGGAGATCATGGCGGGCGACGGTCCGGGCGCTGCAATCAAAAGGGCTCTCGAGCAAAGCTCCGCGTTGCGCGCGCATGTGGATGCGAAGAAGGTGGAGCCCACGCATTGCGAGACGTCCGACGTCGCATTCACGCGCGAAGGCTGGCTGTTCGAGCTGAAGCTGGATGGCTACCGGCTGATCGCCAGCAAATCAAAGGGTGAGGCACTCCTGCTCACTCGAAATGGCAACGACTACACTGGAGTATTCCCCGAGATCGCGCGCGCGGTGAAGGCGCTGCCGTACGACGACGTCATCATAGATGGTGAAGTCGTGGTCTCGGATGAGAAGGGGATTCCCAGCTTCTCGCGTCTCCAGAAACGCGGACGCCTCAGCTCGGCGATTGAGATCAGGAGTGCGGCGGTCGAGCTCCCATCGACTTTCTACGCTTTCGATCTACTCGCATTCGAAGGGTTCGACCTGCGGCCTCTGCCATTGCTCGACCGAAAGCGATTCCTGATGGAGGCCGTGCCGAAACTCGGCGCGCTCCGGTGGCTCGATCACATCGAGACCGAAGGCGAGGCGTTTCTCGCGCAGGTGACGGCGATGGGCCTGGAGGGAATCGTCGCCAAGAAATCGGATTCGGTATACACGGGTGGACGGTCGAAGCTCTGGCTCAAGATCAAGGCCGAGAAGACGGGCGACTTCGTGATCGCGGGGTTCACGGCGCCCAAGGGCAGTCGCTCCCACATGGGCGCTCTCCAGCTTGCCGATCTGGTGAACGGAACGCTCGTGTACGCCGGGCGCGTGGGAACCGGCTTCGATGACGATCTATTGAAGGAGCTCAAGTCACTACTCGATCCGATCGTGCGCAAGGATCCGGGCTGCGCCGGTCCCGCGCCGACTCCGGGAGCGGAGCCGCTCAAGGCGTCAGCGATTCCCGATACGAAGACCACGACGTGGGTGGATCCCGTTCACGTCTGTGAGGTGAAATATCGCGAGTGGACGCCCGACGGAGTACTGCGGCACGCGGCGTTCGTGCGGCTGCGGTACGACAAGCGCGCGCACGAGTGCGAGCGACAGGGATGGGTTTCGGCGGAGCTCAACGGGACGCCGGAAATCACTTCGGGTGAGGACGAAGGCGGCGCGAGCTCGGATGCGCCGCCGTCGCCCCCGCCGAAAGCTCCGACGCAGAAGAGCACCGCCTTCACGAATCTCAAAAAGATCTATTGGCCCGCTGACAAGTACACCAAAGGGGATCTCATTGATTACTACCGGGCGGCCTCGAAGTGGATGCTTCCCTATCTCGCGAATCGGCCGGTGGTGCTGACGAGATTTCCCGACGGCATCGATGGAAAGTCGTTCTATCAAAAGGACGCTCCCGTATTCGCGCCTGACTGGATGCGCACCGTCCCCATCTGGAGCGAGGACACGCAGCGCGAGATCCGCTACTTCATCTGCGACGGCGAGGAGGAGCTGCTCTACCTCGCCAACATGGGTTCGATACCTCTGCACATCTGGGCGAGCCGGGATGGGTCGCTCGAGCTCCCCGATTGGTGCGTGATCGATCTCGATCCGAAGGAAGCGCCGTTCTCCGACGTGATTCGCTGCGCCGAGGTGCTGCGCCGCGTGTGCGAGTCGGTTGGGATGCCGAGCTACGTCAAGACGACGGGAAAGACCGGCTTGCACATTCTGCTGCCGCTCGGGCGGCAGTGCACTTACGAGCAGTCCAGAATGTTGGGAGAGCTGCTCGCGCGCGTGGTGCTCCGCGAGCTCAGCGACATTGCGACGATAACGCGACACGTGACGAAGCGCGGCGACAAAGTCTATCTCGACTATCTGCAGAATCGCCATGGGCAGACGATCGTCGCGCCGTTCAGCGTGCGCCCGCTGCCCGGGGCGACGGTTTCGATGCCGCTCGTGTGGGATGAGGTGAGCTCTTCGCTCGATCCCAGGGACTTTACCATCAAGACCGCCCTGGGTCGAATGGATCGGCTGGGTGCAGATCCAGTGTCAGATGTGCTCGAATCCATGCCGGACTTGCCGGAAGTTTTAAATCGCCTTGCAACGATCTGGGCTGACCGGTAGCCGCATGATGCTCTAATCTGGCGCTCCGTCCGCGACGCCTACATGATTTGCGGCATGCGATACCTATGCGTGGTTTTTATCCTTCTCTCCGCGCGCTCGCTGGCCGTTGGGGCGCAAGTCACGTCACCCGATCCAAGAGTGAGGCAAGCCACCATCGACTCGGCCATGGCCAACGACTGGCCGAACCTCGCGAAGTATCGCGACGCGAACGCGAGTCTGCCCGCTCCGTCGGCACACGAAAATCGCGTGGTGTTCTATGGAAACTCGATCACAGAAGGCTGGGCGCACTTCTTCCCGGCGATGTTTCCGGGCAAGCCGTACATCGGACGCGGAATCTCCGGCCAGACCACGCCACAGATGCTCGTCCGCTTCCATCAGGACGTGGTCGCGCTCAAGCCGAAGGTCGTCGTGATCCTTGCCGGGACGAACGACATCGCGGGCAACACGGGGCCGTCCAGCCTCGAGATGATAGAAAAAAACTTCGAGGCGATGACGGAGATCGCCAAGGCGCACGGGATTCGTGTCGTGCTGTCCTCGGTACTTCCTGTCTACGACTACCCCTGGCGCCCGGGGCTCGAGCCCGCGTCAAAGATCGTCGCGCTCAACAAATGGATGAAGGCTTACGCCGCGCGAACCGGTGAAGTCTACCTCGATTATCACTCGGCGATGGCTGACGCGAAACAGGGTCTTCCACCAAGCCTCGCGAACGACGGCGTGCATCCTACGGAGGCGGGCTACAGGGTGATGGCGCCGCTCGCGGAGAAAGCGATAGCGAACGCACTGCGGCGCTAGCTACCGCGCGACTCGATCCTGGACCAGCGATAGCGCTTCCTCGTCGTGGGGTACGATCGCGGAGCACTTGGTGCTGCGCATCTGCCATAGCTGGCCTGCGAGCGCGAGATTCTCCTCGATGGCCTGGCTCCGCGCGCCACTGGATGCGACCAGACCATGCGTAACCGAATCCAGCGCGGCCGCCACCTGGGGCGCATCGGTGCCGAGGCATTTGCGCGCGGACGCGATCGTCATCGTCAGGAGATTTCTGCTTCGGCGAGCCTGCTCGTCCAGCGCCAGTCCTCGCTGCGTCGGATCGATCGCAGTCACACTGTCGGCGAGCTTTGCCCTCAGCATGATCGCGCTGTCGTCGGGCGACAACCGGAGTGCGGAGGCGAAATCCGCCCGCGCCGATGGGTAGTCGCCGAGGGCGAGCGCGGCGTCCCCCAATCCAACGTATGCGTCCGCGTCACGCGCGTTGTGTCTCAGCACGTCCCGGAATATCGCGGCCGCGCGCGCGGGCGATCCGGCGATCACGAATAGATGCGCGATTCTCTTGCGCATGACTGTGTCGCTGCGAGCTTCATCCTGAATGGGCAGCAGCTCCGCGAGCAATTCCTGTTTCTGGTTGTTCCGCGCGAGGAGGTCGATCAGCTCGAAGCGGGCCGCCGCGCGGTTTCGCTCGGCATTGCCGGCCCAAAGTCCGTAAATCGCGCGGTGATAGTAGGACTTTGCCTCCTCGAGCCTTCCTTCCTGGGCCAGGGCGCGCGCCATCGCCAGGTTCGTGGCGCCATCCGTCGCGTCGCGCTCGAGGAGTGGAACGAGCAGCGGCTCCGCATCAGTTGGTCTTCCATCGGCCATGATGGCCTGCGCGAGAGCGACGGTGTAGAGCGAGGTGCCCCGGTCGAGGGTGGACGCCGTGCGGAGGTGATCGATCGCGTCGCGCAGATTCCCCTTCACCATTAAACTCTCGCCGACCTGGTACTCGCTGGTCGCGTGCAGTCTGGTGGCGGTGCCGTCTACCTTTGCCAAACCCGAATCCACAAGAACCAGCACCGCAATCGCGGCTAATATAATTCCCAGTGTCGCCAGGAACTCGGATGCGGTCGCCATCGGTGCCAGCGCCGCGCGCTGTGGAGGAGTGTAGCTCATTGGGGCTCCATCTCTGCTTCGATCTGCTCCGCGCGTCCGACGCCATACGCCTTCAGCAGATCGGGGAGCGTCACAACTCCGAGCAGAATACGCGCGTTCGCCCGACTGACCACCGGCAGCACGTTGTGCCCGGTGTCGCCCATTCGCGCGAGCGCCAGTCCCAGCGGCTGATCGGCGTGGACGTGCGCCTGGTCAATTCTTTCGTCGCCGTCGGTGCCGCGCGCCCTCTTCAGTATGGTCGCGATCGTCACCGGGCGTTGGTCGCCTGCTGTCGCCGCGGCGATATCACTCACGCGGACCATTCCAATGAGACCATCCTCATCGGCGACGGGCCACGACTCGAGATCGCTGCCGCCGATCCTCGCCTCGGCTTCGTCGACTTTCATGTCGGGCGTGAATGGCTCGGGGGCTTCACGAATTGCAGCGGTGACCCAGAGCCCTTCGCGCGCGCGAAATGCTCCGGCCGGAAGGTGCAGTCCGTCCTGATGCGCCAACGCTTCATAGATGGCCATCGGTTGGAGCTTCTGCGATATGAAATAGGCGATCAGATTCGCGATCATGAGAGGCACGATGATCGTGTAGTCCCGCGTCACCTCGAAGATCATGATCACCGAAGTCATCGGCGTGCGGACGATTCCCGCGAAGGCGACGCCCATGCCCACCAGGGCATAGGCACCGGGACCGGCTGTCGATGCGGGGAAGATCATGTGCGCCACCGAGCCCACCGTCGCGCCCACCATCGCTCCGATAAAAAGGCTGGGACCGAAGATTCCGCCGGCGTTGCCAGAGGCGTACGCGACCGACGTCGAGATGATCTTCAGCGCGCCAAGAATGAGAACCGTCTTTAGAACGACGTCGCCGTTCAGCACTCTCTCGACCTGATCGTAGCCGATTCCGAGCACCTGCGGGACGAAAAAGCCGAGTATGCCTACGGTGAGGCCGCCGGCCAGAGGCTGAATCCACATGGATGCCGTCGGCAGCTTGGCGAATCGCGCGCGGAGACCGAGCAGGAGCTTCACGAACACTACAGAAGCGAGACCTCCAACGACGCCGAGCACCACATAGATGCCGAGCTCGCCCGGGCGAACCAGCTGATATCCCGCGACATGAAACAACGGGCTGTCGCCGAGCACGAGGTGAAGCACCATCCACGCAGTGGCAGACGCGAGAACGACGGAGCCGAGCACCGGCGCGTGCAGATCTCCCATAATCTCTTCGAGCGTGAACAGCACGGCGGCGATCGGAGTGTTGAATGCGGCGGAAAGCGCGGCAGCGCCTCCAACAGGTACGAGCCACTTGACTTGAGCCTTGCTGAGGCCAAGACGCCGCGCAATGACGGATGCGAGCCCCGAGCCGATGTAGACCGACGGCCCCTCGCGGCCGAGCGGAATTCCACTGGCGAGCGAGATGGAGCAGCAGACGAATTTCCCGACGACGGATCGCAGCGAAATGCGGCCGTCGTGAATGAATACCGCGGCTCGCGTCTGCGGAATTCCGCTCCCGCGCGCCAGCGGAAAATACTTGTAGAGGAGATAC
>JBBQFZ010000130.1:0-5877 GCA_038322455.1 Gemmatimonadales bacterium | reverse complement strand
GCAGCCGCGGCGATTCCCAGCCAGGCCGGCGCGAACCGTCTCTGCCTCGCCGGAGTGGCGCCGAGGGAAATCACCGGTGCCGCGATCCGGGACTCGATCCCGGCCCAAAGGTCACGCGAAGGCGAAAGATCGGGGAGCGCCGCTGCTTCCGTCGTGATGCTCTCGAGATCTCTCACCAGACCGGTGCAACGCACGCACTCTCTCAGATGTCCGTCGACCGACACGCGCGTCGATTCGTCCAGCGTTCCCTCGAGGTAGTCGGGGAGCGCGGCATCGAACGCGTCGCAGGTAATGCCGGAATTGGTCATCGTTCCAGTGCCTCTCTCAAAAGAAGTCGTGCTCGGTGAAGCTGCGCTTTGCTGCCGCCAGAAGTGATTCCCATCAGTTGCGCAATCTCTTCGTGCTTGAACCCTTCGACGTCGTGAAGCACGAAAACCTTTCGCGCCCCTGCCGGAAGCTTTGCGATCGCATCGGCCAGATCCATCCTTTCGATGTGCATCGGAGCTCGTGCAACAACATCCCACCGATCCTCGCTTTCGTCGCTCTCTTCCGTTCTCGAGGCCTGTTTGCCCTCGATTTTTCTCGCATTCAGAACCACGTTCACAGCCAGTCGGTGCAGCCAAGTCGAAAAAGCGCTCTCACCCCTGAACTGCGGCAGCTTTTCCCAGGTTCTTACGAATACATCCTGAGTGAGCTCTTCCCCTTTCGTCCTGCTTCCGCACATCCGCGTGCAGAGCGAGTACACCCTGTTGGCGTGCGTCCGGTACACGCGCTCGAACGCCTGCCGATCTCCGGCCGCGGCCAGGTTCACGTCTGCCGAATCACCCATTGCTACGGGCACCGCGTTCGAGGCCGCATTCATTGGATCGTTGTCCGGGCTTTGTTGCAAGATTGGATAACTCGGACGGCTCAAAGGTTTGAATGCGGGGCAAAGAGCTTTTCCTGTGGCTGCAGATATGACAGCCGCTGGAAGCCCATAGTTTGAACCCACCTCATACTTTGGGTCGCGGCCCCTCCAGCAGCGCCTCCAGGGCGATTGTGCCCTTCTCCAGCCCCTCCGCCGAGGGTCCGACCAGTGTCACGTGCCCAACCTTTCGCTTCTCGGTGGGCGCTTTCCCATAGAGATGAAGATGCGCCCCCTCTACGGCCAGTACCCTCTCGCGGGCGGGGATATGCCCGATGATGTTGAGCATCACTGACGATCCTCGCAAAGCCGTCGTACCGAGTGGCAGTGAGAGCACCGCGCGAAGGTGATTTTCGAACTGGCTCGTTTCCGCGCCCTCGATCGTCCAGTGCCCCGAATTGTGGACCCGCGGTGCCATCTCGTTGGCGAGCAAGACGCCGTCGACGGAGAACAGCTCCAGCGCCATGACACCGACGTAGCTCAGCTTCGCCATAATTCGACGACAGTAGTCGATTGCGAGCGCGCTAGCTTCCGAACTACAGCTCGGCGCGGGCGCGGTAGACTTTCGGAGGATTCCCTCGTGATGCACGTTCTCGATCGGCGGATAGAAAGCGGTTATTCCTCGAGCATTGCGCACTCCAATCACCGACCGCTCGTGCTGGAACGCCACGTATTTCTCGAGAAGAAGCTGCGCGCGCCCGAGCTGTTCCCAGGCGGGCTCGATCTGGGATTCGTTCCGTATCACAGCCTGCCCTTTGCCGTCGTAGCCCAGTCTGCGGGTTTTGAGAACGCACGGGAGACCGATCTCCAACACCGCGCGATGGAGGTCGTCGAGACCGTCGACAGGCGCGAAGGGCGGAGTTGGAATCCCCAGACCCTCGAAAAGCCTCTTCTCGTATAACCGGTCCTGGGCGGCCTCGAGCGCTTCCACCGGGGGGAACACTTTCACCCTTTCGGAAACGAATCTCACGGTCGACAGCGGGATGCTCTCGAATTCGTACGTCACCACGTCCACGTCTTTGAGAAACTGCTCGAGCGCCGGTCGATCACTGTACTCCGCCGCGACTAGCTCACCGATCTGTCCCACTGGAGCGCCGGAATGCGGATCGAAAAACCGGAACTCGACGCCGAGCTGGTAGCCGGAGAGGGCGAGCATTCGACCGAGCTGCCCGCCACCGAGCACCCCGACTCTCACCCTGTGGTTGCCGGATCCGGCTGTGCGAGCACGGCGTTGGTCTGCTCCGCGCGAAAGGCGCGAACCCTCTCTCGAACGTCGGGATGACTGAGCGCGACGATCGAGGCGGCGAGCAGCGCAGCGTTGATTGCGCCCGGTTTTCCAATCGCGAGAGTGCCTACCGGAACGCCGGCTGGCATCTGCACTATGGAAAGAAGCGAATCTATACCCTGAAGCGCCTTCGACTCCACGGGAACGCCGAGCACAGGGATCGTCGTTTTGGCAGCGGCCATACCAGGCAAGTGGGCCGCTCCGCCGGCGCCAGCGATTATCACCTGGATGCCTCGCGACTCCGCCGATTGCGCGTACTCGAACAGGAGGTCGGGCGTTCGGTGGGCGGATACGATTTTGGTCTCGTGCGGAATACCCAGCGCTTCGAGGAGATTGGCGGCGTGCTGCATGGTGTCCCAGTCGGACTTGGAGCCCATTATCAGTCCAACAAGCGGTTCCGCCACTCTCGTTCCTCGTGTCCGGCGCCAGTGCGGCGCGCTTAGATGCGCTCTTCCAGCTCCCGCTCGCCGGAATTCAACAAGATCTCGCCGCCGATCATATCATCGAAGTCGTCTTCGTCCGGCATTCCGAAGTCGTCGAGCGCGCGCTGCTCACGATCTTCGAGCTCGGTCTGATGCTGAATCTCGAGAATCAGATCGCTGATTCTGCAGAAGCTTTTGCGGTGGTGCGGTGTGATGCCGTGCGATGTCAGCCCGGCGACGTGCTCGCGCGTGGTATACCCCGCGTTGTGGTCCCAAATATAGTGCGGATAGCGCTGAGCGAGCCGGGTCATGAGGAGGTCGCGCGTGACTTTGGCGAGAATCGACGCGCACGCGATGCTGAAGCAGCGCGCATCCCCGTGAATGACTGCGGTGTGGGGGATCGGAAGCGTTCGCATCGATCGGCCATCGATCACGACGTGGTCGGGCGCGACCTTCAGGCGACGCAACGCCCGGTGCATCGCCAGCGCGCTGGCTTGGTAGATATTGAGTCGCTCGATCTCGCGTACTGAAGCGGCGCCGAGCGCAAATGCGACGGCGCGCTCCCTGATTTTGACGGCGAGCCTTACGCGCTGTGGATGGGTCAGTCGCTTGGAGTCGTCGACACCGGAGATTGCGCGCAATTCTGCGGGCATTATCACGGCGCATGCGACGACGGGGCCCGCGATGGGGCCCCGTCCTACCTCATCTACGCCCGCGAGAAGCGGGCCTTTGGCGGCGCGAAGATCGCGCTCGATGGTCGTCCAGCGCTTACGCCGTTTCACTTCGCGGCGCCAGCGGGATTGCTACGCCTCGACTCCCGCCTCGTTAGGCGCGTCGCTACCCGGAACCAGCACCTTGGCTTTCCGCTCCCTGATACGGGTGGCCTTTCCGGTGAGGTGGCGGAGGTAGTACAGCTTGGCGCGGCGAACGCGGCCGCGGCGGACGACCGTGATCTCGGAGATCATCGGGCTATGGATCGGGAAAATGCGCTCGACGCCGACGCCGTTCGAGATCTTGCGGACCGTGAACGTCGCGCTGACGCCCGCGCCGCGCTTGGCGATGCAAACACCCTCAAAAGCCTGGAGTCTTTCCTTGTCGCCTTCGCGGACGCGTACGTTGACGCGAAGGGTGTCCCCCGCTCTGAATGGGGGAATGTTGTCGCGGAGCCACTCTTTCTGGGTTTCGATGAAGGGATGCATATGACGCTCGGGGCTGGAGTCAACAGCCTGGTAAAGACGTGTTTAGGAAGTTCTTGGGAAGCCCCGAAAAGTAAACCCGCGGGGCGGGTAATGCCAGCTTGCTGCTGTTCCCCGCATCAACGATCGGACGTGGTGCCCGGATTACGCCCCTGAGTCAGACGCTGTCCCTCGGCGTCGCGCCATTTCGCAATCTTTGCGTGGTCTCCGGAGAGCAAGACTTCCGGCACCGCGTAACCACGAAACTCCGGCGGCCTCGTGTAACTCGGCGCACTGAGTCCCCGCCCGAAAAATGAATCGCTGCGCGCGCTATCCATGTCGGACATAGCGCCGGGAAGCAGGCGAACCGTGGCGTCCACGATGGCCAGAGCCGCCGCCTCACCTCCACTCAGGACGAAGTCGCCGAGCGAGATTTCCTCTGTCGCGAGATGGTCGGCTACGCGCTGATCGATGTCCTTGTAGTGACCACAGAGGAGCGTGAGCTCTTCGCCCCCCGCATAGCGCTCGGCGTCCGCGTGCGAAAAAACGCGGCCTCGGGGGGAAAGAAGCACGATGGGCGGTCTGGTGCTCAGTGATTCCACGGCCTCGAAAAACGGCTGCGGCTTCATCACCATTCCCGGTCCACCACCGTAGGGCGCGTCGTCGACCGTGCGGTGCTTGTCGTGGGTGAAATCGCGCAGATCGATAATGTTGTATTGCACGCTGCCCGCCGCTGCCGCGCGGGAAGGGATGCTGAGGCCGAGAGGGCCGGTAAAGAACTCGGGAAAGATCGTGACGACGTTGATTCTGAGCGGCACGCTATTACTCCGCCGACGGCGAAATGTCGTCGAGGAAGCCGAGCTTGTCGTCGATGACGATCGTCCGTGCCTCGACATCCGTCCGGACGATCACCTCGGGGCGGTACGGAATGAGGACGCTTCCGCGCGGTGTAGCGATGTCGAGCATGATCCCCTGCGGCAGCTCGTAGAACGTCGTCACCGCCCCGATCTCCTCGCCCTGCGCGCTCACGACCTTCATTCCGATCAGGTCGTGGAGGTACACCTCGTCACCCTCGAGCGGCGGAAGCTCACTGAACGGCGCGAGGAGGTATCGTCCGCGCCACAGCTCGGCGCTGTCCCGATCGGCCAGCTCCTCGAACTGCACGATCAACCCTTTCTTGAACGGCTTCGTGCCGACGACGGTGAGAGTGGGGATTTCTTTCTCGCCGCGGACGCCCTGCGCTACCGCGAGATCGCCGCTGGATGTGCCCGCTAAAACACGACTGCCGGACGCAAAGACCACGTCCGGCTTGTTGGTGAGGGGCTCGACGACCACTTCGCCGCGAATCCCCTGTGCTTTGCGAATCAGCCCGACAATCGCGTATTCGGGCTCAGTCATTTTGCGACTGCGCCCTTAGGCGCTGGTCGAAGCTGCTTCGTCCGTCTTCTCGCTGACCGGAACGGCTTTGGTCTTGAGCTCGATGCCGAGTCTCTGCTCGTGGCGGCGCTTGAGGATCCCTGCGCGCCGAAGAAGGGAGCGGACGGTGTCGGTTGGCTGCGCGCCGACGCCGAGCCAGTAGTTCGCCCGCGCCTCGTCGACGTTGAGCGAGCCTTCACTCTTTCTGGGAGCGTACTGGCCGATGATCTCGATGAATTTCCCATCGCGTGGGCTCTGCGAGTCGGCAACGAGAATGCGATAGAACGGGGCGTTTTTCCGCCCAACTCGGCGGAGGCGAATCTTTACCATCTTTGCTGCTCCCTTGAGGGTGTCTGGTGAGAGGGTCTTACCCTCTAGAAGCCGGGCTCCTCGCGTAGCCGGAATATCCGGCCCGCACCCGGTGAAACTGGAGGGGAAAGCTAACAGAACCGAGGGCTTTAACCAACTGCATTGATAAACGCGGACTGATTGAGGAGCGAGGACCGTCAGCAATCCTCAATCAGTCCGCGATTGTCGATGCCGTTGGTCGGAGCCCTCGGTCCCCCTCACTTCACCTCATCCCGAACCCCCCCGGCATGGATGGCATCCCCATCCGCCCCCCTCCCGCCATTTTCTTCATCATCTTCTGCATTTCCCGGAACTGATCCAGTAGCC
>JBBQFZ010000129.1:0-5890 GCA_038322455.1 Gemmatimonadales bacterium | reverse complement strand
GGGCCCTTAGCTCAGTCGGTTAGAGCAGCGGACTCATAATCCGACGGTCGCAGGTTCGAGTCCTGCAGGGCCCACTCCGCTATCTTCATTCGACAAACGGCTCACCGAAAGGACCATCGTGGCCACAGTGCGGAAGGAACTCGAGATATCGGGCGAGCCGATCGATGCGTCGGATCACCTGACCGTGTCCGAGTGGCTGGCCGAGACGCTCGTGCGGTGGCGTATCGTAGCGCGGGTAATGGGGTTGACGCTCGTAGCCGCGGTTCTCGCAGTCCTCGTCATTCCTCCGGTGTATCGAACGCAGGTCTCGTTTGTCGCCAATAGCTCGAGCGGATCACGTCTTCCGGCCGGCCTTGCCGCGGCTGCCGTCGGACCCCTCGCCGGTCTTGCTACCCAGCTCGGAGTGAGCTCGGGAGCGGACCCATCCGAGTCGCCGAATTTCTACATGCAGCTCATTCAGAGCCGTGAGCTGCTCACTCGCCTGCTTCAATCGAAATTCCGCGATCCGCGAGGCGCGACCGCGCGCGACAGCGCTCGCCTGATTGACATACTCCGTTTCCGCGGCTCAGATCCGCAACGGAAATTGGAGAAGGGCATCAAAAAGATCTCAAAAGCGATAACGGGAGGGTACGACATCAACACCAACCTCGTCTGGGTAGAGGTCGATACGCAGTGGCCGGACCTGAGTGCAGCGATCGCGAACCGCACGATCGACCTTGTAACCAACTTCAACAAGGAACAGCGGGTCTCACGCGTACGCTCGAAGCGAGTTTTTCTGGAAGGCAGGGTAGCGAACGCGAAAGCGGACCTCAACGCCGCCGAGGACCACCTTCGACAGTTCAATGAGCAAAACCGATCCTGGCGCTCGGCCCCTTCCCTTGTGTTCGACGAACAGCATCTGCAACGCGAGGTTGATGGCGCCTCGGAGCTTTACCTTCAGCTGCAGCGGCAATACGAATCGACTTTGCTCGATGAGGTAAACGATGCGGCCCGGATCAGCGTAGTCGACACGGCCATCGCGCCGCGAAAGCCCGAGTGGCCCGACTATCCGACCCTCCTCCTGAGTGCGCTGGCGACGGGACTCTTTCTTGGTCTCATCATGGCGGGTACCGCCGCTGTTCTCGCTGATTGGCGCGCAAGAAACCCGCGATCCTCCACCCATTTGTCGAGCACGTTTCGAGCTGTCAGGCGCGACATCCGGAATGTTTTTAAGCGCACCCGGGCGCGCCGGGTAAACGGCTAGCGCGGTTGCGGAGGCCACTCCGCCCGTGCCGACCTCCAAGCTCTTGAGCCGCTAAACTTGACTTCGACCGCCATCCGAGACAGGCCGCACCACCTGGCCCCGCTGGTCGCGCTTCCCATTGTGCTTCTGCTCTGGGTACTGCCGTTCCACGCACTCACGATCGCGTACTTCTTCGGGGTGCTCCGTACTGGCATGCAGGCGACGATGCTCATGGCATCATGGAAGGAGGCTGTCGCGGCTGCGCTGTTCGCGACTGTAGCTCTTCGATCGATCCTGTCACGCGGGCCGGGTGCCACTCTCGTCGCCCCTGATTTCGCAATCACGGGCATGATCGCATTGGCAATGCTGTTCGCGCTCGTCGAGAATCCATTCTTCGGCGCGGAAATTCCGGGAAAGGTCGCACTCTTCGGGTTTCGAAGCTCCGTTTTCTTCATGCTGCTGTACTACGTCGGGCGCGGCGTGCCCGAGATCGGCGAGCGCTCGACTTACGTCAGGCATTTATTTCGCGTTGCTGTCGTAGTCTCGTTGATTGGAATCATCGAGCGCATTTTCGTTTCGCCGCACATGCTGATCGCCCTGGGCGTCGCGGCATACGTGAACGACTTCCTTGGCATGACCGCCTCAACGGCCGGCAATGATTTTGGACTGCCTTCGAACTACTGGAGCATGCTCGGCAGGGTCCCGGTGAGGCGAGCTGGATCGGTGTTCCTCGGTGGACAGGCCTTCGCGCTTCCCTTTCTGCTTTTCATTCCCGCCGCAACCAGCTGGGTCTTCGACCCGGCGCGTCGACCCAGGCTCTGGGCAATCGCCGGTTACATCGCGGTCTGGCTCGGCCTGCTCGTAACCATCACGCGCATGACCATCATCGTGTGCACGTTGCAGGTGCTCGTTTATTTCCTGATTGCGAGGCGGCCGAGCCGGATTGTCGGGACGATCCTGACTGCACTGGCGGTGGTTCTCGCGGCGATGGTGCTGGTTCCCGGGCTGGGTTCCTTTGTGTGGGCTTCCATCACATTTCAAACCGCCAGCAGCTACTCGCACGTGTTCGACTGGCGGCGCGGAGTGGTGGCCTTTTTCGCGATGCCCTGGGGTCACGGGCTGGGCTCGAGCGATCAAGTCGCGGCTCGGTTTGGACGCGCCGCCATCACCGCCGATAACATGTTCCTCGGTTACGCGGTCGATCTCGGTGCGCTTGGACTACTGGGGTACCTGGCTGTCATCTTCACACTCGGGTTTCTGTCGTGGCGATTGTTCAAGACCAGCCCGAGCAGAGAAACCCGGGTTGTTGCATCCACGGTGTTTCTTACGAACCTCGGTATCGCGCTCAACGGGACCAGCTCGTCGCCGTTCAATTCCGTTTTTCTGGCGTACAATTTCTTTTTGCTCGCGGGCGCCGCGGTCAGTGCGTATCAGCGACAGAAATTACTCGTCGTGACTCCGTCGCTCGAGTGAGAAGGCCATGCGCTCGTCGTTGACCGCGGCTGATTTCGACACGACTCGCTGGGCCATCGTGATCCCGAGCTTCAATCACGCGGATGACGCCATTGCGTGTTTGGAGTCACTGCGTGAAGCCATGGGACGCCCGAACCGGGTGATTCTCGTAGACGACGCTTCGACCGAGGACGCCGTCGGCACAATGGCAGCCTGGGCGGCGCGGACAGGAGTTGCCCACGAAGTTGTAGATCCGGCGCAACTCGGGCAGCGCGCCAATTCGCAAGCGTGGCTGACGATCGTCGCGTCGAAAGCAAATGCCGGTTTCGCGGTGTCGTGCAACACCGGTCTTCGTTACGCTCGCGACCACTTGACCGCGCCGTTCGTGCTTCTTCTCAATAACGACGCCGCGGTTTCACGGTCTTATTTCCCCGACCTCGCGGCGGGCATCGAAGACATTCCCGACGTCGGACTCGCAACTGGAACGATTTACGAGTGGGATCAGCGCACCGTATGGTATGCTGGAGGCCGGTTCAACCCACTGCGCGCGGTGGCAGAGCATTATCTCGACGTTCCCGCCGATGGTCGTCCACGCACGACCGAATTCATTTGCGGGTGCACGATGCTCATCGCGCGTCGGGTCCTCGAGAAGGTGGGTCTGATTCCGGAATGCTACTCCCCCTGCTACTGCGAGGACGCCGACTACTCTCTCAGAGTGGAAAAGGCGGGGTTCCCACTCGTCTACGTTCCGAAGGCAAGAGCGTTTCACCGCGTGAGCAGCAGTCTCGGGCGGGAAATACGCTCCCCGCAGGTGATCTACTGGTTCAACCGAAACAGGGGATACGCGATGCGTCGCAACTACAGCGGGTGGCGGCGCGCGGCCGGCATTGGATACCTCGCCGTAACCAAGCCGGCGCGGGCACTCTGGGAAGTGATGCGGGGCCGACCGAAGAGTGGCGCCGCGTTCATACGCGGGACTTTGGCGGGTTTCTTTGATTCGCTCCAGGGCACCTAACCAGGTGCCTCGAACCGCTATCTGGCCAACGGCGAAAATGTCAGCGTCAGATTGCGGTTGCGGATATCGACCATCGCCTCGCTTCGCGGACAGCCGTGACCGCTCTGGAAGTACGCGTTGAGTCGGTCCTGGTAAACAGACCGCACCGAGAACGTGCCTACCCGCGAGCTGAAGCCACCGTGCACGCCCCACTGGAGTCCAATATCGTGCGAGCACCATCGCAGATACTCGAGGATCGGCGAGGCCTGGTGAACGTCCTCATTGTATCTCATCCGCCCAAACTCGAGACCGAAAAATCCGCGTCCGGAGAAATAATTCGCTTCGGCGAGCTGACCGGATGACCCGGGCCCCACTGCGGCCCCGAGCACCTGGCCTTCATTCGTAAATCCCTGTAGAACGCGCCGGCTGGTGTACCACACTCCCGCGAAGCGATCCTTTTGCGCCAGGCTCTGCTCGAGAGAAGTGTTCTCCAGCCGCAAGTGAACAAAACCAGTAGGAGTAAATGCTTGCCGCGTCCACTGTAGGCCGAGTGTGTATGCCTGGCCGCGATTCGGTTGTACGAGCAGATCGCGCAGGTTTCGCGGAAAGTCCAGCCTTCCCCACTCTCCGTAGATCTCCGCCCCCGAGGCCGGTAGTACCCACCGGCCGAAAACCGAGTAAAGCTGGTCGCGACCGCCGGGGCTCAGTGTCGAATCGTACGGCGCGCCGTCGTTGGGGTGTCCCGTATTGCGCAAGACATCCAGCCATCGAAATGGAATCTCGCCCCAACCAGTTGACGTGCCAACGACACTCCGCGCCACTCCAACGGAGAGATTCCTGAGGCCACGCGGGCGAATCACCGCCACCGCAGAGGCCAGGGACCGCGTGTTGTTGCTGGGATCCGTGTCGAAAAATGGGGACTCGGTTAGCCCGCCGACCAGCCAACGGAACTCAACCTCACCCACTCTCGTTGCGAGCGGATGCGAGCTGCGAAGGAGTAAGTGCGGAAAACCGGGTGCGTTGTTGCTGAGAATGAGCGCGTTGTCTATCCCGGGTCCCCACCACTCGTTTTCAGTGCTGAAACCGAACGTGACTCGACCAAAGTCGGCAAGGACGGACGACTGTCCAGGACGCAACTTGCGCCGCAGCGTATCGCCGAAGCGAAGTGGCATGTCCAGCGAGTACGGGCCGTTTGCATACCACGGGTATGAGAAGCGGCTGCGGTTGGGGGGGATAGGCGGAGAGGGAATTATTCCCTCATTTCTGGTGGGAAGCGAATCGTTCCCGCTGCCCGTGAACTCGGGCGCGATGATGACGCGCAGCAACCCGAGCCTGAATGCCGCGCCTCCAATGATGCGCACGTTCGACCCGTGACTTCCCCACAGTCCGCCGTTGTTGGCCGAGTAAGGAATCGCGCTGTTCGTCACGATTCGCATCTGCGGTGGGAGCGGCCGGAATCCATCAGGGTGCGGAGGTCCAGACCATAGCAATGAGCTTGTTGATCTGAGGATCGAGTATGGGCGGCTTGCTCCGCGGAGCTCCGCGAGTCGGGCGCGGGTGAGCGGGTAATCGTCGAGCAGCCACACGATGGGCGCGGCGTCGTCCGGCGCCATTATTTCTGAGGTAGTCGCCGCCGGCTTTGTAGCACTGTCCACCGACGCTTGGTGCGCGGTGTCGATCGTCGAAGGCAGAGTGTCAGCCTTTGACGCGGCGGTATCGCTCTTGGGCGTTGCGGGGACGACCGGTACCTGCGGAATCGGGGCCATCTCCGCGCCCAGTCGTGAGGCCGAGTACACGCATAGAAAAAGTAGTGCGGCCAAGCCACGTCCAACCCTCATCGATTTCCCGCGGAAAGTTGCGGGCGGGCAGACAGTCGTTGGCGGAGGACGAGCAGTCCGAATTGGGGAAGTCCGACCAGGTAACGCTTCCAGAGCCTTCTCGGCTCGATGACGAGTCTCGTCAGCCACTCGAATCCGCGCTGCGTGAGCCAACGCGGTCCACGCACGACGTTGCCGGCCGCATAGTCCAACAATGCCCCAACCGAAAAGACAACGAGCGGCTTTAGGTCGGCGCGATATCGCGCGATCCAGCGCTCCTGCACCGGCATTCCGAATCCGACAAGGAGAACCTGCGCTCCACTTCCATTTACGAGGTCGATGACCTCGCGGGACGACGCGTCATCTTTGTCGAAGTGTCCGTGATGGGAATCGACCCTCAGGCCT
>JBBQFZ010000128.1:0-6500 GCA_038322455.1 Gemmatimonadales bacterium | reverse complement strand
CAACGGATAGTCTCGCCCCTCTCGCCAAAAATCGGGCACCACATCCTCGAGCCAGCCAAATACGCGCGCGCTGGCTGACTTGTAGAGAACCGGCCGGAACCCGCCTTCGAACTTTCCTACACCGCCAGAGAGACTGTACATAAGGGCGGTCAGAAACGCGACTCCAGTGAACTGTTGGTCGTGCGTAAAGCGGCCGGGGTGTTTTTTGATCCAGACTTTCAGCTCCGCGAACGAGTGCGGTGGATCCCGCGTTCGCACAGTGTCGTAGATAAAAGCGAATTGCACTCTGCCCCACGGGGATTCCCACCCATCGAGGGGCTCTTCGAAGTCATGCATGACGACCGGCGAGGTGCTGTCGAGAGCGGCGGCATTGGGGAGCCGATCGGCCCACGGTCCCCAGAGAAGGCCGGCCCCGCGCAGATTGTGAAATGTTTCGCCGTTGATCCAGACGAGATCCGCGACCCCACGCGCGCGCGCTTGCCGCTCGACAACAAGCTGGTTGACGATTTCCGGCCCCTGTCCTTCGACCGCGCGCAACGAAATCCCGTAGTCGCGCGCCAACCGCGGGGAGACCCAGTGATCCACGTACGCGTTAATTGACGGGTCCCCTCGCCACATTCGCCACGTGACGGAGCTCCCTCTAGCGAGCCGCACAACGTTCTCCCACGGAAGGCGAGCGATCGCGGCGCGGTCTGCGATTTCTGTCCGGTCGCGGTTGCACGCGCTCAGCAAGAGAGCGCAGCCGGAGATCGCGATTCCGGCTCTTTTCAAAATGCGTATTGGGCGGAAAGCTGTATCTGTCGGGGCGGTGCTGCCGCGCTATAGACGACGGGATCTCCGGGACGACCAACCTGAGTTCGAGGTCCTCCACCTGGAATTCCGTTGGCGAATCCTGAAACGACCGTCGAGTTGAGCAGATTGAAGACGTCCGCTCTCAGGTCGAGCCCGCGCGCTCCAAGGGGCACACGGAATTGAGCAGACATGGCCAGCTGCAGCGCGCTTGGGAGTCGTTCCGTGTTTCGCGCGACTCCGTAAAAACGATCGTAGTTGCCCACGAAACCATTCCCAAATACGGCACCGGAACCATCGAGATCCCGAAAGTTCGCCACCCGGTTTATCGGCGTCCCCGTCTGGAAATCGGCAATGCTGCTCAACGTGAGCGATTTCGAAAATGTGTGGGAGCCGCGAATAGTCACCTTGTGGCGGCGGTCATTGATTCCGTCGGCCCACTCGGCGCCATAATCGTTCGCTTGTGATGCGTTGAAATTGATGTCTTCGGTGTTATTGCGCTGGCGCGACCAGACCCACGTCGCTTCCATGGTCCACGAGTCGGATATCTTGCGACTGAAAATTGTGTACAGCCCGATATAGCAGCTCTCACCACCCGAATCAGTAGTCGTCAGGCGGCGGAAGCTGCCCGCGACTGGTTTGACTGGACGGTACGGATCGCCGGCATCCGTCGGAAGATTGACGGTGTCGGCCGGCCCGATCGGCTTCGTATCAGGATTCAGATCCCAGGATCGCGGCAAATGCCGGGTATGCATCCATACACCGTCGACCGAAATCGCCCAGGCTTCTGCGAATTCGTGGCTGAACCCCAGAGTAGCCTGTGCGCTTCGGGGCTGCTTCAGTCCGAGAGCGAAGAGTCTGCGCTCCTCCTGCGGGGGAAATGTGTTGCGTCTGCCAGCGAGCGAGGATGGCGAAGGCCCCTGGAGAAAAGCGGGAGGCGGGTACGTTGCGCCTTGAAGGGTGACGACGGCGTTGCCGGTCGGGCCGAATTGAATGGCATCCGAATACACTGCGTATGGCAATTTTCCGCTGTACAACCCAGCGCCGACGCGCACGACGGTGTTAGTGCCCGCCAGCCAGTTCGCCGCCAAACGCGGCTGGACGTTCGTCAGGTCCGCTTTGCTTTCCCCACGAGAGGTGATGTCGTCATAATCCCAACGCAACCCAAGGGTCGCGGATAGGGAAGGTGTGAGGCGCAACTCGTCTTCCACGAAGGCACCGTAGAGCGTCTGGGACCGATTCACATGCTGTGGCGCTGCATCTATGCTGTAGCTCAAGACTCGCACGTCGGATGGAATGTCGCGAATGGATAGAAATGGACCCGACGAATTTATGTTTCCTTCGTCGATCACCGAATAGGCGCCAGTGGGGTTCGTGCTAGCCGCGAAAAGCCGGAACATGCCCCGAGTCAGATCTACACCCGCCCGGAATGTGTGTGCGCGTCCGAGACGGGACTCCAGCACATCCCGAAATTGCAGCTGCGTCTCACGCTCGTCGAAGGCAAAATTGCTCGAGCCCACCACGGCTTCCGTCGTGACAGAATCACGGGCGAGCACGGTTACCTGAGGCGTGTTGAAATCGCTCTTGCTCGGTGGGAAGTACCAGTGAAAGGTACCCAGCTGAAGCGATGCCGAGTTGCTCCCGCGTCCATCGCGTAACGCGCTCCGGTGGATTATTGAAGCGAGTGTTCCGACCCGCTTCGTCGTGATGTCGGCTTCCGGCACGATTGTACCGCCGCCCCGCCCTTCTCGACTCACGTCGCTCCCAGCGAGACGAAAAGTCGTTGTCTGATTCGGCGTCCACCCGTGATCGAGGCGAGTAAAGATCTTCAGCGTGTGTCGAAGTTCGGTTCCGAGAAATCTGGTTCGCGCGGTTGAACCGATTCGATCTTCCTGCTCGCTGGTATATTCGGCGGTGCCGAACCAGAACGTGTTGTCCTTGAGGAGCGGACCGCCCAAGGTCCCTCCAAATTGCCGGCGGCGAAATCCCTTCGGATCTACTCCCGACGGCGCGTACTTCGGCTTCGCATCGAGAGGGATTCCGGGACGGATGTAAAAAAAGCTTTCGCCCCGCCAGCGGTCGGAACCGGCACGCGTCTCGAGATTCACAACGCCGTTGGCGCTTCGTCCCCATTCGGCGGGATACGTATTCGCGAGCACACTGAATCGCTCAATCCCGGATAGCGGAAATTCGACGCGTGGACCACCGAGATATCCCTCGTTGTTGTCGAGCCCGTCGACGGTGTACTGGGTGTAGAGAGAGTTTTCGGCATTAATCGAAAGGGGCGCGGCGTCGCCGAAAAAACCAGTTGCCTGGGACACCCCAGGCACCGTGAATGCGAGAGCGAGCGGATTGCGCGCATCAGTTGGAAGATTTGCGAGCTCGCGCCTCTCGACCGCTCCGCCAGTCGCCGCATCCTTTGTATTCAGGAGTGGTCGGGGACGCTCGGCGGTGACGCTCACCGCTGTCAGCGTGATCAGAGGAATAAGGGAGACGGATTCGCTTCGGACCCGCCCCGGGCCAGTAGGCGGAACGAGGATACGCGCATCCTCATACCCAGGGTGACTGAATGTGAGCTCGACCGATCCTGAAGGCGGCAAGCTGACTGCGAACCGCCCGGCGCTATCGGTCGTCACCCCACTGAATGAGCCGTCGACCAGACTGGAGGCGCCAGGCAGAGGATTCCCACCTCGCTCGCGTACGACACCAGATACGTTGGCAGTAGTCTGCGCTGCCGCGGGAGATGAGATGATCGATGCTACTATAAAAACTGCAAGGAAGCCGAACGGCTGGCATGCGGTCTTCGATCTGAGTCTAAGGAGCATCCATCTGAACCTGAGTTGTAGTTATTTGGTCGCTCCTGTCCCTTAAATAAAGACGGACGCGCGTGCCTTGGTTCCGGGAATGGAGCCAGCTCTCTATCCGACGTGCGAAGCGCGAAAAAATCGCCACCAGCCCGCCGCACCATCGTGCAAGGTCGATACGGTCCCGACAAGGGCGGCCGTTGAAGGCTACAGCCATCCACCGGCGAATCCTGCGCTGCGCAGGCCATTGGTGATGGCGGGACATCTCCTCATCAACTCCCAGAAAAATCCCGAGCGATGGTTCTCGATCATCATCACGATCGGGCCCTGGTCGAGGCCGTAGTACCCCTTCGATATCCACCCTCCTTCCCCGGGCCGCGCCGCCGCAAACGTCGGATTGAAGCTGCATTTGAATCCGTATTCACTGAGCATCTCGGGATATCGTTCGTTGAAGTGCTGTACGGCCGGGAGGACGATCTCCGGCGCGAACGGCAGCGACGCGATCGCGGCCCACGGCGCGATCGTGCCATCGTCAGGGCCGAAGGGAACGCCTCGCGCCTTGTAGTCGAAGAACCGGCGGCGGACTCCGTCGATGCGCCGCGACGCGGGACCGGGACCGTCGCTGGCCGTGATCCCCCAGCAATTCTCCTCGTAACCCTGGTACTTCCGCGGGTTGTGGATCGCGTACTGCCGCTGGACGTAGGTGGCACGGCGGCTGTTCTCGAAGTAGTCGATCCCCTTGCCGCGCATGTACTCGTCCTGAATTCCCCGGAAGTCGAGCCACATGTGCGAGAGCTGATGGATGAAGAGCGGGCCGGCGTAGAGGTGCTCGTACCCGTAAATCTTCTTCCAGCGATAGGTTTTCGTCTGCGCGCCGTAGCTGCGCGCTGGGATCGGGTGCGTTGGCGAGCCGAGGGCGAGCACGTAGAGGATCAATCCCTCGTTGTACCCTTCCCAGCGATAACGCAGGAAGCCGCGTTCGGGTTTCCAGCCCATGGACACGGTATCTCCGCCGTTGAGTGCCCAGTCCCAGTCCGCGCGCTCGTACAACTCCGCCGCGATCTCTCGGATCTCGCACTCTTCCTCGGCGTCGCCGTTGAAGTACGTGCCGGCGGCGAGCGCACCGGCAAGCAGATACGTCGAATCGA
Source organism: Gemmatimonadales bacterium (assembly GCA_038322455.1). GTDB lineage: Bacteria > Gemmatimonadota > Gemmatimonadetes > Gemmatimonadales > Gemmatimonadaceae > UBA4720. Next base: position 1,759 of record JBBQFZ010000128.1, on the reverse strand, counting down.
TCGTCGAGAGCTCGCACTTCCAGGCCCGGCGGCCGGTGTCCATGTGCAGAAAGTGGTAGTAGAATCCCTTGTACCCGGTCGCGTCGGGTGCGTCGCTCTGCTCGCTCTCGCGGAAGAACCGCAGGGTCGTCAGCGTTCGCTCGATGGCGTCGCTCCGACTGATGAATCCCCGCTCGACGCCGATCGTATAGGCCGCCAGCGCGAATCCGATCGGCGCGATGCTCGCGTGCGCGCCCTGCCTGGTGTTGTCGGGCACCATGCCATTGGCGCGATTGGTCTTCGCGAGGAAATAACCGAACGTGTCGCGCTGGAGCTTGTCGAGCGTCAGATCGCTGTTCGATGGTGGGTCGTCCACCAGCCTCTCGTCCGGAACCGATGGGTCAGAAGTGTTCAAGTCGCTGACGAACGGTTGGCAAGCGGTCTTCGATCTGAGTCCAGGTGGCACCGATCCGGATTTGACTGGTAGGCATTTGGTCGGTCCCTCATTTCATAAAGACCGAGGTGCGCTCGATAGTTCCGAATGCTTTACAGAAATCGTAACGCCCATACCATTCTCTGCAGAATCGAGAGCGACGTGAGGAATGCTGTAAGCCAGAAAATGCGCGACGCGAACGCGGGGAGGGCCAAGACCAATGTGTAGAGCAACAGCGTTTCGGTGCCGCCGATCAATGCATCAGGCATCGTGATGCTTGTCTCCTCACCGGTCTGTCCGGCGCCCGCCGAGCGCTTCTCCAGTAATGCAGCCAGATACAGCCAGGAAGCAGAGTTCACGTAGAACGTCGCGAGCATTACGGAAGCCGCAAGCCATGTCGCGCCAGTAGCAAAGTGGATAGCGACCCCAATGGGGATTGCCGCGTATACTATGAAGTCCGCGATGATGTCGACGTATCCCCCGAAGTCACTTTGTCTTCCTCCAGCCCTGGCGACAGCCCCGTCGAGCCCATCAAGGATTCGATTCACTGTCCACCCCAAAAGACCCAAATAAAAACGGCCTTCGGCGACGGCGACCGCGGCGAGTACTCCGAATAGCGCCGATGCCAGCGTGATTGCCCCCGGATGCACGCGATCGACCAGGTGAGAGGCTATTGGGCGGACCAGCCGATTCTTCAGCGGCCGCGCGATTGAGTCCAACATTGGGATCCCTGGTGGATGCCGGGCAGACAAGAATTGACTATCAGGAACCATCGTTCGCCGCGGAGTCTTTATTATACACACCCTCCGGACCCGACCCCTGATGAATCGGCCAACTGTATCCACGTTCCTTCGCTGGTCGATCGCAATTGTATTGGTGCTTCTGTTTCTCTGGGCTGTGCGTCACTACCTCGAGCCCTATGCAGAGCCTTTTGCGAACTGGGTCCGAGCGCGCGGAGCGTGGGGACCGGTGGCTTTCATCGGCATGTACGTAGTTATTGACCTGCTCCTGATACCGGGAACGATTCTCAGCCTGATCGCGGGCGCGCTGTTTGGTTTCGTGCGCGGGGTGATTTACACGTTCGTCGGCGCGATGCTCGGATCAATTGCTTCATTCCTGCTTGCCCGCTACGTAGTCCGACCGTTTGTGGAGCGGCGGCTTCGCGCGGATAAGCGGTTCAATGCCATCGATCACGCTGCGAAGAGTGGCGGGGTACGACTCGTGGCGTTGTTACGACTCTCACCCGTGCTCCCATACAACGTCCTCAACTATGCCCTGGGAATCACCGGCGTCGCCACGTGGGAGTACATACTCGGCACCACGGCAATTCTGCCCGGGACGGTGATG
>JBBQFZ010000127.1:0-6513 GCA_038322455.1 Gemmatimonadales bacterium | reverse complement strand
CCCGGCGCAGGCGAAGGGCTGGCTCACTGCTTACGACGCGGAGAGTGGGAGCGTGCGCTGGGAATTCGCCGCGCCGCACCCGGTGCTTGCGGGCGTGACTCCGACTGCGGGCGGACTGGTGTTCGCAGCTGACATGGGCGGGGAGTTGTACGCGATGGACGCCGCGAGCGGGCGGATTTTGTGGAAGACCGATGCTGGGCAGTCCACTGGTGGAGGGATCGTTACTTACATCGCGGGTGGACGACAGCTCGTTGGAGTTGCGTCCGGAATGAAATCGCCGGTATGGCCGGGGGGAGCGCAGCAGAGTCGGATTCTGGTGCTTGGGCTGCGTTAACGGCAACCGGCAATGGCTGCGCGACTTGGACTCGGCCTCGCGGCGCTTGGCCGCCCAGGATACGTCACGCTGAATCATGCGAGCGATCTCGGAAGATCATACGACCCGCCAGTAATGCAGTTGCATGCGCACACGGTCCTGGATGCCGCGTTCGATAGCGGACTCCGCTATTTCGATGCGGCGCGCTCGTACGGGCGCGCGGAAGATTTCCTTGCCTCCTGGCTCGACAAGCGCGCGATCGCGCCCGGGGAAGTCGTAGTTGCATCGAAGTGGGGATACACCTACACCGCGGATTGGTCGACGACCGCCGCGCAGCACGAGGTCAAGGATCACTCGCTGGCTGCCTTTGAGCGGCAACTAGCCGAGAGCGTTGAACGGCTCGGTCGACGTCTATCGCTCTATCAAATCCACTCGGTTACCGCCGAAAGCAAAACGCTGGAAGACGATGCCCTCATCGACACGATTGCGCGACTGAGAGAGAGCGGCATCGGGGCGGGACTGAGCGTCAGCGGCGCCGGGCAGAACGACGCCATCCGACGCGCTCTCGCGGTGCGCCGCGACGGCGAAAGGGTTTTCGATTCGGTCCAGGCGACGTGGAATCTCTTCGAGCGAGGGGCGGAGTCGGCTCTCCAAGAGGCGCACGATGCGGGTATGAAGGTCGTCGTGAAGGAGTCACTGGCCAACGGCCGTCTGACCCACGAAAATCGAAATGACGAGCAGCTCTTTTCGGCCAACGTCGCGCGAATCCGCGCGCTGGCCGAGGTGCGAGCCACGACCGTCGAAATGCTTGCGCTGGCTGCCGCGCTTGCGCGACCCTGGGCCGATGTCGTCCTAACCGGCGCGGCAACTGTGGGCCAAATCCGTTCCAGCGTCGCCGCGCGTGAAGTTGGCTACGATGCCGAGCTGGAAGGGCAGCTTCGTCCACTGGCGATCGCCTCGGATGAATACTGGCGCGCTCGCGGCTCGTTTCGCTGGAACTGACCCTCCATCCAGACCTTACCGTTGGCTCCCACGCCCTGCTAACGCAAGACACTGCAAGCGATGTCGCGCAAAGGTCCGATCAGGCTCGCAAAGTGCCCTATTCGATGATGTCGCGCACGCCCAGTTCGCGCTTCCAATCAAGGAAACTACAGATGAGCAGAAATTTCATTCAGCGCATGTTCGGCTCCCGAAAGAAAGAGACACCGAATGCGGCCGCCAAAAGCAAAAAAATCAAAACGCTCGCCACCATCAATGCATCAGATACGAGCTCGGCGAAGCCGCGAACCCGTCGCACGGTGGGACTCACAGAGCAGAGACTCCGCGCGCGCAACGAACAATCGTGGATGACGAGCACGAAGGGCTGGAGCAATCTCTTCGGCCGTTTCACCAAACCCGCAAAAGCCTAGCGAGTCTTCAGACCCAGTCTTAGCGCGGCCGAAGACGGCCGTGCGAGCGAGCTGCCGCATCGAGTGAATCGTAGACCGCGCGCCTGAACATCGTGCGCGGCGCGATCTCCGGTCCGATCTCGAGCAGCGCATCCGTCGCCGCATTATAGCGCGGCCAGGCCGGCCACTTCCCGGCGGTCGGCGGGCCGTTGGGATTTCCGCTCGTCGCGAACGCCACCCAGTAATCGCTCATCGCCTCGGCCACCGTCGAATCGTAGGGAGTAGAACCCGCGCTCGACTGCAGCGGATGCGCGCGTCCGAAGACAAAGGTGATCTCCGCGCTGTGATACGCGCCGCGCGCACGGTTCGCGCTGTCGTCGCCCACACGCGAGAAGATGTACACGTACGCCGGCGCTCCCCGCGCCGAGAGGAATCGCGCGAAGCTGCGCGAAGGCGCGCCCATCCACTCGTCGCCCTCGTCGCGATTACTGCCGGCGATGATGGGGACGATGTTCGCCTCACCGTTGAGGAGCGCGCTGTCGACCGCGCGCGGCAGCACCCATCCATCGACAACCGGCCAGAACGCCGGCTGATAGGACGGACCAAGACGCAGTGACTCCGCGAGCAGAGTGTCCGCGCTCACGGCGCGAAGACGCCGGGCGGCGTCGGCGCCCGTTCCACTCACGTGCAGGGAATCGGCGAACCGCATCGCAATGCGTTGAGCGGTGTCTCGTGCATCAACACCGATGTTGACTCCAGTCCCGCTCTCGAGAATCGCGCGCTGGAAGAGATCCTTCGCCAGTGGCGACGCGATCAACGAGCCGACGCTCATTCCCCCGGCGGATTCGCCGAAGATCGTGACGCGCGAGGGATCGCCGCCGAAGCGCGCGATGTTGCGCTTCACCCACTCGAGAGCGGCGATCTGGTCGAGAAGTCCGTAGTTGCCGGCGGCGTGGTGCGGCGATTCCGCCGCAAGCGCGGGATGGGCGAGAAAGCCAAAGGCTCCGAGCCTATAGTTGACAGTGACGACGACCGCGCCCTTTTGGGCGAGCCGAGCACCGTTGTGGCGTTCTTCGCCGCCGAAGCCTGCCCAGAATCCGCCGCCGTGAATCCACACCATCACCGGTCGGCGCGACGCGTGGGTGTCCATCGAATTCGTGTAGACGTTCAGGTAAAGACAATCCTCGGAGATCCCGGCGGTATAGGGATCTATGTCGGAGTATGGCTGGTGCTGAATGCAATTGTGGCCGAGTTGAGCCGCGGAACGAACGCCCGTCCAGCGCGCGGCGCGCTGCGGCGGTTGCCAACGGAACGCGCCCACCGGCGGGGCCGCGTACGGGATTCCGCGGAACACCATGACGCCGGGAGTGGAATCGACAGCTCCTTCGAGCGTGCCAGTGTCGATTGTGACGCGGGGCGGGGAACCGCGATGCATCGCACCAAGACTCGCAAAAACTGCAGAGGTCAGGACGGCGAGCCGCAAACTAAGAAAAGGGGTCGCTTTCATTCCCAACGATGCGACGGACGCCGGTCCGGCGGCAAGAGTCCGTATCAATAGAAGGTACCGCGGCTCTAACTGATGACCGGGAATCCTGTCGTGAGCGACTCGATGAGCGCGAAGAGCTGCTCCGGATTTATGGGCTTCGACAGATACTCGTCCATGCCGCCCTCCAGGCAGATCTCCCTATCGCCCTTCATCGCGTGCGCAGTCAGCGCGATGATCGGAACGTGAGCGCCTGACGCCACCTCGAGGTCGCGGATGGCCGCCGTCGCCTGCAGGCCATCCATCTCCGGCATCTGCACATCCATCAGGACGATATCGAACGTCGCCTCCGTTACCGCGGCGACTGCTTCGCGCCCGTTGACGGCGGCGCGGACTGTGTGACCGCGGTTGCTCAGCAAAGCTGTCACGAGGTGGCGGTTCACGGCGTTGTCTTCCGCAACCAGAACGCGCAATGACCGATGCGCTTCGCCGGTCGCATCCCGCGTCACGACAACACGCTGGGTACCCGATTGCTCGTTACTCGCCGGGACGGACGGCGCGACCACCAGTGCGGTGCGAATCTCCAAGGGCAGAGTCACGTAAACCTCGGTACCGCGACCCGGCTCACTCTCTATTCGGATCGCTCCGCCCATCAGCTCGACCAGGCGCGCGGAGATCGTCAGTCCGAGGCCAGTTCCTCCAAATCGACGTGTGGTTGAGTTGTCTGCCTGCGTGAAGGGGTCGAAGATCGTCGCGTGCTTTTCCTTTGCTATGCCGATGCCCGTGTCGCTTACGCTGAACATCACGGACACCCGCTCACTCTCGATACGCCCGACATTCACCCGAACGACTATTTCTCCAGTCTCGGTGAACTTCACCGCGTTGCCGATCACGTTGATCAGGATCTGACGGAGCCTCGACGGATCGCCGCTCAGCGCTGAAGGAATGTCGGGAGAGATCTCCGAGGTCAGCTCCAACCCTTTGGCTTGGACCCTCGGCCCAAGGGTGCGCAGAGTATCGGCAACCACGTTTCGCAAATCGAAATCGATCACTTCGATCTCGAGCTTGCGTGCTTCGATCTTGGAGAAGTCGAGGATGTCGTTGATGATTCCGAGCAGTGCGTCGCTCGACGACCGTACGGTCTCGAGGTACTCGCGCTGCTCCGACGTCACTTCCGTTGCGAGCACGAGACCGGTCATGCCGATGATCCCGTTCATCGGTGTGCGGATCTCGTGGCTCATGTTCGCCAGGAACTCGCTCTTCGCCTGACTCGCTGCTTCCGCGGCGTCGCGCCCCTCGCGCGCCTCGGTCGCTTCGCGAAGCGCGCGCTTGGTTGCCTCCTGTTCCGCCTGGAGTCGCATCAGCTTCTCACGCATATCGATGAAGCTCGCCTGCAGCTCGCCAATTTCACCCGCGCCGATGCGGCGAATCTCCGTTTTGAAATTGCCCGTCCCGATCTGGTGCGCCACTCGCGTGAGAAATGCAACCGGCCGAATGAGAAAGCGCGAGAGCACTATCGGGGCGCCGAGCGCGAACACGAGCACGAACAACGTGAAGGTCACGAGCCCCACATTCAGCATCATCGCGCGCGATCTGAGTGGCTCGAGAGCGAAGTGGAACGCGGTCGCCTGCTGTCGCGCCATGGAGTCGAGTCCCGGCAACACGGTTCCGTCAACGAATTCGTCCAGCTGGCCGCTGAGCAGTACGATCGCTGCATCGCGGCGATTGGCGAGAAGCAATGACTCGGTGGAGTCGGCGAGCATTATGGCATGATCCATCTCGGGCCGAAGGGCTAGCAGACTGACCCGGCTCGAGTCGGAGGGAGATTCTTCAATCAGGTGATTCAGGGCCCGGTGCACTACTGCCGCCACTTCCACGTGGCGGTCGACATCGCCTTCAGCAAGCCCGGCCACACGATCGTTGAGACGAGTGAGCTGTCGTTGAAAGGCACGCGTAAGGCGCATGTCATCTTCCAGCTGGGCCAGCGGCCCCTTGAGGCTGTCGAGTCGGCGGCGCGCAGTTCCGAGCGTGATGCGATTGAACACGTCGGTCGTCGCGAGCGAGTTCAGGGCTTGCTCGAGCTCGGCCTGCTCCTGCTCGAATCGGCTCACGAGCTCGGGCTGAATGAGCTCCTCGCTGATGTGCTCGATCTGGATGCGGGCGCGGTTGGCTTCGCCGTATCTCTTTGCGCTCGCCAGACTTGCGGCGGCGTTCTCGGCGGTGCGCAGTTGGTCGATCAGTCCAAGGAGTGCCTTTGGATCGTTGGCGATACGCGTTTTACTGCTCTCTGGGCCATCCATTGCACGGGTCGCCATGCTGGTCGCGAACGCGCGGTCGGTAAAAGTGCGGGCGGCTCCCAGCTCCGCCTGCGTTTCGTTCGCTTCCTTGTCTCCGATGGCGGAGACGGGGAGGAGCGAAGCGGCCATTTCGCGACTCTCGCCGGCAAGCGCGACGATGAGCCGTTCGAGCGCGGCGATCGAGGTCCCGTCGCGCTGCACCCGCTCAAGCTCCTGAATTCGTTCGCGCGTGACCAGCACTGCTCCGCCGAGCAGCACGATCAGGCTGCCGATCAAGGGCAGCGCGATCAGAAAGAACCAGGTCTGCAGCCGCACGTTCGCGCCGAGCGGGGCTCTTTGCGGTTTTATCCCCTCGGGTCGTTTTGTCAGGATGGCGATGCCAGCGTCTTTGAGCGCGCCGGAGCGCGGGAGAGGAGGGCAGGAAGACCTGCCGCCGAGCGTTTGGTGCCTAGTGCTCAGGTATTAACAACACGACCATTTGGGGAACAAGGCAACACGGGTACCGGGTACCAGGTACCAGGTGCCCGGTACCCGATGCGAGGCGTTGACAGTCAGCGCTGTCCGACTGAGCTCTCCAACTCCCGGGCCTGGCTTCGCGGCAGGCGCAGCGTGAACGTGCTCCCTTCACCCAAGGCGCTCGTCGCGGACAGCGATCCGCCCATCGCTTTGGCGAAGTCGCGACTGATCGCGAGACCGAGACCAACGCCCTCGCCTGGATTGTTCAGCGACCGACCGAGCTGAACGAACGGGGAAAAGATGTGATCGAGCTTCTCGGCGGGGATCCCGACGCCAGTATCGTCGACACAGAAGTCGACGGTGTCGTCAGCGTTCACGCAGCGCACCGTTATACGCCCGCCCTTGGCCGTTGCTCGCACAGCGTTCGTGACGAGGTTGGTGAGAATCTGGAGGATCTTCTCTCGATCTCCCAGCGCGACTACACTCTCATCGGCGCAGTCCATCGAGAAGGAAATCTCCTTTGCCGCGACGAGTGGCTCGACCAGCGGCGGAAGATCACTCAGGATCGTGGCCGCC
>JBBQFZ010000126.1:0-6621 GCA_038322455.1 Gemmatimonadales bacterium | reverse complement strand
TCGGGACCGCCCCGACGGTATCTCCGGACAGTCTACCAGTAACAAGAACCTCGACCTGCCCCCGCACCGGCCTATGGGCCCTTTGCAGCGTCGAAAAACGCCTCGAGCAATCAGGCTTCGTTCTCCGCAAATCCGTTTTGCCCGGACCGAAGCGGCCCGGATTCAGCGTGACACCCACAGCTTATTTGCTGGGATCGGCGAAGCTCGAGGTATTCGTTTATCCGGACGAGAAATCCTTGCTCCGCGACTGGGCCGAGCTCGATACGCTCAGAGCCTCTCCACGGGGAACCACGGGCACGTGGGAAGTCCCGCCCACGCTTGTACGCTCGGCGAACCTCGCGGCACTGTTTCTCTCCAATAGTCCGGAGAAGGCGGACCGCCTGGCTCTCGCGATCACCGCAGGGGCGCCCCAACCCGGCACCACGCGTTCGGCAAACCATGTCCTCCTGCCGGCGGTTCACATCACCCCGCCGGCTTCGAAGTCGCCTCACTGACCAAGACGTTCTGGACAGCGGGCGAGGGTTGGCGCAGAATTGGAATCCTTACCAACCGGGGTCATTCTCCATGCTTCGCCGAACCTGCATTGCCGCGCTTGCAACGATGGCGCTTCCCCTCGTCCTCAGCGCTCAGTCTGGGAATCCCGTCGCGGATGCATTTCGCGACAACGCCAAATCAGCCGGAAAGAACCTGATCGCTGCCGCGGAACAATTTCCCGCGGGAAAATTCGGGTTCAAGCCCACGCGCGCACAAATGAGCTTTAGGGAGATAGTGATGCACCTCTCGCAGGGCAACGACTACCTGTGCGCCGAGATTGGAGGAATGAAGGCTCCTGAGAGAACGAAGATTTCCGCCACGGACGGTAAGGCTGCCATCGTCGCGAGGCTGCGGGAAACCTTTGCATTTTGCGACCAGGCGCTCGGGGGACTGACGGATGCAAACCTTTCCGAGCCCCTTCCCTTCTTCGGCGAAGCGAAGATGTCGCGCGCTGCGGTCATGACGCTCACGACCGGCGATTGGGCGGATCACTACAGCCAAGCCGCGATCTACATGCGTCTGAACGGCCTTCTTCCGCCGACCGCGAAGAAGCCAGCTAAGTAATGGAGTCCTCTTTAAGCGAAGGGAGCCGCCGAGTAGGTGAGTAGCGCCCAACTTTTTTCAACCCACTGCAGGTGACCCATGCGTCCCGACGAAACTCTCCGCTGCCTCGATGAGATCATCGCCTCGCGTTCCATTTTATCGCACCCATTCTACGTCGCATGGCAGCGCGGGGATCTTACACGCAAGCAGCTCGCGACTTATGCGGCTTTCTATTACCCGCACGTCGCGGCTTTCCCGGGTTACCTCGAGCGCGCCGGCAGCCAAGCCGATCCGATCGTTCGCGCCGAGGTGGGAAGCAATCTCGCCGACGAGCTCGGAAATCCGGCTCCCCACAGTGAGCTATGGCTCGATTTTGCCGAGGAGCTCGGCGTCCATCGCGAGCAGCTTACCGCGACGCCCGCTCGGCCGGCAGCAGTCACGATTGTCAACACGTTCAATGCGCGGGCGTCGGGCGATACAGCGGGCGCGATAGCGGCGCTCTACGCGTACGAGTCACAGCAACCTGAAGTGTCGAAGCAGAAGCTGGCCGGGTTGCGAGACTCGTACGGTGTAACGGCCCCGAAACCTCTTGCCTACTTCGAGGTTCACGCCGAGGCCGATGTGAAGCACAGCGAGGGGGAGCGTCGGGCGATTGAGCATTGCCTCGCCGCCGGTGCGTCGCCTGAGAGCGTCCTCGAATCCGCTAAGGCAGCGCTCGACGCCTACTGGGGATTGCTGGATGGGATTTGCGAGGAAGCAGGCATACCAGTTTCCTGCTAGGCTAGCCGCGGGGAAAAAAGAAAATCCCGCACGCGCCGAACGCTTGCGGGATACCAAGCGGAAATCGTGACTCGAGTTACGTGGTGGTTTTTTGCCGTTCCTGTCGAGTGAGGTAAACCACCAATACGACTATTGCCACCAGAAAGACAACGCTGATTGGGACGGTGCCCAAACCCAAGCCTCCCTCATCCTTCGGCTGAGTCAGCATGTCCCCTATCGATGCACCGAGGGGACGCGTCAGGATGTACGCGAGCCAGAACGCGAGCACCTCCTGCATTTTCCCAACGCGATACGCGAAATAGATGAGCGCGATTGCGGCGGCAAACATCAGCGCGGAAAGCGGGTAGCCCAAACCGAGCCTCTCCGAGAGCAAGTCTCCCCCCGAGGTCCCCAGCGAGAACGTGAACAGGATTGCCGCCCAGTAAAACAGCTCGCGTCGACGCGTATAGATCGTATGAACGGAGAGCGTCTTCTCGCTCATATACCAGAACACGAAGACAGCTACCAACACGGCCGTGAAAATCAACGTGGTCGTGACAAGGCTCACTCCCAGGTTGTCGACGAGATTGTCGGAGATCAAGGTGCCGACGACGCTGATGAACACGACTACGATCCAATAGATGGGCGGGACGTATTTTGTCGCTCTGAACTGGAAGACGAGCGAGATCAGGAGCAAGGCTCCCATTACGTAGGACGTGTTTACCGTCCCGAGGTTGAAAGTTGTCGACAGCACATCTGCGGCGGTTTCACCGACGGTCGTCGCAAGGATCTTGACGATCCAGAAAACGAGCGTGACTTCGGGAACCTTGTTTAGCATCGCGCGCAGATTTCTGTTGTCGGGTTGTGGTGTCGAGTTCGTCATGCACCCTGCCCGCTAACTCGATCAAGGGGCTGCGGAGCTGCGCCGTGCCCTGCCGATTGGAGACCTCGTTTCCGCAACGATGTCATCATTACAATGATGACCATGCCGAGCGCGATAACCAGGGACGAGGTGATGCGACTCAGATTCAGGCCCCCCTGTCCCGGTGGCTTGGTCAGAGTATCCCCGAGCGTCGCGCCGAGCGGCCGCGTCAACACGTATGCGGCCCAGAAAAGCAGGCTCCTCGGGATTTTGGTTAAGAAATACAACCCGCCAACCAAGGCCAGCAGCGCCGCAAAAACCAGCGCACCGCCCTGTAATCCCAGGCCTGCGTCTGTGGCAGCATAGTCCCCGAGCGCGGTGCCAAGTGTGTTGGATACGAGGATCGTTACCCAATAGAAAATCTCGTTCCTGCGATTGGTGATGCGGTCGACCTGGATCGCGCCCGTTGCGCGGTGCCACGCGAAGAGAATCGCAACGACCAGCGCCAACTCGAAGATCGACGATCTGACGTAGCCAAGCCCAGCGGTACGGTCGAGGTAGTCTGACGTTGTCGTGCCGACAGTGGTCGTAGCAACGACGACCGCCCAGTAGAAAAGTGGGTGATAGTGTTTGGATGCAACCTGGGCAGCGAGCGTGATGCAAAAGAAACCCAGAAAGATCAAGGTGCTGACCGCGTAGCCAAGATTGAGCGTCATCGACAACGCGTCCCCACCCGTTTCGCCCACGGTAGTCGCAAAAATCTTCACTACCCAGAACGCGAGGGTGGCGGCAGGCACCTTGCTCAGGATGTCGTCGTAGCCCCGGTGTGAGGTAATTGTGTCTGTACGCGTGGGGGATTGCTGATCAACGGGCATTGTTGGCTAGGCGGCGAAGGTGAGTGAACGCGCAGTAAGGCAATGTGAATGCCGCTATACCTTGCAGCCCGATTACATATCGCCGACCGTCGTCACCATCCAACTCAGTCTGTGGTTGGGAGCTTTCGGGAATCGGGGCGGAGTTCGTTCAAGCGCCGGCGTGTCTCCGCGGCGTCGAAAGTGCGCCACATGTTGTATACGAACCCATAAGCGCCGATCGCCCACAGAATGCCACCAGTTGCAGTGACCGGGATGCTTCGCGCACCGACATTCGGTGCGAGGAAGAATCCGGCGACCAGCCCCGCGAGCCCGAGGTTCGCCAGCCAGATGTGCGCGATGGCAAAACTCCGACTGTGGATCGGGTGACCGAAGAAGCGTGGCAGCATCTGATAGCCGACGCCGAAGATCATCATGGTCACGAACCCGACAAGGTTCATGTGCGCATGCGCCGGCCGGTACACAACCCATGCGGGGTTCACCGCCATTGCCACACCGAGGGTGATGCCCAAAACGAACCAGATGAGACTCGCGCGAATGAACATCTTGGCGTACCAATCCATAGAAGTGCCTCGTTGCGGGGATGATCTCGCGGCCGCCCCTAATCACTCCCAGCGGAATACCCTGGTCGAGAAGGCCGTGTAAGCGGCGAACAGCACGAGCAGCGCGGCCACGTTCACCCAGTGCGCGCCCCAGCCGGAACCGTTCCACACGCCCTGGAGGAGCGCCACGGCGTGTGTGGTGGGTAATAGATAGGCGACGGCTTTGAGCGCAAGCGGCAGCCGCTCCACTGGAAAGAACAGTCCCGATAATGCGAGCATGGGATAGAGTACCACCGCGCCAATCGGCTGGGCAAACCGGGCCGTTGGCACCAGGCTGGCGATCACAAACCCGAGCGAGAGGATGCTGAACGTGCCGAGGAGTACGGCTGCGGTGAAGCTGAATACGTTGACGCCCATCACGCCCGGAAAAAGCCGGCGGCCCGCGAGCACAACCAGTGCGAGGCTGATCGACGTGAAAACAAGCTTCACCGCCACCTGCGCGCCCATGATCGTCACTGGAGAGAGCGGGGTTGAGCGGAGGCGCTTGAGGATGCCACCTTCCCTGTATATCGAGATGATCGCCACGAGTGACTGCACTGCACTGACCGCGATCAGCACCGCCGCGAGGATTGCCGCGTTGAACGGGATGTCGACGGCCGGCGCGGCTGCGGGTTTCTCGGAGCCGAAAGCGCGGCCCAATACGATGAACAGCACGAGCGGCACGACGAGTGTTCCCACGAACCCCATCGGCTCCCGCGTAAAGATCTTGGTCTCGAGCCATGTGAGCTTCCAGAATCCTCGCAGCATCGTCAATCCCTGATCCCGTGGCCGGTCAGCTTGAGGAACACATCCTCGAGCGTCGGTATCTCGGTACGAAATCCCCGCACGCGAATCCCCTCGCGCGCTATGACGTTGATCACGTCGGTCACGAAGTCGTCTCCCGTACCACGAATCGTGTACGTGGCTCCGCTCCTCTCGGCGCGCTCGACCGCGCCCAGGCCCTGGAGCCGTTCCGCGACATCGGCATCATCGCTCGTGAACACCACCGACCTTTCGGGACAGTGTTTCTGTACGAGATCGCCGGGCGTCCCGAGCTCGATGATGCGCCCGTGCTCGATGATGGCAACGCGATCGCAGAGTCTCTCGGCTTCTTCCATCAGGTGCGTCGTAAGAAACACCGTCGTGCCTCGGTCCCTGATTCCCGTCACGAGTGCCCAGATCGCGCGACGCGCCTGCGGGTCGAGCCCGGTGGTGAGCTCGTCGAGGAATACGACCTCCGGCTCGTGGATGAGCGCCAACGCGATGAAGAGGCGCTGCTTTTGGCCGCCAGACAGCGTCATGAACCAGGCGTTGCGTTTGGATTCGAGTCCCAGCCGCTCCAGAAGCTTGTCAGTATCTACGACGCGTGGGTAGAGCGATCGCCAGAGATCCACCGCCTCCCAGACCTTGATCCGTTTCTGGAGGTGCGCCTCCTGATGCTGCACACCGATTCGCTGACGGAGCGCGTTGGCGTCGCGCCGAGGATCGACGCCGAGCACGGAGATGGTTCCTTTGTCGGGGACGCGATTGCCTTCCACGCATTCCATCGTGGTCGTCTTTCCGGCGCCGTTCGGCCCTATCAACCCGAATATCTCGCCCTCGAACACTTCGAGCGAGACGTCTTCTACGGCCACGGTGTCACCGTAGCGCTTGCCGAGGTTGGAAACGGTGATGACGGGGAGCACGAGGGAATGTTACCAGCCGGGTTGATCGAGGCACAGGGATCGCGCGTGACTGCGATCACAGTATCCGTTCCGGAATTGGGCTCGAGCCGTCGTCGTCGCCCGGACGATCTAAGTCGGGACCGACCCATCTAAGCCGAGACCAACCCATCTAAGTCGGGACCGACCCATCTAAGTCGGGACCGACCCATTTAAGTCGGAGCCGACGCACTGCATTTTGCAAATCGACTGCAGAATGCGGCTTTGCTGGGGCACCGTGTGTGGCGCGCGTGAAGACGTAAGTCACGCGCTGATAACGGGTTAGCTGACCTCGTGTTGAGGGACGGCCGTGCCTGGTTTTACGGCGTTACCGCGACGCTATGCTCTCAGTCTTTTTGGTACAGGGGGAGGGTCCGACGGCCCGACCATTAAAACAACTTTTGGAGAATCGACAAATGAGCAACAAAAAGGGTTTTACGCTGATCGAGCTTTTGATCGTGGTCGTCATCATCGGTATTCTTGCCGCGATTGCGATCCCGAAGTTTGCGAACACGAAGGACAAGGCGTATGTCGCAGCGATGAAGTCTGACCTTCGTAACCTCGCGACGTATGAAGAGCAGTATGCCGCCGACAACAACGGCACGTACTTCTCGGGCACCGCGTCGAATGTGTCGCCGCTTCAGGGCTTCACGCCGTCGCAGAACGTAACGATCGTGGCCATAGCGGTTTTGGGTCCGCCGCCGTCCTGGACCGCGACTGCAACGCATTCTCAGTCGGCCAAGACCTGCTCCAATGCGACTGGTGTAATA
>JBBQFZ010000125.1:0-6634 GCA_038322455.1 Gemmatimonadales bacterium | reverse complement strand
ATACACTTCCCATTTCTCTCCACCGACGTGTAGCGAGCGCGTGGGCATGTTAAAGCTCTACCTCCTGGTAGACGCGCGACGGATCCATGGTCTTGTGTGGAGCGCTCGCGTGGGCCACGGTGAGCGTCTGCTCGTCGTCGGCCTCGGTGAATTCAATGAACGCTCCCGGCAATGAGGATTCCTCGAATACCCAGAAGCGGCAGTTCGCTGCCTTGTAGTGTGACAGAAGCGCCTTGAGCCGCTTCGCGTAGTTCGCGCGGTCGCTCGATGGGACGGTCGAGCGCTGGATCGTAAGTGTCCGTGGCATCGCTAGAGTGCAGTCTCCGGAAATGTCTCGATGGTTTTCTTGACAAACGCTAGAAACTGATCGGCAGTTGCGCCGTCGATCACGCGGTGATCGAACGAGATTGAAAAATAAGCGCATGTACGTATCGCGATGGTGTCTTCCCCATCGATGCCCGGGAGCACCTTGGGGCGCTTCTCGATTGCGCCGACACCGAGAATCGCAACCTGGGGCTGGTTAATGATCGGTGTCCCCATCAGCGAGCCAAAAACACCCGGGTTCGTGATGGTGAATGTTCCCCCCTGAACTTCGTCGGGGGAGAGCTTCTTTGTGCGCGCGCGCGCCGCCACATCATTGAGCGCCCGCGTAATGCCGGAGAGCGAAAGATCGTCGGCGTTCCTGATGACTGGAACGATTAGCCCCCAATCGAGCGCTACGGCGACTCCGATGTTGACCTGCTTTCTATAAATGACGTTCGTGCCGGCGACGGAAGAGTTCATAACCGGAAAAGCCCGCAAGCCCTGAGTTACTGCCTTGATGATGAACGGCATGTAGGTGAGCTTCTGGCCGGTCGCCGCCTCGAACTCCGCGCGCGTCTTGGCCCTTATGCGGGCGACACGCGTGAAATCGATCTCGATGAATGATGTGACGTGGGCCGAGGTATGACGGGACGCGACCATGTGCTCGCTGATGAGCGCGCGCATCTTTGACATCGGCTCGACGACATCGCCCGCCCACGCTTCGGGCAACGGCAGTGCGTGAAGTCCCGGCGGCCCGCTGGCGACTATGCTGGGCGCTGTCGCACCGGACTCGATAAAGCCAACGATATCCCGCTTGGTTACGCGTCCCGCAACTCCGGACCCTTGAAGGGACGCGATGTTCACGCCGTGCTCAGCCGCAATCTTGCGAACGAGGGGAGAGGATTTCGTGCGCACGCGCTCCTCGAAGGAGTTTCCGTTGCCTGAATGCGGGGCAACGATTGCCGGCGCGGCGGGCTGGTGCCGAGTCTGCGCCGCAGCGGGCTTAGCTTCCCGTTGGGGGGCGGCAGGGGCGGCAGGGGCGGCCGGTTGTGCGGCAGGTGTTGCGGCCGCTGGCTCGCTTATAGCCACCGACGCACCCTTCTCCGTTTCGAGCCGGGCAACCACCGTCTGCACTGCTACGGTCTCACCCTCTTTGACCAGAATCTCCGCCAGCACACCGGCCGTCGACGCCGGAATCTCGGCGTCGACCTTGTCCGTCGAGATCTCGAAGATCGGTTCGTCGCGCTTCACTTCGTCGCCCACTTTCTTCAGCCATTTCGAAAGCGTGCCCTCGGCGATCGACTCGCCCATCTGCGGCATGATGATGTCTACACGAGCCACTGCTTCTCCTTCGTTCGCTATTCGTCCGACCGGGGCTGGTTCAGACGTCTCAGTGCCAATACAGGTAGCGTGAGCGCTCCGACAACCGCGCCGATACCAGCATACACCCACCAATTGCAGGCCGGAAGGCCCTCAGGCGGCCTACACCCCTGAAAGCTCCCGACGGCCTTTCCCACGAACACGGCTACCATTCCGCCGCTGAAAAAACCCGCCGCCGTCGTTACGCATCCGACCCCGATGTTCCGCGCGATCACTCCTTCGCGCTCGATCTCCGAGGGACTCATCAATAGGCGGCGAGCTTCCGCAGCCCCGCGACAATGTCGGAGGTCTGAGGCAGCACATAGTCCTCGAGCGGCGGAGAATATGGAAGCGGCACGTCCGCGGCAGTGATGCGGAGCACCGGCGCATCGAGCCACTCGAACGCCTTCTCATTGATTCTTGCCGTTATCTCGCCCGCCACCCCGCCCGTCCTGGTGTCCTCGTGCACAACGAGTACCCGATTCGTTTTCTTCACCGTGGCCACGATCGCGTCCTCATCCATCGGCAGGAGCGATCGCAGGTCGATCACCTCGACAGACAAACCATCTTCTCTTTCCACCTGCTCCGCGGCCTCGAGTGCCTTCCACACGGTGGCCGCGTACGTGATGATCGAGACGTCCCTTCCCTCGCGCGCCACTCGCGCTTTGCCAATCGGCGTCAGGTGATCTCCCGCCGGCATCTCCTCCCTGATCCGCCGATAGAGATATTTGTGCTCGAAGTAGAGCACGCAGTCCTCGTCGCGAATTGCTGATTTGAGCAGTCCTTTGGCGTCGCTCGCCGTCGCCGGATAAACGATCTTCAAACCGGGGGTGTGCAGGAACGCAGCTTCCGGGTTCTGCGAGTGGAACGGTCCGCCCCTCACGTATCCCCCGCTCGGCCCACGCACCACCATTGGACACGGCAGCATCGCCCGATAACGTGCCGTGGCCACGTAGTTCGTAAGGATGCTGTAGGCGCTGGAAAGGAAATCAATGAACTGCATCTCGCACACCGGCCGCAGCCCCATGTGAGCCGCGCCCGCCGCCGCCCCGATGATCGCAGTCTCCGAGATCGGCGTATCTATCACGCGCTGCTCGCCGTACTTGGCCATCAGTCCGTCGGTGACCTTGAAGGCGCCCCCGTATGCTCCGATGTCTTCGCCGAGGCAGAACACATTCTTGTCGCGCTCCATCTCCTCGAACAGTCCTTCGCGAATTGCCTCGAGATAGGTGATCTCAGACATCGTGCGTACCCCAGCTCGAGGGACGCTCGTTCACTTCGACGGCCGAATTGATTCCCTCGCGGAACCATAGCGGCGGAACCACTGGCGGATCGGCGTACACGCCGACGAGCGCATCGGTTGGATCCGGCATTGGCGACGCATCCGCTTCGTCGGTCGCGAGATCGATCTCCTTCTGCACCCGGGTATCGAGAGCAGCGATCTCCGGCTGGGTGACTCCGTCATCGAGCAGCCGCCTTACGTACCTGTCTATCGGATCGTTCTCGAGGGCCCAGCGATCGATCTCACCAGCGGGCACATACGATTGGTTGTCGTGCTCCGCGTGACCCTTCCTCCGATAGGTGATCAGCTCGACGAGCGTTACACCGCCGCCCGCGCGCGCGCGATCGACGGCGCGCTTGGTTGCTTCATACGTGGCGATCACATCGTTGCCATCCGCCTGTTCGCCTGCGATCCCGTACCCGATCGCCTTGTCGACAAGCTGCGTCACCGCGGTCTGCTTGCTGAGCGGCGTTGAGTACGCGTATCCGTTGTTCTCCACTACCACCACCAGCGGACAGCGCTGCACCGCCGCGAAGTTGATCCCTTCGTGGAAGGCGCCCGTTGATGTAGCCCCGTCTCCGACGTAGACGAGACCAACTCTGTCCTGCCGTCGCATCTTGAATGAAAGCGTGACGCCGGCCATCACCGGCACCATGTCACCGAGATGCGATATCTGTCCGATGAAGCCGCGCACCAGGTCGCCGTAATGGATATTCAGCTCTCGCCCGCGCGTGGGTGAATCCCCCTTCGCCATGTACTGCTTGATGATCTCGTTCGGCTTCGCACCCTGAACTAGCATGGAGCCGAGGTTCCGAATGAGCGGCGAGAGGACATCACCCTTCGATCGATCCAGCGCGTAGGCACTTCCCACGGCGTCGGCTTCCTGGCCAAGTGATCTGAACAAGCCACCGACAACCTTGGTCTGGCGATACAGATTCACCAGGCGCTCCTCGAGCGAGCGGGTGAGCCGCATAAAGTAGTAGAGCTCCAGCTTCTGCTCTCGCGACAGCGGGCCTCTGTCATTCGTGCGAGGGGACTCCTCTCGCACATTCGCCGGCTTTGACGCGGCGGTACTCGACCGCGCCATTCTAGTACGCCGCTGCGATGCGGTGGTTCGGGTCGCCGGACCTGTGCAGCTCGACGAAGAACTTCTTTGCGTTCCGATCCAGGCGGCTCTCGCCCGTTTGGTCCGTCGCAATCTCGACGAACGTGTAGTGCCCGCCTTCCTTGTGCACGCTCAGGTTGAGTGTTCCCAGATCGCCCGCGAACATCCGCGATCTCGCGGTATGGCCGTTCCTCTCCATTCCGATCTCCGGGAAAAAATCGTCCGCGACGCGCAGAACTTCCATGGGCGTGAGCTGCGTTCTGAAAAAATGCCGCATGATCGGCTCAGCTCCCCGGGTCTGCGGCGGGTCGAACCGTCTGGATCCAGTCCACTCGCTCGAGCGGCATTGCCGGGTTCTTGTCGCGCCTGAACTGAATCGCGGCGGCCCAATCCCCCGACGTGGCGAAGAAAATTCGCCCCGAGTAGGTGCCCACCTCCTTCTCCTTCTTGAAGCCGTCGCTGGTGTTCGCCCGGTCTTCGCTGGTGGCGAAGATGCGTCCCTCTCCGGTCTCGATCGGTTGTCCGGTCTTCTTGTCTTGAACCACAACCCGGTATACGGCCGGCTCCAGCGCTTTCGGCGGAACGGGATCTACCGTCACGCGAAAAGCGTATGTGTCGGACCACAGGCGCAGCTCCGTTGCCTTGGGACTTGGCCCGCAGCTCGTGACAGCTGCGACCACCAGCGGCGCCAGTGCAAGACGGCGGAGCATCACGCGTAGTACTCCAGGCCGAGGTGGGTGATCTGATCCTCGCCCATCAGATGTCGAAGGGTGTTCTTCAGCTTCGTCTGCTGGATGAAGAGATCGTGCTCTGGCTCGAGCCCGGGAGCAGTCATCGGGCTCTTGTAGTAGAAGGACAGCCATTCCTGAATCCCCTTCATGCCCGCGCGATGCGCAAAATCCGAGAACAGGGCGAGATCGAGCACGATCGGGGCGGCGAGGATCGAGTCGCGGCATAGAAAGTTGATCTTGATCTGCATCGGATAGTTCATCCATCCGACGATGTCGATGTTGTCCCAACCCTCTTTGTTGTCACCGCGCGGCGGGTAGTAATTGATCCGCACGACGTGCGCGAAGTCCTTGTAGAGATCGGGATAGACCTCGGGCTGCAGGATAGTGTGCAGCACGCTCAGCTTGGACTCCTCCTTCGTCTTGAACGACTGGGGGTCGTCCAGAACCTCGCCATCGCGATTCCCGAGAATGTTCGTGGAGTACCAGCCGGCGAGCCCGAGCATGCGCGCCTTCAGTCCCGGCGCGACGATCGTCTTCATCCATGTCTGACCGGTCTTGAAATCCTTTCCGGAGATCGGCACTCCGCGGTCCTGCGCCAGCTTGATCAGCGCGGGCGTGTCGACGCACAGATTGGGCGCTCCGTTGCAGAACGGAACGCCCTCCATTATCGCGGCGTACGCGTACAGCATCGATGGGGCGATTGCATCGTCGTTCTTCTCCATCGCCTTCTCGAACTGCTCGATCGTCGCGTGCTGGGGGCCGGCCTTGATGAAGATCTCGGTCGATGCGCACCACACGATAACGATTCGGTCGCACTTGTTCTTCGTCTTGAAGTCCCGGATGTCCTGCCGCAGCTGCTCCGCCAGATCGCGCTTCGTCTTGCCCTTCTTTACGTTGGTGCCGTGAATGCGGGTGACGTACTTGTTGTCGAACACGGCGGGCATCGGCTTGATTCCCTTCAGGAAATCGGCGATCGGCTCGATGTCGCGGTCCTCGAGCACGCCGGCCTTCTTTGCCGCGGTCAGCGCGTCATCGGGAATCGGATCCCACGCGCCGAATACGATATCGTCCAGCTTGGCGAGGGGGACGAAATCCTTGATCAGCGGAGCCCGTTTGTCGGTCCTCTTGCCCAGCCGGATGGTGGCCATCTGGGTCAGCGAGCCGATCGGCTTCGAGCGACCGCGCCGGATGCTCTCCACGCCAGCCATGAACGTTGTCGCGACAGCTCCCAGGCCCGGGGTCAGAATGCCCAGGCGGCCGGTAGCGGGCGCAATCGATTTAGGGGCGGCACCAGAGGACGACTTGCCCAATTTATTTCTCCGTTTTTGTAATTAGGATTTTGCCCGACGCGTTGCGGTTGCGCCCGCCGCTTTTTGCGGCGCGACAGGATCGTTGATGATACGGATCGGCTTCGAGTCGAGATGCGTGGTCGCGTGATGGACGAATGCAATTCGCTGTACGGCCGTGATGCACGCGGTCACGGTAAGAAGAATGATGATTCCCATCAGCACCCAGCCATTCCAGAAGAGCCCGAACAGCGCCTGAGGTGCAGAAAGAAGTACGATGCGCTCCGGGCGCTGCATGACGCCCACCTTCGCATCGATGCCGAGCGATTCGGCTCGGGCGCGGGTGTAGGATACCACGAAAGTTCCGACTATTCCCACCAGACAGACTACTACCATGTACATGTTGTGGTGAATCGGATTAATGGCGTAAAACACGGTAAGACCGGCCATCAACGCGCCATCCGCAACCCGATCGAGGGTAGAGTCGTAGAACGCCCCAAAGACGGTGCACCTTCCCGTCCTTCTCGCCACCTGCCCATCGATGACGTCGAAGAAGGCTGTAACGGCC
>JBBQFZ010000124.1:0-6673 GCA_038322455.1 Gemmatimonadales bacterium | reverse complement strand
AGCTCCGCGGCGGAAGGCCTCAAGAGCATGAAGCAGGACGTGAACGCTTTTCCATGGTCACCGCCCACCCCTGGGACGGAGCAGGTCGCCGTTCCGGAACCAGTTGTCGCGCGAGAACCGGTTGCCGCGCGCGAACCGGTTGCCGCGCCAGAACCGGTCGCCACGCCAGAACCGGTCGCCGCACCTGAACCGGTCGCGGCGTACGAGTCCGCACCTCCGCCAGAACCTGCTCCTGAACCCGTGGTCAGCGCGTTCACAGAGGTGAGTCCGGCAGCGCTCCCCGAGGAACCCGTTGCAGCCTCCCGTGCGACTGAGCCCGAAGAACGTGCTGCTGGCGCGGAGAACACCTCCCTCGGTGCGAGCGGCGAGCCATTCGTCAATGAAACCATGGCGCAGCTCTATCTCCAGCAGGGATACAAGCAGCTCGCGCTGACGGTCTATCGTCAGCTCGCCGAGTCGCGTCCGCACGACGCATCGCTCAGGAGTCGAATCGCCGAGATCGAGGCGGAGGACGCAGCCGCGCATCCGGGTGAAGTTGAGACATCCCGCAAGGAGGATTCGTCGGTCGAGAGGCCGCCCGATCGCCCGTTCCCGCGTTCGCCGATTGAATCGCCGGCGCCTGCAGACTCTCCTGGCTCCGAGGAGAGTCCGGGATTCGATGAGTCTGCGGTTGACTCTCCACCGCCCGCGCGTGGACCTTCTCGCCAGAGGGAGTCCGTCGAGAGTCCAGCCCGCGAAGAGCCTCGCGCGGAGCCGGACGCAGTGTCCGGACGGCAGCCATCCATCCGGGAGTTCTTTGCCACGCTTGGGAGGCGCAGGCCTCCGCGCACGGCGTCGTCCGGCGGCGGATCGTATGGAGGGGGAAACAACCAGCCGGCGGACACGAGGGTGCCACTCGGCGCAACACCCCCGAGCGCGTCGCTCGATACGGTATTTGCCGGAGCGACGGTGAGTCCATCCGATGCACGCGCGGCATCGCGGCTCGCGGGCGCATTCAGCGGTGCGTCGGGAGCGTCGCGAACTCCGCCCACGCCTCCCATGCCGACGCCGCGCGTAAATCCACGCGTGCCGCAGGCGCAGGAGTCAGAGGAAGACGTCGCCAAGTTCCGCGCATGGCTCGACGGACTCACCGGCGAGTGAAGATTGCCGTCATCAACGGTCCCAACCTCAATCTGCTCGGCACGCGCGAGCCGGCGTTGTATGGCACCGACACGCTCGCTGACATCGAGTCGCGCCTCTTGAACGTTGCAAAGGAGCTCGGCGTCGAGCTTTCCTTCTCGCAGCACAACGGCGAAGGCCAGATCGTCGACGCCGTTCACGCCCTTCGCGGACGCGTCGAGGGATTGCTCCTCAACGCGGGAGCGTACAGTCACACGAGCCTCGCCATTCGGGACGCGCTGGCGGGCGTGAAGATTCCGTTCGTGGAGATTCACCTGACGAACATCTACGCGCGTGAGCCGGAGCGCCGCCACTCGGCGCTCGCGGACGCGGCGTTGGCCGTGATCTGCGGATTCGGCGCGTATGGTTACGAGCTGGCGCTTCGCGGGCTCGTAAAGATGCTTCCGGTGCCCGCAAATGGCTGATCGCCGGCCTGCGCGCCTCGCCGCGCTGCGCGAAGCCATCACCGCGGCCCACATAGATGGTCTCGTGCTGACGAGCCTGCCGAACGTGCGATATCTGACGGGCTTTTCAGGCACGAGCGCGCTCGTCCTCGTGACGCAGCGGGACATGTGCTTCATCTCCGACTTTCGCTACGACACACAGGCGCGCGACGAGGTCGGCAGCATGGCGACCATCCGCATCGAGCAGCAGAGTCTTTGGGCCGGGTTGTGGACGGTCGCAAGCGCCGTGAGTGGGCTCGAAATCGTGGGATTCGAGTCCGCCCATCTCCTCCATCGCGATTTTCAGCGCCTGCTCACCGATGGAACGCGGTGGCAGTGGCGTCCCCAGCTGAACCTGGTTGAGGCGCTCCGCGAGTCGAAGGACGCGGAAGAAGTGGCGTTGATTCGCCGCGCTGGCGAGATGGCGATCACCGCGCTCAGGACGACGCTGAACGAAGTGAGACCCGGGCTCACCGAGCTGAACGTGGCGGGAATTCTGGAGAAGGCCCTGCGCGATGAGGGCAGCGAGGAGTTCCCATTCGCCACGATAGTGGCGTCAGGGCCCCGGGCGGCGCTGCCGCACGCGCGCGCGTCGTCACGCGTGATCGAGCGCGGAGATCTGCTGCTGCTCGACTTTGGCGCACAGTACAAAGGCTATTGCTCCGACATCACGCGCACCGTGGTAATCGGCAAGGCGTCGGATGAACAGCGTGCAATCTATGATATCGTGCGCCACGCCAACGCCGTCGCGTCGAAATCCGTGCGCGCCGGGATGAAGGGTCAGGATGCCGATGGTCTCGCTCGTCGCTACATTGAGGAGCGGGGGTATGGAGACGCATTTGGTCACAGCCTGGGTCACGGCTTGGGACTCGAGGTGCACGAAGCGCCTCGGCTGGCTAAGACGGTCGAAACTCCGCTTGGAATGGGCGCGGTGGTAACGATCGAGCCGGGGATTTATCGCCCGGGCTGGGGCGGGATCCGCATCGAGGACGATGTGCATCTCGCGCCGACAGGCCCGGAAATACTCACTGATTTCACTCGAGAGCTGCTCGAAGTTGCCTGAGCGGCGCTCTCCTGCTGGTCCCATCAGACGCGAAACGACGACAATGTTCGATCTCCGCTACGTCAAGAAGCTCGTGGAAATGCTGGACGAGTCGAGTGTGGATTCAATCGAGATTTCGTCCGACAAGGGGATGAAGATCCGCATCTCCAAGACTCCGCAGCAGCGCGGGGCGGTACAGATGGCTTCGCCCATGGCGATGCCGGCCCTGCTGCCCGCCGCGGCTCCGATAGCGGCGCCCACCGGAGCCTCGGGAACGGGTGTGGAGGTTCCCAGGGTCGAAGCGACCCGGCCGAAGTATCTCGAGGTCAAGTCACCGATGGTCGGCACGTACTACGGGGCGCCCGAGCCGGGAGCGAAGCCGTACCTCGCGGTTGGCGACAGGATCAGCGAGGGTCAGATCGTCTGCATCATTGAAGCAATGAAGATCATGAATGAAATCGAGTCTGAATTCGACGGCGTGGTAAAAGAAGTTCTCGCCCAAAACGCGCATCCCGTCGAGTACGGACAGGTACTCCTACGTGTGGATCCCAATGGCTGACAAACTGCAACCCCCGCCGAAACGAGAAACGCCCCGGAAGGTCGCGCCTACGGGGGGAACGCCGGCGGCAGCGGGACGGGCTGGAACGACGTTCGACTACAAGCCCATCATGCAGCACATGATTCACCAGAACGCGTCCGACCTGCACATGAAGGTCGGCCGTCCCCCGACACTTCGCGTCGACGGGCACATGGTTCCGCTGGAGCAGCCGCCGCTGACGCAGGACGACCTGCGCAGCCTCGCCGAGCAGATCATGGCTCCGAAGAACATCAAGGAGTTCTCGGAGCAGAAGGAATCCGACTTCGCGCTGGCGGTCCCGGGCGTAGGCCGGTTTCGCGTAAACGCCTATCAGCAGCGCGGAACGATCGCGTACGCGATCAGAATCGTGCCCTTCCAGGCGAAGACCATCGCCGAGCTGAATCTGCCCGACATCTGTGAGAAGGTGGCCCTGATGCCGCGCGGATTGGTTCTCGTGACCGGGATCACCGGCTCCGGAAAATCGACGGCGCTCGCCTCGATGCTTCACTACATCAATCAGAACCGGCACGCGAACATAATCACGATCGAAGACCCGATCGAATTCCTGCATCGCGATATCAAGAGCAGCATCAATCAGCGCGAAGTCGGAACCGATACGAATTCCTTTGCGCAGGCACTGCGCCGTGTGCTGAGGCAGGACCCCGACATCCTGCTGGTGGGTGAGATCCGCGATCTGGAGACTCTGGACACCGCGCTCAAGGCCGCCGAGACCGGACACCTTGTCTTCTCAACGCTGCATACGACCGACGCGACGCAGACCATTAACCGGATTCTCTCGTTCTATCCGATACACCAGCAGACGGAAGTGCGCCACATGCTGTCGTCGGCACTCCGTGCGATCATCTCGCTGCGGCTCGTTCGCCGCGCCGACAAGAGGGGGCGCGTTCCCGCGGCTGAAGTCCTGATCAACACCGAAGCTGTGCGCGATCAGATCCGGGACAGCACCAAGTCGCTCAACATTCCCGATCTGATCAAGGAAGGAGCTGTCGCATACGGCATGCAGAGCTTCGACCAGTCCCTGATGAACTGGTACCACAAGGGAATTGTCTCGTACGACGACGCGCTTCTCGCGGCTTCCAATCCGGCCGAGTTCTCGCTGCGCGCGCAGGGCGTCGCCAGCTCGAGCGACACGTCGTGGGATACGGTCAAACAGGACGCGAAGTAACCGCCCGCATGAACGTCGATGTTTAAAAAAGTTTTGATCGCGAACCGCGGGGAGATCGCGCTTCGCGTCATTCGCGCCTGTCGTGAGCTTCGCATCCAGACCGTCGCGGTCTACTCCGAAGCCGATCGCGAGTCGCTCCACGTTCGGTTCGCGGATGACGACGTGTGCATTGGACCGGCCCCCGCTCGGGAGTCGTACCTCAACATCCCGCGCATCATCGCCGCGGCGGAGATCGCCGGCGCCGACGCCATTCACCCCGGTTACGGGTTCCTCGCGGAGAACGCGGAGTTTGCGGAGACCTGCGTCGCGTCGAACATCGCCTTCATCGGACCCACCGCTCAGCAGATTCGTGTCATGGGCGACAAGGCGGCGGCACGCAAGGCAATGCAGGACGTGGGTGTGCCGATCATTCCCGGCACGCCGGGCGGTGTCGAAGATCCGGATGAAGCGCTCAAGTTCGCGCGCGAGATAGGATTTCCGGTCATCATCAAGGCGGCGGCTGGCGGCGGTGGCAAGGGCATGCGCGTAGCCAGCGACCCCGAAGATTTCGGCCGATCCTTTCAGCTCGCGCGCTCCGAGGCGCTCTCCGCATTCGGGAACGGCGAGGTTTACATCGAGAAATACCTTTCCCGGCCCCGCCACATCGAGTTCCAGATCATGGGCGACCGGCACGGCAACGTCATCCATCTCGGAGAGCGCGACTGTTCGGTGCAGCGCCGTCATCAGAAGCTGATCGAGGAGGCGCCGAGTCCGGCGCTCACACAGGACCTGCGGGAGAGAATGGGAGACGCGGCCGTCAAAGGCGCCAAGGCAATCGACTACGTCGGCGCAGGCACCATCGAGATGCTGCTGAACGAAGACAAATCGTTCTACTTCATGGAGATGAATACGCGCATCCAGGTGGAGCATCCTGTGACGGAGGTGCTCACGGGAGTGGATCTGGTGAAAGAGCAGATCATGGTTGCCAGCGGCGCCAAGCTGTCGATCAAGCTGCCCATCGAGCGACGGGGCCACGTCATCGAGTGTCGCGTGAACGCGGAAGATCCGGCGAGAAACTTTCAGCCGTCGCCCGGGCGTATCGACGTCTTTCATCCGCCGGGCGGCCCCGGAGTGCGGCTCGATACGCACGTCTACGCCGGCTACAGCGTCCCGCCATTTTACGATTCGCTCCTCGCCAAGCTGATTTGTCAGGGGCGGGACAGGCCCGAGGCGCTGCGGCGGATGCAGGTCGCGCTCGAGAGCTTCATCATCGAGGGCGTGACGACGACAATTCCATTTCTTGCCCGTGTTATGGCGAACAAGCATTTCCAGGAAGGCGCGGTCGACACGAAATTTCTCGAGCGGGAAAGCGAGCTTATGAAGGAGCCAATCGGTGCGGCTTGACGTTTTCTTCACCCCACAACAGGTAAAGCAGGGCGACACGATGGGACGTCTGGTGATCATCGTCGACGTCCTCCGCGCATCCACCACCGTCGCGACCGCGCTCGGCAACGGCGCGAAGACGGTGATCCCGGTAGAAGGGCCGGACGCGGTCATTGCCCGCGCGAAGGAGTTCGAGCACTCGGACGTCCTCCTTGTCGGCGAGCAGAAGATGCTGCCCATCCCCGGATTCGACCTCGGCAATTCACCCCAGAGCTTCACGCCCGGCGTGGTGGAGGGGAAAACGATCCTCATCACGACCACAAATGGCACGAGGACCCTGCTGGGGGTTCAGGGGGCGCGTGACATAGTTATAGCCTCGTACGTCAACTTCACAGCGGTGCTGGCCATGATGAAGGTCGCGGCCAGCTCGAACACGGACATCGCGATAATCTGCGCCGGAGAAGAGGGCAGCTTCACGCTCGAGGATGCCGCCTGCGCCGGGCGCTACGTTAAGGCGATACCCAAGCGCGCCGAATCGTTTGGAATGAACGACGCGGCGTCCGCATCGGTGATGATTGAAAAAAAATATGGCGACAACATCGCGAAAGTCTTCAAAGAATCGACCCACGGACAAGCGCTCGCCTCGGCGGGATTTGGTGACGACCTCGCCGCCGCCGCGCAGGTGGACGCCTATCCTGTGGTCCCGATCTACCAGGACCGACAAATCACCAAGCTCGGACCGGAACGGGGACGGTAGCCCCACCGAGTCGGCGCTTGCCCGCGAGATCCGCGGAATTGTTCTGCTTCTTTTCGCGATCTTTCTCGCCGGCGCTCTCG
Source organism: Gemmatimonadales bacterium (assembly GCA_038322455.1). GTDB lineage: Bacteria > Gemmatimonadota > Gemmatimonadetes > Gemmatimonadales > Gemmatimonadaceae > UBA4720. The sequence goes on along the minus strand of JBBQFZ010000124.1, from coordinate 68 downwards.
CGGCTGAGGGATACTCCACCCTCGTCGGTGGTGGCGCCGGCGTAAAGGGCAACTTCGGATGGATGGGC
>JBBQFZ010000123.1:0-6765 GCA_038322455.1 Gemmatimonadales bacterium | reverse complement strand
CACACGCGCAGAGTGTCGGCGCGCCAGTTTTTTATTGCGCGCTTGATGTCGGCCTGGGTCTTGAGCTCGCCATCGAGCGCGCGGCGCGTCAGATCCGGCACCTCATCGTCGGGCGCAAATCGGAGCGCAACGAATTGGGCTGTAGTCAGCTCGCCGACGCGTGGGCGCAAATCGCTCGGCAGCAGACGGTCGAATCGCGTGCGCTCCTCCAACCGGATCACGCGGTCCTGGGCGCGGAGCGGCATGCCCCGCAACAGAAACACTCCGAGGAAAAGCGCGATCGCCACGATGAGGTTCCAGCCCGTTATGCCGCGCGGGTCGTTGACCAATCGAATGGCGGTGACGATGACATTGGCCAGAAGAACGGGCACAACGAAAAAGTGGAATGCAGGAACCCAGCGCGTGTGACTCTTGTAACTCTGAATTGGCTCGTCCATTGCTGCTCCTGGTATGGCGGTGGTCAGGATGCCTTCGTCACCTGCGCGTCTGCTTCACGCGCGTAGCGCTTGAGCCTTACAATCATGGCATTTAATCCGGGCTCCCGCGCGGCCAATCCGATGCTCTCCATGAGGATGCTCACAAAATCAGGCGGAATCCCAAATGTGGTCGATGGCGGTTGTCCATTCACCGCCGCAAAGATGATGGCGAGGACCGCCGCAATCGTCGGTGATTCCCGCGCATTGAGATCGGCGTAGAAGTACATGCGGCCATCGCGCACTTCGGGAATGATGTCCACGCGCGTCTGGCATTCCGGCACGTTGAAGCTGCCACGATCGAGCTCCCTGAAGCGCTCCGGAAGCGGCTCCAGCTTCTTCGAGTACTGGACGAGCGCCTGCATCTTCTCCTCGCGCTCCATCGAGCGAAAGAGCCTGAGCACGCGGTCGATTGACGGGGGAATGCCCGGTGTCGCGGGACCGTTCGCCATGCGCGGAATCTAATTAACTTGCACAGACTCGATCACCAAACGCATTCGGAGAATGTAGATGCCAACCAGAAAAGCAACTGCGACGTGGGAAGGCGGGCTCAAGGGCGGAAAGGGAAGCTTCAAAGGCGAGAGCGGAGCAATCAACGGGCAGTACAACTTCAGCTCGCGCTTCGAGAGTGGTGCCGGCTCGAATCCAGAGGAGCTGCTCGCCGCCGCGGAAGCCGCATGCTTCAGCATGGCGCTCAGCGCGGGCCTCGAGAAGAACGGGACTCCCCCGACCAAGGTCGAGACGACCGCGGCCTGCACCGTTCAGGCGGTGCCAGGCGGCTTCGGCATCACCACCATGAAGCTCAACGTCCAGGCCACCGTTCCCAAAATCGACAAGAACAAGTTCGACCAGATCGCCCAGGAGACGAAGGAAGGATGTCCCGTCTCGAAGGCGCTCAAGGGGAATGTGGACATTCAGATCGAGGCGAGACTGGTCTGACACTCGCCGAAGCAAAAGCGTCCGCGAGCTCGCGGGCGCTTTTTTTATCGGGAATAGTTCCTGATCTTGCTCTTCAGCAGCTCGCCGTTCGAGAAGATTATCTGCTCGCCGGACTCGCTCCGCACGCGCGTCGTCTTCAACCCGATGTGCTCGACCTTGCCGCGATAATTCTCCACGGAGATCGAGTCGCCGACGACGAATGGCTTGTCCACGACGATCGAGATCGCCGCGAAGAGATCGCCGAGGATGTTCTGGATCGCGAGCGCAACCGCGAGCCCGCCGATTCCGAGTCCGGTGAGCAGCGGCCGGATCTGGATCTTCAATCCGGACAGGGCCGCAAGACCCAGAATTATCCAGACCGCAAGACGAATTACCACGCCGATCGCTTTGAACGTGGTGATGCTGCTGCCGTCGGTGGCGTGGAGGGTTACATGCCGCTGGAGATAGTAGTTGACTATGATGTTGGTCCAGATCACGCCTTGCGTGAACAGAGCCAGCATCGTCGCTACGTTCGCCCACCGGTCCCCGGTGTCCGGTAGGTCCAGCATCTTCGGCACGAACGAGGCGATGAGGGCGATGACGAGAAATAGCGAGCCCCGAAGGATCCTGATGGCCAGGCTGTTCTTCATCGCCAATAATGTATTGCTCGATGTGCGAAGCTGCGCGGCCCTGCCTTTGGAAAAGCGAAGCAGACAGCTCTAAAGGTCGAGCTAGGCGCCTTTCGCCAGTGCCGGCACCGCGTCCATCTCGTCGCATGCGTCGCAGTTGTGACAGCGCCAAGCGGGATCGACTTCCTCGCCGAAGTGCTCCAGGATGTAGCGCGTGCGGCACTGCACCGTCTGGCAGAACTGGATCATCGTGCGAAGCTTCTCCTGATCCATCGCTCTCCGCTCTTCGTAGTCCTGAAGATCCGCGCTCAGATCCACCGCGCAGAGATTCTCGCCGAGCCGTTCCCACTTTCCGCCGCGGTGCTCGCGGACGAGCCCGTGTCTCTTGAGCAGGGCGAACACGATCCTGGCCTTTCGGGACGGAACTCCGGTGAGCTCCACAAGATCGTCGAGCAGCACTGGAGTCTTGAGTGGGTACTTCTCCAGCGCGATCGCCACCTGCGCGGCTTCCTGCACCTCCGGATATTTTCCGCCCAGGAAGTACGATTGTATGCGCTTGTCCTCCACCCGGTACAGCACTCTGCAAATCGCCGGCGCCCCATCGCGTCCCGCTCTGCCAGCTTCCTGATAGTACGCTTCGATGGATCCGGGGAAGTGATAGTGAATCACGAAGCGAAGGTCCTGCTTGTCGATGCCGAGCCCGAAGGCGTTCGTTGCGATGATAGCCTTGAGCTTGCCGGCCATGAAGCGGTCCTGAACATCCTTCCGCTCAGCCGCGGGTCGCTTGCCGTGATACAGCCCCACCTCGAACTCCTCTGCCAGCATCTCGTACAGACGCTCGGCTTCCTTGACGGTGGCGACGTAGATCACGCCCGACCCCTCGAACTCGCGCAGCGCATGCTTGAGCGTCGCGTCCTTGAGCTGGTCGTTGACGGTTCTCACAACTTCGAAGCGAAGATTCGGGCGCGCGAAACCAGTGATCGTCACATGAGGATCCACCATCCCGAGCTGTCGCACGATGTCCTGCTGCACGTGGGCAGTGGCGGTCGCAGTCAGCGCGAGTATCGGTGGCCGTCCGAGACGCTTGGCGATTCCACCGAGCGATAGGTAGTCGGGGCGGAAATCGTGTCCCCACTGGCTGACGCAGTGCGCTTCGTCGACGACGAATAAACTGATCGGCCGCGAGAGCAGATGCTCGAAGAACGCGCGATCCTTGAATCGCTCCGGCGTCAGATAGAGCATCTCCCCCTCGCCCTCGGCGATCTGGCGATGCACCTCGCGGGTTTCCGATGTCGAGAGGTGCGAGTGCATGGCGACAGCGCTGACTCCCTGCGCCGAGAGCTTGTCGTGCTGATCCTTCATCAAGGCGATGAGGGGGCTCACTACAATGGTGAGTCCTGGCAGAACGACCGCGGGGAGTTGATAGATCAGCGATTTTCCGCTGCCCGTCGGCATGACCACCAGCGAGTCTTGTCCACCCAGGACGGCGTTGATGGGCTCCCATTGACCGGGCCGGAAATCCTTATGGCCAAAGCGGTCAGTGAGCAGCTTACGAGCTGCCTCTTTGGTTATTCGTTTCGACACGCTGCTCCGTACAGGCACAATCTATTCCCCAAACAATTCCATGCGAGCCACTTACTTGATTCGGACTAGCTGAATAACCTCAGCCAGATGCCCGAGCCCGCCGATCACCGCTTCCAGATTTTCGCGTCGACTGCTCCGGGGCTGGAGTCCATCGCAGCGGGCGAGCTCAAGGCGCTCGGAGTGAGGGGAAAGCAAGAGATCGGCGGCGTTGGATTCGGTGGCGATCTCGAGCGGCTTTACGAAACGAATCTTTGGCTCCGGACGGCGAGTCGAATTCTGGTGCGGCTCGGTAACTTTCACGCCAGCACTTTTTACGAGCTCGAGCGCCGCGCGAAGAAACTGCCGTGGACCGAATTCGTTTCCGGCGGCGGCGCGGTTCGGCTTCGGGTGACCTGCCGGAAATCGAAGCTCTATCATTCGGACGCCGTTGCGGAGCGTGTGCTGTCCGCGATCGCGGGATCGGTATCGGGATCGATCGACGCCGAGAGCGCGGAGCCGGACGACGAAACCGAGACGACGGGAAATTCACAGCTCTTCATCGTGCGCATCGTCAACGACGAGTGTGAGATCAGCGTCGACAGCTCGGGCGACCTGCTCCACCGGCGCGGGTACAGGAAGGAGGTTGCCAAGGCTCCGCTGCGCGAGACGATTGCCGCCGCGATGATCCTCGCCAGTGGCTGGAAGCGCGGCGACGCGCTCCTCGATCCGATGTGCGGCTCAGGGACGATTCCAATCGAAGCGGCAATGCTCGCCCGGAAGATTGCGCCGGGACTCAGGCGCGATTTCCAATTCATGAACTGGCCCGGGTTCGACCTCGACCGCTGGAACCGGCTTCTCGAGACCGCGCGCTCGGCCGTGACCGACCTCCCGCTCGAGCTCCTCGGCTCCGATCGCGATGCGGGTGCGATTCAGGCAGCGGTGCACAACGCCGAGCGCGCGGGGGTGGCGGACGACGTGCGCTTTTTCCAGGATGCGCTTTCGGGGTCGATCGAAGCGATCGATGGTGTGGAAAAGGGAACGGGTTGGGTACTCACCAATCCGCCTTACGGAGTGCGTGTTGGGGAGACGGGCGACCTGAGAAATCTGTACGCCAGACTTGGCTCGACTCTGGGCGAAAAGGCAGGGTGGCGGTTGGGAGTATTGACGCCTGATCTGGATCTGGTTCGCCAGACGAAGCTTCCTCTGAGGGCTCGGTTCACCACGTCGAACGGGGGAATTCGGGTTACGTTTTTGGCGAGCGAGAAATCCGGCGTGCCACCTTCCGAATGACCGGTGTATACAGGAATGGAGATGCCGGGACAATGCTGATGCGTTAGATGATAATCGAACGCGGAGTTGCGGACTCGATCCAATCGGTTGGACGCGAAGTGCGATAAAGGAGTATCTGGCGCCAAAGTGTCGCGGTAAGGGTCCCGTGATGACGCCTGATCTGGAGTAGTAGTGCTTTTGACCCGTTTTTAACCCGGGCGCCGAAAGTCGCCCGCGGTTCGCATCTCCCAGCTTCATCCGGGAGGTGCAGTGTTTTACGCGAAGGCGGTGAGTGAACGAGAAATCAGTTTTGGCAGGCTCGGTGGACTCCTCGCAGCGTCCGAATAATCCCCGTCACAATGCCGTCCAAGAACGGTCCCACTTTTGAACAGTAGATGTATCCCCTCCCGGGCCTCCGCCCCGGTCTGAATGGGGTCTGTGAACCGCCAAAAAAGCGCGGTCGAGCGTTACTCAAAGGAGCAAGTCGTGGAGATCGGCGACACAATTGACGAAATCGAAGAGACGGAATCGGAGCAGAGCTCGAACCGTCCGCCTGGCGCCACCGCGGCGCGCCGAAAAAATGGCCGCAACGGCGGCAAAGGTCGCAATGGAAAACGAAACGGAAACGGTGAACGGGACGTGAACGTCTTCGGCGGCAACGGCAAGGTTCGCGAAAGCGACTTGCGCCGGTTACTCAGCGCCATGCGCGACCTCAAGGAAGGCGACTTCAATGTCCGCCTTCCGGTGTCCGACGACCCGCTCCTGGCGGAGATCGCTGACGAGTTCAACGGGATCGCGAAGCTGAACACGCGGATGTCGGAAGAGATGACGCGTGTGAGCACGACGATTGGCCGTCAGGGTCAGATGAGCGATCGCGCGTCGATCGGCCCCGTCACGGGCGGATGGAGATCGACCATCGACTCGGTCAACACGCTCATCACGGATCTCGCGTCTCCGACCACGGAAATCGCCCGCGTGCTCACCGCCGTCGCCGACGGCGATCTCAACCAGAAGATGGTTCTCGAGATCGACGGCAAGTCCGTCCAGGGTGAATTCCTCCGCATTGCCACCACCGTCAACACGATGGTCGATCAGCTCGGCTCGTTTGCCGATGAAGTAACACGCGTTGCTCGCGAAGTTGGAACCGAAGGAAAGCTCGGCGGACAGGCTGAAGTCCCGGGCGTCGCTGGAACGTGGAAGGATCTAACCGACAACGTGAATACGCTGGCCGGAAATCTTACGAGCCAGGTCAGAAATATTGCGGCGGTCACGACCGCCGTCGCCAAGGGCGATCTGTCGCAGAAGATCACCGTCGAGGCGCGCGGAGAAACGCTCGAACTGAAGAATACGATCAACACCATGGTCGATCAGCTGAGCGCGTTCGCTTCGGAAGTGACGCGTGTGGCCAAGGAAGTAGGAACGGAAGGAAAGTTGGGTGGACAGGCGCAGGTGTCGGGCGTCGGTGGAACGTGGAAGGATCTCACCGAAAACGTGAACGCGATGGCGTCCAACCTGACGGGCCAGATTCGAAACATCGCCGATGTGACCACCGCGGTCGCGAAGGGCGATCTCTCGCGCAAGATCACGGTCGACGTAAAGGGCGAGATTCTCGAGCTGAAGAACACCGTCAACACGATGGTCGATCAGCTGAGCACATTCGCCGAGGAAGTGAACCGCGTGGCGCGCGAAGTGGGAACAGAGGGACGGCTGGGCGGACAGGCCCAGGTTCCGCAGGTGGCAGGCACGTGGAAGGATCTCACCGACAACGTGAACTTCATGGCGTCGAACCTCACGGGCCAGGTGCGAAACATCGCTGACGTGACGACGGCCGTCGCGCGCGGAGACCTGTCTCGCAAGATCACGGCTGACGCCCGGGGCGAGATCCTCGAGCTGAAGAACACCATCAACATCAT
>JBBQFZ010000122.1:0-6914 GCA_038322455.1 Gemmatimonadales bacterium | reverse complement strand
TCATCTCGAAGAGAATAGTGGATGTCGTCGTCAGCGGGATCCTGGTGGTTCTCATGTCGCCGGTTCTGCTGGCGATCGCTATAGCGGTCCGCCTCGATTCACCAGGCTCGCCCTTCTTTTTCCAGGAGCGGGCCGGACTCGGTGGACGTCGCTTTCGGATGATCAAGTTCCGCACTATGCGTGATGGGGCGGAACTGGAGAAGGAGGACCTCGCTCACCTCAACCAGACCGGCGATAGACGTCTCTTCAAGATCAAGGACGATCCTCGCACGACCCGCCTTGGCCGGCTGCTCCGGCGCTGGAGTCTCGACGAGCTGCCGCAAGTGGTGAATGTCTTCATCGGCGAGATGTCACTGGTCGGCCCGCGGCCATTCTTCGAGGCGGATTTCGAGCAGTACGAGGACCACCATTTCCGCCGGCTCGACGCCAAGCCCGGGATCACCGGACTGTGGCAAATCAGCGGTCGCAGCGAAGTGCTGGACTTTGAGGATGTGATCTATCTTGACCGCCAATACATCGAGCAGTGGTCTTTCTGGCTGGATGTGAGCATCCTTTTCAGGACAATTCCGGCGGTGCTGCGGCGCACCGGGGCTTATTAACCCAGCAAAGGCACTCAAATGAAGGTGTTTATCTCCGGCGTGGCCGGTTTCCTCGGGAGTCATCTCGCGGATGCCCACACGCAGTTGGGCCATTCCGTTGTCGGCTGCGACAACATGATCGGCGGCGATCTCCACAATCTCCCCGAGGGAATCGAGTTCAAGGAGGCCGACTGCGGCGACGTCGAAGGGATGAAGCCGCTGCTCGAGCAAGTGGACCTGGTATACCACTGCGGCGCGATCGCCACAGAGGGCCTGAGCGTTTTCTCACCCGCCATCATCGCCAAGCACGTCTACGAGAACACGGCGGGGTTGCTGGCCGCGGCCGCGAGCAAGAGAGTAAAGAGATTCGTCTATTGCTCCAGCATGGCGCGCTATGGGAGAGGGAAGGCGCCGTTCCGCGAAGATCAGCCGGCGGCGCCCGTCGATCCATACGGCATCGCCAAGTACGCGGGCGAGCTGCTCGTTCGCAACGTTTCCGAGACGCACGGTATGGAATACGTGATCGCCGTCCCGCATAACATCATCGGACCCAGACAGAAGTACGACGATCCATACCGGAACGTCGCGAGCATCATGATCAATCGCATGTTACAGGGCAAGCAGCCTATCATCTATGGTGACGGTGAGCAGGAGCGCTGTTTCTCCTTCGTGCAGGACTGCGTCGACCCGCTTCTGAAGCTGGGCACGCAGAAGGGACTCTCGGGCGAGATAATCAACATCGGTCCCGACGAGGAGGCGGCCACGATTAATGAACTGGCTCGCCTGTTGGCCGAGCTGCTGTCATTCGATCTCAAGGCTATCTACGTTCCCGACCGGCCACAGGAAGTAAAGCACGCGACGTGCTCCGCCGACAAGGCGAGGAAGCTGCTCGACTACCGGACCAAGGTCTCGTTGCGCGACGGCCTTCTGTCCATGATCGACTGGATTACCGCGCACGGGCCGAAGCCTTTCGAGTACCACCTGCCCATAGAGATTGATTCGCCGCTAGTCCCGGCGACGTGGCGCGACAGGCTCCTCTAGGTCAGGGATCAGTGGGGAGCGGCCGCAACAACTCCGCTCGAACTGCGTCCCGCCACGCGGTCGGCGTGACTTTCAGTTTTCGGGCGAGCAGGGTAGAGTCGAGAACGCTGTAGCGTGGCCGCTTTGCGCGACTTCCATACTCGTCGCTACCGACGCCGGTTATGGGCAAGGCTTCCGGAACCAGCCCCGCCTGGACCGCACATTTCATGATCTCCACGGCAAAGTCGTACCAGCTCGCGGAGCCCGCGTTTGACCAATGGTACACGCCGGACAGCCCGTCGTGGCTCGCTTTCCAAATGATACCGGCGAGCTCATTCGCCGAAGTGGGACACCCGACTTGGTCCCGCACGACTCGAAGTGGGCGTGATGCGCTAAGGGCCGAGAGGATGCTCTTGAGAAAATTCTTTCCGGTCCGCGAGTAAAGCCAACCGGCACGGATGACGAGTGAGGATGGTGCGGCCGTCAGCACCAGGCCCTCCCCCTCGAGCTTGCTCGCTCCATACACATTCAGCGGATTCGTCGGAGCGTCGGGCGGATACGGGGTCGAGCGATCGCCGTCGAACACGTAGTCGGTGGAGATATGCACCATTCGCGCGCCCGTGCGCTCGGCAGATCGCGCGACGTTTTCCGCACCGCGAGCGTTCGCCAGAAATGCAAGATCCCGCGCGTCTTCCGCGGCGTCGACGGCCGTGTACGCGGCAGTGTTTATCACGACGTCCGGCGGGAACGCATCGATCACTCGCTCGACTGCGTGGAGGTCAGTGATGTCGCATTCGGTCCGGTCTACAACCTTGAGGTCAGTTCCCGGCGGAGCCGTGTCGATCAGCTGGCGTGCGAGCTGTCCGGCCGCCCCAGTGATGAGCGCCTTCACACCTCGAGAGCCACCTGACGGAGATAGTCCCCATAACTGCTGTTCGGGAATTCCGAAGCCAGTCTCCGGAGTGCGTCGCGCCCGATGTACTCCATCCGAAACGCGATCTCCTCGGGACACGCGATCTTCAATCCCTGACGTTGCTCGATCGTTTCGATGAAGACGCTGGCCTGCAGAAGCGAGCTGTGCGTGCCGGTGTCGAGCCAGGCCGTGCCACGTCCCAGCGTTTCTACGCGAAGGTTGCCTCTCTTCAGGTACTCAATATTGAGGTCGGTAATCTCGAGCTCGTTTCGCGCGGATGGGCGAAGTGCACGCGCGAGTGAAGGAGCATCCTGGTCGTAGAAATACAAACCGGTGACCGCAAAGTTGGATTTTGGCTTAACCGGTTTTTCCTCGATGCCGGTCGCTTTTCCGTCCTGATCGAATTCGACGACTCCATACGCTTCCGGATTGGCGACACGATAGGCAAAGACTGTTGCTCCGCCGGATTGAGAGGCCACCCGCTGTAGCGTGTCCGCCAGATCCTGGCCATAAAAAAGGTTGTCACCCAGTATTAGCGCGCAGCTCTCGTTGCCGAGGAAGCCTTCGGCGATGAGTAAGGCTTGCGCGATGCCTCTGGGCTCCGGCTGCTCGGCATACGAAAAGTTCACTCCCCATTTCGCTCCGTCTCCCAGCAGGCTTTTGAACTGAGGGAGATCCCTCGGCGTCGAGATGACAAGAATGTCCCTGATCCCGGCGAGCATTAGGGTCGTCAGCGGATAGTATACCAGCGGCTTGTCGTAGACCGGCAACAGCTGCTTGCTGATTACGCGGGTGACCGGGTGCAGGCGCGTACCAGAACCTCCGGCCAGGATTATCCCTTTTCTATTCAGAGTCAATGTCCGGCTGCGAGAGATGGTTTGTTTTTGTGCCGGCTATTGCTGAAATCGGCGGGACTATCATTCGGAGAATCTATCCCGGCATACACTGACCGGCTAGAATTCTCCAATTGACCGGCCGCGAAAAAAATGTCGACCCTCGAATAGGAATGCCTCCCGCCGCACCCGATGTACCTGGGCGTCCAGCGACTGGCGTGAGCCGCTCGCGTGTTGCTCACAATGCCGTTCTCAACTTTCTTGGACTCGCGGTCCCGCTCGGATTGGCGTTCTTCGTCATGCCCGTCGCCGCGCGTTACCTCGGCGCCGCGCGTTTCGGGCTCCTGGGTCTCGCCTGGGCAGTTACCGAGTACTTGACACTTTTTGATCTCGGCCTCGGCCGAGCGCTCGTAAAGTTCGTCGCCGACGCTCTGCATCACGATTCCGTCGAGCTGAATGAAATCGTTTCGCTGAGCGTCATCGTGCAGGTCGTCGCCGGTCTCGTGGGCGGCGCGGCCTTCGTTCTTGCCGCGCCACTTCTGGTTCACAATGTTTTCCGGATTCCGGCGGCGACCGCCAGCGAAGCAGTTGGAACGTTTCGAATTGTCGGAATGAGTGTGCCCGTGGTACTGCTCATGTCGGCGCAGCGCGCCGTTCTGGAAGGCGCTCAGCGATTCGACCTGAGCGCCACGACTAAAATGGTGAGCAGCATCCTTTCGCTGTCCATTCCAGCGATTGGCGCGGTTTACGGGACCTCACTCCCGTCGATCATGTTGGTCCTCCTGTTGTCCCGCCTCCTGATCTGCCTGCTTTATGCCCTCGCGATTCGAAGAGCACTGCCCGATCTGCGGTGGCTCCCGTCGAGCGATTGGGGATTGATGAAGCGGATTCTTTCGTTTGGCGGATGGGTTTTTGTGTCAAATACCATTTCGCCGCTGCTCGTTTACTTCGACCGGTTTGCGCTCGGCACGATCGTGGGTTTGGCCGCGGTGGGGTTCTACACGGCTCCATATGAGGGGGTTACGCGAATGCTGCTGGTTCCCGTCAGCCTCATAGGCACGTTGTTGCCCGCGCTCACGTCCATCGAGGCACGCGCCGAGCGCGCGCAATTCACGGAGCTCGCCGCGTCGGCCGAACGGATTCTCATCGCCGTAATGTCGATTCCACTGGCGCTGGTATTTGTCTTTGCGCCGGAGCTGCTTCGTGTCTGGCTAGGTGGTCAATACGCCGCGAACTCGGCGACGGCGCTTCGATTGCTGGCCGTCGGTGTATTCGCGAACGCACTCGCGCAGCCACTGTTGGTCGTCCTGTACGCGAAGAACCGTCCGGACCTTCCCGCCAAATTCCACATAATCGAGTTGGCGATTCACGTGCCTGTGACGATCATTCTGATACGTGCTTATGGAATCACGGGCGCTGCGATCGCCTGGACTACGAGGGTCGTGCTCGACATGACTCTTTTATCCTGGGCTGCGGCGCGGTCTACAAATGCATCGACGTTGCAGATCATGGGAGGCCGGTTGGGTCAGGCAGTCTCGAGCGTATTCCTGTTGGTGGCGGGGCTGATGGCAAGCAGATCCCTCGCCGAGAGTTCCGCTCTTGCCGAGGCTGTCGGAGTGCTTGCGACGATCGCAGTTTTCGCGGGTGTGAGCTGGTCGTGGATACTCCGAGGGCAGGAGCGTGGCGCGATCAGAGGCGTATTGCACTCCTACTTGAAGCCGCTGGCTCGCGTACCGCGGCCCGCATCCCGATGAGGGAAGAATGAAGCTAACGGCGACGCCTCTGGCGATCCGCGATGTCTTGCTGCTGGAGCACGAAGCGTTCGAGGACGACCGCGGATATTTCATGGAAGTCTACAGGCGTGATGCATACCGACAGCTGGGTTTGCCTGACGTCTTCGTTCAGCTCAATGAGTCCCGTTCCGCCAGGAACGTAATCCGCGGCCTGCACTTTCAGTGGGAGCCGCCGATGGGAAAGCTGATGCGGGTTGTCGAAGGCGCCGCATTTCTGGTCGCGGTAGACATCCGGCACGATTCGCCTACGCTCGGTCGCTGGGTCGCCGAGACGATGAGCGCGGAGGACAAGCGACAGCTGTGGGCACCCGCCGGATTTGCGCGCGGGATTTGCGCGCTCGAGGACAAGACACGAGTGCAGTACCTTTGCACCGGCGCCTACAACGGAAACGCGGAGTCAGGCGTGCGTTGGAGCGATCCCGAAATCGGTATCCGGTGGCCGGTTGGCAATCCTGTGATGTCCACGAAAGATCGAAGCGCACAGACACTTCGCGAGTGGCTGGCACGCGACGAGTCGAAACTCTTCGCGATGTAGGCGCTATCGCGGAAGGGTTATCGCGACCGCGGCATTCACGTTGGATTCACTGGCGCGAAAATCCCGGCTGAAATCGCGCATCAAGGTCAACGAGGTCGTCACGTCGAATCTCTTGGTGAATTTCAGCCGCTCGAATCCAAGCGCGTGAATGACATCGGTGATTTGCGGAACCGACGGGCCGATCAACAGGGGATCGCTTGTCTCCTGCCTGACATCGCGGCGCCAGAACAAACCCCAGCGCCCCGCGGTCGTGTAATGGTCCCATCGCACAGTTGACCCCGCCGCCGCGCCAACTCCGACGTCCGCGCCGAGCAGCTGGCCTCGGTTCGTGTGCCCTTGCAGGAGGGGCACGTGAACGTAAATGCTTCCTTCGCCACGCCCGGTAGTCGCGAGTGGCGGGAGCTGGAAATTCATCAGCTCTATGCGAAAAACGCTGAATTGTGTAGGCGTCTTGCCGACGATCTTGGCCAGGCCGAGCGAGTAGGCACGCTGGTGATCGGGCTCCTGCAACAGGTCACGAAGGTCGTAGCTATGGTCGTCCCGTCCGTACTCGCCGTAAACTTCGAGCCCGGATTCCTTGAAAGCCCACCGCGCAAAAAATGACGCGAGCTGATTGTCCGTGCCGGCGAGTTGTTGATCGAATCCGTTCCCGAGGTTTGCCTTCAGGAACGATTGCAGAGGTTTCCTGAAATACGATGGCGGAATTCCGCTCCGAGGGTAGATCGAGTGAATGAAACGAGAGGCACCAATCTCGAGTCCATCCATACCGCGCGGCTGAAAAGTCGCAATCAGGCCGCTGGCGAATCGGAGACGACCTGGCTCCAGACGAGACGAGTAGAATTTCGACCCGGTGACCGGAGAATAATCCGACTGGTCCAACCGACCATAAATCAGCTTTAGGTGCGCCCGGCCGATCAAAATCGGAAACGGAGTAGAGCTTCCAAGAAAGAGATGGGCAAACCCGGGAGCGTTATTGCCGATTAGGAATGGATATTCGTTCGACGGCCCCCATCCCTCGTTTGCGGTGGAGAATCCGGCGCTCACGCCCAGCGCATCGATGCGGATGGAGCTCTGGCCGGGATCAAAGCGCTGATAGGCTTGGGTGCCAAAGCGCTGCGGCCTGTCCACAACGGTGCCATAGATCAGGTCGCCGCAACCGCATGGCAGCGCGGACGGCGCGAGTTGGAACGCCGTATTCTGCGCGCGGAAAACCGTCGGAAACACTGTGAGCGAGAGAGGTCC
>JBBQFZ010000121.1:0-7186 GCA_038322455.1 Gemmatimonadales bacterium | reverse complement strand
GAGCGATGCGCCCGGCGGCGCGGGCGCGCTCAAGTCGATGTGTACTTTGCCTGCCTCATAGTGACTCACGCTTGCCGTCTCGGGCAGCGCCTCAGGAAGGGACTGCACTCCTTCGCTCACCCGCACCTTGGCGGACGTATCGAACAGGGCGGCCAGCTTCACGTTGAACCTGGGGTTGAGTACCGTCGCGAGCACCTGGTCGTCGGGCGCCTTCACGGCCACCGGGGTGAGCCAGGCATACGGGTGGTCGACATTCAATCGATAGAGATAAACTGTGTCGCCAGCCGCGTTCCTCACCGGACCCTTCACCAACTCGACGTTGGGCACAAATGGGAACTCGGGAATGTTGGTCAACAGATATTTCGTATTCGTGAGTGCCAGCACGTTTGGCGAGAAGAGGCGGTTGTCGCTGGCATTGATCCCGATCAAATCATTATTCGAACTGCCACGCGCGGCTTCATAGCGGCCGAGCTGATTCCCGTGGTACCCACGCACGTTGCGCACCCTGTCCGTCATGAGCGCGTCGCCATTCAGGAACGGATCACGCACGCTCACGCTTGTGCGTTGCACATCAAGGGCGAGTACCCGCACCGGCTGGGGCTCGGCCTCGAGTAGGTCGACGATCGGATCGCTGGCGTAGACGACGCTAGCGGGCGGTGAGAACATCCAGTAGATCCGCTCCACAGTCCACAGGTCAATCGCAATGAGAGCGGCCAGTGCCCAGGCCGATGCGCGGGCGGAGATCTGCCCCCGAAAAGTTGCGAAGCCCAGACCAACGAGGAGCGCGACGAAGGCGAAGGAGCGCCATGCGCCAGCTATCAGCGCGCCGTTGTTCGCCTGCACCGCGTCGACCTGCCGGTCACCCGCAAAAGTACCGGCGACATTCGTTAGCGCGCCCGTCGATGCGAGGAGCGCGACCATCGCCGCGCCGATTAGCCAGCCCAACAGGTACCTGCGCGTCACCCTGCCCTGCAGGAATCTCTCGGCGCCGGCACACGCAAGCACCGCTATCGCGAGCGTACCGACGAAGAAGATCGTTGCCGGAGCGCGAAAGAATTTTGTTCCGGGGACGAGCGCGTAAGGGATGTGATAGAATGGCGTCGCGCTTCCCAGGGACCAGAGAACCGTCACCAGCAGCGTCGCCGACCAGAAGAGGATTTCCTTCCGCCGCGAGTCGGATCGTAGCCCCGTGAATGCCGCGCCGGCGAGCACAAGAACAACGGCGCCTACGTAATCGGAATGAAAGTGGATGCCGTTTCGTCCCCAATAGTTCTCGAGCATGCCGGAGAACTGAGGCAGATAGGCATTGAGCAGCTCCTCCGGCGGCCACGCGTACGATGTCGCGGTCTGATAATCCGGGAGTCCTCCGGCCCGTGGGGACCACGCTACGTACTCTCTCACTGGTAGAAACTGCACCGCCCCTATCGCCAGTCCGACGATGACGGAGCCAAGCGCGGCGCCGAGGCGCTTGACGCCGGTGGCTCGCGGCAGTGATGCTCCGTCGAATGAAGCAAAGGCGAGGAACAGCGCATAAGCTCCGCACGCGAGCAGCGTGTACTGCAGGAGCTGTGGATGTGGCGCCAAAGTGCACAAGCCCAAAACCAGCGCAAACGCTCCCCAACTCCACTTTCGTCCGTCACGAATTCCACGGTGAAGAATCCAGAGGGCGAGCGGAAAGAGTGCGCTCACGAAAAGCTTGCCGTCGTGTCCCGGAGAGACGTAGGACGCGATCTGGCCGCTCATCATGTACGCGATTCCACCAGCCAGCGAGCCAAAAAATCCGTAGCCAATAGCTCGAAGGAACCCATAGGTGAAAAGGCCAGCGAGGAAAAAGTGGATGATGTAGCCCCACGTCATCGCGACGTCGGTCGGCAGAAACATCCGCAGCAGGAATGTCGGGTAGAAAATGTCTCCATGCATTGCCGCGACATACGGCATTCCCCCAAACAGATACGGATTCCAGAGTGGGAAATGGCCCGTCGCCTTGAGTGTGCTGGCAGCGAACTCACGAAAGGCGTAGCCGGCTATGTACTGGTCGCTGCTTGGATTGACGAGGAAATTCCCCGCCAACGCCGGATAAGCGAGTGAGAGAGCGACCAGCGCGTAGACCAGCGCGGCCCAGGCAAATGCAAAGCGCGGCGCTGGGGGCGCCGCGAGTATGTTAGCGGGAATCGTTGCCGGTCGTGTCTTGTCGCGAGCCTGAGCCATTGCCTATGGATGTGGTAGAGACTTTCTGGTTCCGCCGGTTGCCACGTACAGTGCGCTCGGAACAAGCTCGAGGACGGTCAACCACAAGCGCGCCGCGATCGCGATGAGAGCCGCATCTGCTTCGCTGGCGAGACCAAGCTGCGTCATGAAAGCCGCCAGAGTAAACTCTCTCACACCCAGTCCGGCCGGCGCGATCGGCGAGATGAATCCCAGGATATACGCAGCGGTGTAAACTGCGATGTACCGGGAAATTTCGCCAGGCGCGACGCCGAGCAGCCCACGCACGAAAAGCTGAAATGCGAAGCCGTACAGGAGCCACGATAAGGCGCTTGCAACCGCCGCCGTCCAAATGCTCGCCGCTGGAACAGAGGGCGGTGCGATCTCCCTTCCGACGACCGAGCCTATCCACACCGTGAGCGGCGGGAGAAAGCGGGGTGCGCTTAACAGAATCCCGATGAGGATGAGAACGCTGATGCCGACAAGAATCGGTTGTCCGAGGAGCTGGGCGCCCGTCACCATGACGATTGCAGCTCCGGTCACGAGATTCACCGCCTGCATGATGATGGACGAGCCGGCGGCGGCGAGGGCCGAGATTCCCTGCCCTCTTGCCATCACCCCCATTGCCGTGAGGGACCAGATATTTCCCGGTACATATTTGCCGAGACTCGAGAGAAACCAGATTCTCGCGGCCTGACTGAAAGGCAGGTGCGAGTCCCAGGCGCCGAGCACTCGGCGCCACCCTTCGATGAGGAGAGCGAAACTGAGCAGGACGACGACGGTCGCGGCGCCTATCCACTGCCAGCCGAATTGAATGTGAAGGAGCCGCGCTTCAACCTTGTTCCACTGGCCGGCGAGCGATCGCGCGGCGAAAAACAGGACTGCCGCAGCGAAGATCCACTGCGCCAGCTTGAATAGGTTACGACGCGTTAGCGCCAACTACCTGTCGGTAGATCTCTGCGTAGCGTCGCGCGGCCGACTCTGGCGCGAACGCAGAGAGTGCGTACAGTCGCCCTGCTCTTCCCAGATCACTTCCAGCTCCGTCGCGCGCGAACAGGTCGTCCAGCGCGGTAGCCAAAGCAGCCCGATCTCCAGGCTTCACCAGGATTCCCGTTCTTTCGTGCTGGATGACGTCGCGAAGTCCGCCCGAATCAAAAGCGACAACCGGCGTTTCACACAGAAGCGCCTCGACTGCGACCAGCCCCAGCCCTTCGTCGACGGATGGCACCACGACCGCGGAAGCGCGTTGGTACATTCGAGGGAGATCGGACTGTTTCATCTGTCCGTGCCACTGAATGCGCGAGGCAATGCCAAGCTGTTGCGAGAGTTGCTCGAGACCTTCTCGATTCGGTCCATCTCCAACAACGTCAAGAGTCGCGCGAACCTTCATCGCCGCCACCGTGTAGAGCAGGTGCTCCAGCCCCTTCTGCTCGGTGAACCTTCCCACGAACAGCAACCGGTTTCCGTCCCGTTCCCCACCCGGTGCGAAAAGCTCCGTTGCCACCGGCATAGGAGCGACCGTCGGATGCACGTCTGGTACTAGCATCTCACTTTCGCTCTTGAGCCAGCTGGAAACCGTAGTCACCGCGGCCGAATGTTTGAGGACGTGCGCGAACAGGGGTTTCGCGACCCCCACAGCGCGCACCAACCTCACGTCGGTGCCGTGCAATGTGGTGACGAGCGGCACATGGGCAAGACTACTCAGCCAGGTGCCGACGACCCCACTGGGAAACCACCAATGTGCGTGAATGACTTCCGGGACGAAGATTCGTCGCGCACGTACTGCATGCAGAAAATCGGCGCCAAGAAACCCGACGAGAGCAAACTTCGCCGTCCATGACGACGCGACGTCATTCGCCATGTTGCCGGTATAGGCGAGCTTCTCGTACTTCCGAGGCGCATAGCGGAAGCGGTCTACGTGAATGCCTTCGATCTCGTCTGACGATGGCAAGCCGGGCGCCGCCGGAGCGACGACGTTCACCTTCACGCCTTCTTCCCGGAGAGCAACCGCTAGCCGCAGAATGAATGAGCCGGCGGCATCCCCTTCCCTTCTTGGGAACGAGTGCGTGAGAAACAGTACGTTCATTTCAGAGTGAGGCGGGCGGGTCGCGGTCGCGTGAGAGATCCTCAATGCGCGCGGTGAGCTTCGTCAATTCCGCTCGCTGCGCCGCAATCAATTCCCCCATCAATCCCGTCGCGAAGAACACGCTCCCTACAGTGACGCACGTCTCCACGAGATTGATGAGGGGGCGAAAACCAACGCCTCCGATCACGCGCCAGAGGATCGCCACGATTCCGACGATCACCCCGAGCAGGAACAGGGCGGCGCCGAGGACGCCGAAAAGCATCAGGGGCTTCCGGGCAAAGCGAAGCTCGAACCAGACGGCGAGCATGTCGAGTGCGCCGATCGGGATGCGTCCAATTCCGAACTTGGACTGCCCTGCGTGGCGCGGATACAGCGGCACGGGCACCTCGGAGACCGAGAATCCATCGGCCGCCGCCATCACCACCATATAGCGGTGCCAGTCGGGACGATTGGGTAGCGCGTCCATCACTTCGCGCCGGTACGCCTTCACCGAATTGAGGTCGCGCACAGTGAGCTTGAAGAGCGAGCGGCTGAGACGATTGTAGATACCGGAGACGAAGGCCTTCTCGTATTTCCCTTCCTTGTATCCGGTCACGATGTCTGACTGTCCGGCCAGAATGGGCGCGACCAGGCGCGGGATGTCCTCGGGCTTGTATTGCAAGTCAGCGGGATAGAAAACGAGTACGCTTCCGCGGGAGTGGACGTATCCGGTGCGGAGAGCGTCGGCAATCCCTCTCCTCACTCCGTGACGTACGGGGGTGAGAAACGGGTATTCGGCGGCAAGCCGTTTAAGGACGGCCCATGAATCGTCGACGGACCCGTCGTCAATGACGATCACTTCGTAGTGCTCGGGCAATCCCGCGAAGATCGCCTTGGCTTGCGCCATGAAAATCGGCAGGTTCTCCGCCTCGTCCTTCGCGGGGACGAGGATGCTGACATCGGGTCTTGCCTTGAATCGCTGCGCGCCTTCGGTCTGCGGGACCGATGTCATACGCGCTTGCGCATCCTGGCCGAGAGCACGCCGAGCTGATCGCGGTATTTGGCGACGGTCCGGCGTGCAATCTGGACTCCGCTTTCGCGCAGGATGTTGACGATTGCCTGGTCGGTCAGCGGGTGCTTGGGATCCTCTTCCTGGACGAGCTTCTGCAACTGCGCCTTGATCCCACGAGCCGATACGTCTTCTCCGTCCGACGTTGCCAGACCGGACGAGAAGAAGAACTTCAAGGGGAGCACGCCGCGCGGAGTCTGGACGAATTTCTCATTCGTCACTCTGCTGACGGTCGACTCGTGCATGTTGATCACTTCCGCCACCTCGCGCAGCGTCAGGGGCTTGAGGTACTGGATTCCCTTCTCGAAGAATTCCCGCTGACGCTCGACGATGTAGTTCATGACCTTGAGCATCGTCTGCCGACGCTGCTCGATGGCCTGAATCATCCAGTTGGCGGAGTTGAGCTTGTTGGAGATGAACTCCTTGTTCTCCCCGTCGAACTTCTTCTTGTCGCGGGCGATCTCCTGGTAAGCCCGGCTCAGCTTGAGCCGCGGGAGGTTGGCGTCGTTCAGGAAAACGTGATAGCGGTCGTCGATCTTTTCGACAATGAGATCGGGGATGATGTAGTTGTCGTCGCGCGAGCCGTATTGGAGCCCGGGCTTGGGATCAAGCTTCGCAATCTCGTCGGCGGCCTTTTGGACGTCTCCCGCGCTGATGCCGAAGCGCTTGGAGATCTCGCTCCACCGGTGGTTGATCAACTCCTCGAAGCAGTCCCTGACGAGCCGATATGGAACCGACTGCTCGAGACCCGCTTCCTTGAGCTGGAGAAGGAGGCATTCGCGAAGGTCCTGGGCACCCACGCCCGGAGGATCCAGACTCTGAACGGTGCCCAGCATCTTCTGGCCTTCTTCGACCGTATAGAGCGGAAGGTCCTCGGTATCACGCTCGGCTTCCTCCGCCGCACGGGTCACCACTTCATTCAGTGCTCGGACTATATCTTCGGTACCACAAGCGAGATAGCCGTCATCGTTAATGTTTCCTATGAACTCGTCCGCGAGCAGCGTTTCGCGCGGAGTGAGCTCGAGGAGGCTCACCTGGTCGCGGAGGTGATCGCTCAAGTCCCGAGTCGCTACGGTGACGGGCTCAAAATATTCCTTTTCCTCGTGCTCTTCCCGGCGACCGCCAGCGGTGTCGAACCCGTCGAGAAGGATCTCCTCCCAGTCTATCTCTCCTGCCCGGTCATCCTCCGTTTCCGCCTGCGCGGGCTCTTCGGCTTCGCCTTCCTGCTCCTCCTCTTCTTCTTCGGCCTCGACGAGATCGAGGAACGGATTGTTGAGCAGCTCCTGCTTGAGGTGCTGCTGCAGGTCGAGGAGCGGCATGTAGAGCAGATCCATCGCCTGGTAAAGGCGTGGATTGATCTTGAGCTCCTGACGGAGCTGGGTCGATTGATTGAGTCCGGGCTTCAAGTCGCCGCTACCTCGTCGGGGTCGCGCGAAAAGCGCTCGCGAAGGCGGGCGGTGAGGGTCGGACCCAGATAAATGTCGGCAACTGTGTCATCGAAAACGAGATCCCGTACGGTTCCTGAGACTTTGACCTGTCCATCGAACATAATGTATGCACGATCGACTATGTCGAGCGTCTGCTCGACGTTGTGATCGCTGATCAGGACACCGATCCCCCGGTGGCGCAGCCCCGCGACGATGGTTTGAATGTCGTGCACTGCGATCGGGTCAACGCCGGCGAACGGCTCATCGAGCATCATGAATTTGGGGTCGGTTACGAGCGCACGCGTTATCTCGAGCCGGCGTCGCTCGCCGCCGGAGAGAGCGTACGCCTTGCTCTTGCGCAGGCGCTTGATACTCAACTCGTCGAGGAGCTTCTCCAGCCGCTCCGAGCGCTGCGCCGCG
>JBBQFZ010000120.1:0-7517 GCA_038322455.1 Gemmatimonadales bacterium | reverse complement strand
GGATCGCGCACCAGATCCAAAATCGGCTCCCGCCGACTCAGAATCTTCGCTTCTTCCCACACCCCCCGACTTAGATAACAAGCTGTCGGAGCAGAAATTAGAGCGAGGCCTCCAACCACAACCGCTATCGCGAGTAATCCGCGGCGCATTATCTTACCAGGTGTCCTTCGTTCACCTTCACTGCCACTCCGAATACTCCCTCCTCGACGGCGCCAACCGGATTCCAGATCTCATCGGTAAGGCGCTTGAATTTGAGCAACCCGCCCTCGCCATCACCGATCATGGTAACCTCCATGGCGCGTGGGAATTCCAGGAAAGAGCCAAAAAAGCGGGAATCAAACCGATCATAGGCATGGAAGCCTATGTCGCGCCGGGTGATAGGCGCGCCCGCGACCGCGTCGGCGGAGACCGGGGCAAACCCTACTACCATCTCGTTCTTCTCGCCCAGAATTCCATAGGGTACAAGAATCTAGTCAAGCTGTCCTCCCTCGCCTACACGGAAGGCTTCTATGCCAAGCCCCGCGTCGACCGCGAGCTTCTCGCCAAATACAATGAAGGCATCGTCGTCTCATCCGCGTGCATGGCGGGCGAGATCGCTCACCACCTCCTGTCCGACGAGTACGACCAGGCGAGAGCGGCCGCGTCATGGTACGCCGACGTATTTCGCGACCGCTATTACCTCGAGGTTCAGGCGCACGATTCCGAGAACCAGGCCACCCTCAACGGTCGTGTCTTTCAACTCGCCGCCGAGCTGAGTCTCCCCGTCCTCGCCACCAATGACGCGCACTTCCTCACCCGCAACGACCACGACGCCCACGACGTCCTCCTCTGCATCGGCCTCGGCAAGGATTTCTCCGATACCAATCGGATGCACTACGACGAAGGCCTCTACTTCAAGAACGCCGACGAGATCGCCAATGCTTTCCCTGGCCGCAAGGACGTTCTCGAGAACACGCTGCGAATAGCGGAAGAGAGCTCGATCGAGTTCTCCAAGCAATACAAGGTGCCTTCATTTCCGCTGCCTTCTGGTGTCGAAACGGAAAACGAGCTGCTAGTGCGCCTCTCTGAAGAAGGTGCCCGGGTTCGTTACGGCGCCGCTCTTCCTGCCAACGTTCGTGAGAGACTCGACTACGAGCTCGGTGTAATCACGAGCACCGGCTACGCCGGCTATTTCCTTATCGTCGAGGATTTCATCCGGGCAGCGCGGGAGAAAGGAATTCCAGTTGGGCCGGGCCGAGGCTCGGCAGCCGGCTCACTGGTCGCGTACTCTTTGCGGATAACCGACGTCGATCCCCTCGAGTTCGACCTGCTGTTCGAGCGCTTCCTGAATCCCGAGCGGGTGTCGATGCCGGACATCGACGTCGACTTCTGCTTCGAGCGCCGCGGCGAAGTGATCGAGTACGTGCGCCAGAAGTACGGGCGCGATTCCGTCGGCCAGATCATCACCTTCGGCACCTTGAAATCACGGGCTGCCATCAAGGATGTCGGGCGGACGCTCGGCTTCACCCCATCCGAGACGGACTACCTAGCCAAGCTGATCCCGAATCATCCGAACTTCTCGCTCACCGTCAAGGA
This sequence comes from Gemmatimonadales bacterium, assembly GCA_038322455.1. Classification (GTDB taxonomy): domain Bacteria; phylum Gemmatimonadota; class Gemmatimonadetes; order Gemmatimonadales; family Gemmatimonadaceae; genus UBA4720. The sequence continues at coordinate 5,942 of JBBQFZ010000120.1, read as the reverse complement.
AGCAATCGAGCGGATTCCAGAGGTGCGCGAGTTCTACACGACGCGGAAGGATGACCCGCGCGAGGTCAAGGAAAAGAAGGAGCGCTACCGCCAGCTCCTCGACTACGCGATGAAGCTGGAGGGCCTCTCCCGCCATGCCGGTGTCCACGCCGCCGGCGTCGTCATCGCTCCGGGCCCGCTGGACGAATACGTCCCTGTCTGCACGCAGGCGTCCAAGGGCGCTGGAAACTTCACCGATGAGTCCATCGTCGTCACCCAGTACGACATGAACGCCCTCGAGAAGGCGGGCATGCTCAAGATGGATTTCCTCGGCCTCACCACTCTAACGGTCATAGACGACACAATTCACGGAATTAGAGGCCGTACTGGCACCGCGCCCAATCTCGACAAGCTCCCGCTCAATGATCCCGAAACCTATCGGGTCCTTCGCGCGGGCAGAACGGTTGGCGTGTTCCAGTTCGAATCGCCGCTCGCCACCGACATGCTGAAGAGCATTCGAGCTGATTCGTTTGACGATCTCGTCGCGTCGAATGCGCTGATGCGGCCGGGTCCGCTCGACGCGGGAATGCACAAGGTGTACATGCGGCGGAAGCGCGGAGAGGAGCCAGTCTCCTACATTCTCCCCGAGCTGAAGCCGATCCTGGAGATGACCTATGGCGTCATCACCTACCAGGAGCAGGTGATGAGGATTGCGCAGACGCTGGCGGGAATCTCGCTCGCCGAAGCGGATGTCCTGCGCAAAGCCGTCGGCAAGAAGGACGCGGAGCTCATTCGGGCCGAGCTCGGCAAATTCATCGAGAAATCGGTGGGGCTCGGACACGACCGCACGATCATCGAAGAGATCGCGAGCCAAATCGAGACGTTCGGCCGGTACGGCTTCAACAAGTCACACGCTGTGGCGTACTCGATCATCTCCTACCACACTGCCTGGCTCAAGGCGCATTTCCCGGCTGATTTCATGGCTGCGCTCCTGTCGTCGCAGATCGGCGACACGGACAACGTCGTCAAGTACATCAACGAGGCGCGGCAGCTCCACGTTCCCGGTGCAAAGGTGTCGGGCATCGAGATCCTGCCGCCCGACGTCAACGAATCCGGGTACAAGTTCACCGTCGTCGGCGAGACGAAGATCCGCTTCGGCCTTGGCGGCATTCGCAACGTAGGACGCACTGCGATCGACTCGATCATTGCGGCGCGCCAGAAGGATGGTCCCTTCAAGTCCGTCTTCGACCTCTGCGAGCGAATCGATCTTCGCGTCTGTAACAAGCGCGTGCTCGAAGCGCTCGTCCATGCCGGGGCAATGGATTCCCTTGGCGGACACCGTGCCCAGCTCGCCATCGCGCTCGATGTCGCGATCCGCGAGGCATCGCTCAGGCAGGAAGATCTGATCACCGGCCAGGCATCGCTTTTCGGAGCTACATCGGGCGAGGATCAAAAATCCGAGACCTCTCGCACGCTCCCGAACGTTCCATCGTGGACAGAATCGGAACGCCTGGCAAAGGAAAAAGAGATTCTCGGGTTTTACATCTCCGGCCACCCGCTCGAGCGCTTCCGCACGGAGGCCGAGATCTTCTCGACCCACACGGTATCTGATCTCGGCGCCTGGCGGGTCGAGCCCATGACGCTGGCCGTGGTTGTGACCAACATCAAGCGGCAGATGAGCAAGAAGTCGGGCTCCGAGTTCGCCCGGCTGACGATCGAGGACTTCTCGGGCTCGGCCGAGGTGCTCATCTTTCCGGAAAAGTGGACCACCCTCAACGATCAGATTCGGGCGGACGTACCCATGCTGTTGAAGGGTGCATATTCGCGCCGCGACGAAGGAGGCGACAATCCTGCCTTCATAGTCGATTCGGCAACAAAGCTGGCCGAGATGCGCACAAATGGGCAGGTAACGGTTGCGATCGATCTCGCGAAGGGCGCATACTCCGGTGACGTGATGGCTGATGTCCGCGCAATCGCCGAGACCTTTCCTGGCTCCGCGCCACTGGAATTTCGATGGAGCGACGGGTCCGGTGTGCAAGCGCGTCTCCGCTCGCGGTCGCTGACTCTGGCAGCGGATGGGGCGACGTTGAGCGCACTTCGTGATATTCTGGGCGAGTCGTCCGTCCGACTTCAACGCGGGAGCTGATAAGTGGCATCAGCGACACAGCTCGAGTTCGAGAAGCCGATCGCCGAACTGGAACGGCAGATTGACGAGCTCAAGAAGACCGCGGGCGACAGTCAGCTGAGTGTCGCCGAGGCCATCGAGCCGCTCGAGCGGAAGCTCTCGGATATGCGCGAAGAGGTGTACCGGAATCTCACCCCATTCCAGCGGGTCCAGGTTGCGCGCAATCCGCGACGGCCCTTTACCGCGGACTACATCCGCCTGGCATTCACCGATTTCATCGAGCTTCACGGCGACCGCGCCTTCCGCGACGACGCCGCCATCATCGGCGGCTGGGCGCGGCTGAACGACGACACGGTGATGGTGATCGGTCATCAGCGGGGCCGCGACACGAAGGAGCAGCTGAGGCGGAATTTCGGGATGCCCCACCCCGAGGGATATCGTAAGGCGCTCCGCCTGATGAAGCTGGCTGAAAAATTCCACGTGCCCGTCCTGACGTTCATCGACACGCAGGGTGCGTGGGCGGGGCTCGGCGCCGAGGAGCGCGGCCAGTCCGAGGCGATTGCGCGAAATCTCTACGAGATGAGCCAGCTCCAGGTGCCCATCATCGCGACCGTGATCGGCGAAGGCGGCTCCGGTGGTGCACTCGCTCTGGGCGTCGCCGATCGCGTGCTGATGATGGAGAATGCGGTGTACTCGGTGATCTCCGTCGAGGGCTGCGCTGCCATCCTCTGGAAGGACGCAAAGAGTCCCGAGATGCGCGAGAAGGCCGCGACTGCGCTCAAGATCACGGCTCCCGAGCTTCTCGAGCTCAAGGTCATCGACGAAGTAGTGCCCGAGCCCAAGGGTGGGGCCCACGCCGATCACGAGGGCGCCGCGAAGGCGCTGCAGGAAGTGATCGACAAGCATCTCGAGGAGCTCCGGAAGATGCGTCCCGAGAAGCTCGTCCGTCGCCGCCGCCAGAAATTTCTCCGCCTCGGCGCGTGGACGGAGTAAGCTGTGGCTCATCTCGTCGAAGTCGCCTTCAAGGGCAACCGTAAGGAGTTCTTTCTCTGGGATTATCCCGATCCGCCGCCGATGAACGCGGCCGTGATCGTCGACGTGGATCGCGGCGAGGACCTGGGACACATCCACGCCTTTGGCGAGCTGGCTGAGAAACGAAGCGCCGGCTGCTCTCACGGGTGCGGCACATCGCTTCCCGAGCGCAAGGCACTGCGTCTCGCAAGCGACAGAGATCGCGGACAGTTCAAGGACCTCGACCGGCTCAACGAAGAGGCGCGCCGGAAAGCGATGGAGCGAGTGCGCGCAAACGGACTCGGGATGAAGCTGTCCGACGCCGAGTGGCAGTGGGACAAGAAAAAACTGACCCTGTACTTCACCGCCGACAAGCGCGTCGACTTCCGCAACCTCGTGCGCGACCTCGCATCGCTCTTTCGCACGCGGATCGAGCTCAAGCAGATTGGTGTGCGCGACGAGGCGAAGCGACTCGATGGCATCGGCCGCTGCGGGCGCCAGTACTGCTCGGCGTCGTGGCTTCCCGAGCTTCGTCCAGTCAACCTCGGCGTCGCAAAGGACCAGCGGCTGTCGCTCAACCCTTCGCAGATCTCGGGCGCCTGTGGACGCCTGATGTGCTGCCTGCGTTACGAGCACGAGTTCTACGTCCAGAGCCGGAAGCGCTTTCCGAAGGAAGGCAAGATCGTCGCGACGAAGCTGGGCGAAGAGAAGGTCGCCAGCATCGACATCTTTCATGAGCGGGTAACTCTGCGCGGAGTCGAGGGCGACATGCGTACGATCACGCTCGTCGAGTACAGGCAGGAGACCGAGGAATCGGCGATGCCCGGCGCCCCGACGATAATTGAGGTGGATGAGGATGAGGGCGCCGCCGAAGATATTCGCGCGGACGAGATATCACCGGAGCTTCTGTATACCGCCGAGCATAAGGTGGTCACGATTCCGCCGGACAATGTCGAGCCACCCAGGAATGAAACGGGCACTCCCCGCGAGAGCGACAGCGCAGGAAAGCGGCGCCGGGGACGACGCGGCGGGCGTCGCGGACGTGGTGATGACACCCCGTCGGGAAGCCAATAGTTGGCCAAGTACTTTCTCACCTGCGCAATCGATTATGCCACGGCCGATCCTCATCAGGGCCACGCATTCGAGAAGATCGGCGCTGACGCAATAGCGCGCTATCACCGCCTGCTGGGCGACGACGTTCATTTCCTAGTCGGCATGGACGAGCACGGTCAAAAAGTCGCGCAGACCGCCGCCGACCGAAAAGTCTCTCCGCAGGAGCTGGTCGATGCCGTTGCGGAGAGCACCGAAGAGATCTGGGGGCTGCTCGGCATATCTTACGATCAGTTCATCCGCACTACCGACCCCGCGCATAAAGCCGGTGTCAGGAAATTGATCGAGCAGATCTTCGAGAACTCTCCCGACGACTTCTACGAAAAATCGTATGCCGGCTGGTACTGCGTCGGATGCGAATCGTTCAAGCAGGACAACGAGATCGTGGACGGCAAATGCGTTCTGCACCCGACGCGCGCGCTCGAATGGGTCGAGGAGAAGAACTGGTTCTTCCGGCTGAGCGCGTATGCTGACCGGCTGAAGGCACTCGTGTCGAGTGAGGAATTCCTCCAGCCCAAGTCGCGGCGAAATGAGATTTTGTCGCTCCTGGAGTCAGGACTGGACGATGTCTCGGCAAGCCGGAGCCGGTTTACGTGGGGGGTTCCATTCCCGCGCAAAGGAAGTGGTGGAGAAGACCAAACCACATACGTCTGGTTCGACGCGCTGCCCAACTACCTGACGGCGACCGGATTCCCGAATCCGGAGTACGAGACGCTCTGGCCCGCGGACCTTCATCTGATCGGGAAGGACATCACGCGCTTTCACGCGCTCATTTGGCCCGCGATGTTGATGGCCGCGGGAATCGCGGTGCCGAAGCGAATCTGGGTCCACGGCTTCGTGCTCGTCGGCGGAACGCGCGTAAGCAAGTCGACCGGTGGCAATCTCGATCTCCGCGACGCGATCGGACGATTTGGTCCCGACGCGTTCCGATATTTTCTGCTCCGCGAAGTCCCATTCGATGGCGACGGCAATTTCTCCTGGGAGCGGTTCGAGGAGCGCTACAATGCCGATCTCGCAAACGCATTTGGGAATCTGGCCAGCCGCTCGATTTCAATGGTCGAGCGCTATTTCGGGGGCGTCGTGCCCAAAGGTGAGCGGAACGAAATCGATATCGCGGATCAAGCCGACCTCGAAGCGTACCATTCCTCATTCGGCCCGAAGGGCTTTCTTCTGCACGAGGCGCTCAAGGCGGTGTGGCTGACGGTTGCAAGGGCGAATGAGTACGTCGATCGTCAGGCGCCGTGGAAGTTGGCGAAGGATCCCGCCAGTCAGGCGCAGCTCGAGAGCACGCTTGCCACTCTCATGAGGCAGCTTGTGCGTCAAGCAGTCTACCTCTGGCCGTTTATGCCTGGAAAGGCGGAGGAGCTGTGGAAATCACTTGGAGCACCAGGCTCGCCGAGCGATCTCGGCTTCAAGGAAGCGGAGAAGCTCGATCCTACCGGCTGGAAGGTAGAGAAGGGCGCGTCTCTGTTCCCGAAGAAAGAGATCCCCGCCGAATAAAAAAGGTCGCCCGGGAAGGCGACCTTTTTTATTCGGTACCGGTCAACTTAGAAGTTCGGGTTGTTCAGTCTTTCGACGTCGGGCAGTGGGAAGCAACGTTCCGTCCCGTAGTTTCCGCCCTTTAGATAGACAATGGAGTATGGAATTCCCGCGGCTGGATACTGCGTGAGATTCAGCCGTTTCACATCAAAGAGACGTTGCCCTTCGAGAAAGAGCT
>JBBQFZ010000119.1:0-7614 GCA_038322455.1 Gemmatimonadales bacterium | reverse complement strand
ACCCCAGTTGGAGGAATATCACCTTCGGATGAATAGATCGGGAGCGCAGGATTTCGAATCATGCGCTCTCTACCTGGGATTGTGCGCACTGGGAGAGACGACGCATGGCAATATACTATTGCAGAACTACCTGATGCATCGACGAAACAAATGGCCGCTTCCCCCAGAGATCCTGGAAGCGGTGGGGATGACGACTGACGAAACTGCGCCCGAAAAGCGGTATTTCCCAACCCCAATGGATGCTGATTGCTAATCGGGAAATGACAGTACAGTCGTTACGCTTGACGCGCTAGTGTTAGGACTGGCTTTGCTGAAGTTGTCGGAGTCGCGCGAGTTTCGGCGTCTCTATGGAACAATTGGCTGAACCGGGGGCTTGCGATGAGGGCATCGTAGATCTTCGGATCGAACTGCTTTCCCCTAAACTTCTCGAGCTCCTTGCGCACGGCTTTCTCGTCCAAGGCTGCACGATACGGTCGATCAGTCGTCATCGCGTCGACCGTATCTGCGAACATAATGATTCGTGATCCAAGGGGGATTGATGCACCGAACAGACCGTCGGGATAACCGGAGCCGTCCCAATTCTCATGGTGATGCCGAATTAACGGCAGGACGTCCTTAAGCGAGCTAACATTCCGCGCCAGCTCTTGACTCTTCAACGGATGCGTCCGCATTATCGCGGCCTCCTCTGCAGTGAGACGGCCCGGTTTGCTCAATATCGGACCAAAATTTTCATGAATCTTTCCGACGTCGTGAAGGAGGGCCGCGACAACGATACGTTCGATCTCACGTTCACGGAGTCCGAGTGCGCGGCTGATGACACGAGCCATGTCAGCGACGCGTCGAGAATGTCCGGAGGTATAAGGATCGCGAGCTTCGATCGCCGCGACCATCAGCTCCAACAGTTCTTGATTTGTCTTTTCAAGCTGCCAGTTAGTCTTATACAGCTGGCGTGCGCCCAGAAGGGGGATCATGAAAAGCGCAGCGCCGAGTACGCCGAATTGGACATAAACGTACGCGAAGACAAATACGAACGGGACAGAAAGCAGATCGTAAACAAGAGTGAAACGAAGGCGTTTGAGCCAAAGTCGCCAAATATTCTTGTTCTCTTGGAGCGCCACAATGCCACTAATTGTCATACTGTTGGCAGCGAAGAACAGTAGGATAGCAGCAAGGTAGGGGAGGATCTTCAGCTGCGATGGCTGAAGTAGCGAGACGCCACCCAAAATGCGATAGGTCAGGACGCTAACGCACGCTCCCAGCAATCCCTGCGCAGTGTTGAACACCAGCTTGATGGGTGCGCGCCGGCTAATTAACTCACCGAGGAGGATGGATGCAGCGATTCCCACAACACCTATCCAATTTGGGACCAGCAAAACACAGGTGAGAATCGGAAGAAAAGCGATCGATCCTGCAGTATTCTGCGACGGCCGGTACGAGAGTGAACTCGCGCCTAGGCACAGCACAGAAAAACACGCGGAAGCAAGCAGGGACTGCGGTTCGTTCTGAGGTTGCACGAAATACACCGCGCAACATAGGACGATTGCAGCCACAGCCACACTCCACACGTACTGCTGGATCTTTGCGCTCATATGAGTAAAAACCCCCGCCCCGTTTACACCCATGAACCGTAATCAGCGTTTAAGAAGCTGAATAAGAATCCGATGTATTTCACTTTGCGTCACCCCCTAAAAGTCAGTCGCATTCAGCATCCGCTGAAAATGCGCTACAAGGTAGGCTCCGCTCGTGTAACTAGGCTTGCCCGCTCGACTCATCTCTTAGCCGGGACGGGGGTTTTTTATTCCTCTAGGATCCGTGTTAAGGGTTTGATTTCCAACGACGATCCGTTCACTCTACCAGGTCTGTTCGACCCGCTTTCTACTTCAAACTTCTAGTCATTCACCGGGCTCCTCGCCCGCCTTCTACTCTGCTACCTGATCCACCCAACGGTTCGTCGCACTTAGAACCGCCAGAGCGCTCGCTGTTTCCGCGCTCCCCTTGATCTCGCAATTCCCTACCAGTAGTTGACTCTCTCGTCCGTTCCGCACCGTCACGCCCACAAAGACATACTCGCGCTCGAAGGCTTCCATCACCTTCACTCCTTCCACCGCCAGCTGCCCTTCCCTGCCCTCGGCCGACCCGATCGCAAAAACGGTCGCCCGCGCGGCTAGATCGAGACGGGACCGGTCCCCCTCGATCCCATGAGCTTCGCCAATGTAGGACTCCTCACCCTTTCGGAGCGTCACACGGCACGAAACCCCCTTGCTCCGGGACCCCCTCACCTCTACATCCTCGAAGTACAGCTTCCTCGCCGTGTAGCGCCTCACCCCACCTTCGGGCGTAACACCGGCACCCATGATGAAGTTGCTGCGAGGGGTCGGCTGCGCCGCCTGCGGCTTCGGCTTCGCCTCGCTCGTTATCGCTACCGAGATCTTCCGATGGTCCACCCGCATCGCCAGATGCGCCATCAAAGCGCTCTCTATATTCCGCACCACCTGCTTGGGTGTAAGCTCGGCGGTAGTGAGAACATGGATCTGTTCCACCGCCCCGCTCTCGCTCTCGATGATCTTTGCGGAAACCACTCCCGGCAACGTAAGGATGAGCTCCTCGGCGCGCTTAATCGGGAGTACGCTTCCGGCGATATTGTTCAAGGTCAATTTTTTCTGCGGGGGTTTTTGTCTTTCTGATTACAAACAGACGGCCAATATCGTGGACGACTAAGGTTTAATCAAGCAAAAAGATCGTCCAGGCCAAGGGCGACAGATGACGAGACCGTCACTTCATTTTCACGAATCCGTCACGCGCCTAACGCGAAATTGTAGACCCCACTGATGCGACTGGACTTATCCACGACACGACTGCCATCGATCACGCTCACATGATGACGGGCACCTACGACCCCGTCTTTGTCGTTCTCTCCGTCGTCATCGCCGCGCTCGCGTCCTACGCCGCGCTCGACCTCGCCGGCCGCGTCAGATCCGCCGAGGGATCCACCCGCCGCGGCTGGCTCGCCGGCGGCGCGACCGTGATGGGCCTCGGCATCTGGAGCATGCACTTCGTTGCGATGCTCGCCTTTCACCTGCCGGTCCCCATCGAGTACGAGCTGCCGCAAATACTGCTCTCGGTCGGCGTCGCCATCGGCGCTTCGCTGCTGGCACTCGTCGTCGTGAGCCGTCTCGAGATGCGAGCCGCCACGCTCGTCCTGGGCGGCATCATCATGGGCGGTGCCATCGCCGGCATGCACTACATCGGCATGGCTTCGATGACAGTTGGCGCAACTCTCACGTATAGCTTCCCGATCGTCGCACTCTCGATCGTCATCGCCATCGCCGCTTCATGGGCGGCACTCGGCCTCGCGTTCAACTTCCGCTCCGACCTGAGCTCCCGCGGACGGCTCCTGAAATCGGGGAGCGCCATCGTGATGGGCGCCGCGATTGCCGGCATGCACTACACCGCGATGGCCGCGGTGCACTTCACGCCGAGCGTCATGATCGATCGGCCTTCCAGCCACATCCTCGCCACTGGCGGCCTTGCCGGCGCGGTTGTGTTCGGAACCCTGTTGATGCTGGCGCTCGCGATCGTGGGCTCGGTGATCGACCGCAGCATGCAGTCCAAGGCCGCGTTCGCCAGCCAGCTCACGACGAGGACACTGGAGCTCGCGCGAGAAGTCGAGGAGTCCCAGCGCCTGGCTGCAAGACTCGAGCAGATGAATGGCGAGCTCCAGCGATCACTCGCCGACGCCTACCGCTCGCGCCGTGCGCTTTCGGAAGAGCACGAAAAGAATCTCGAGCTTCAACACATGGCCCAGCTCGAGGCCATCAAGGCGCGCTGGCTCGAGGGCATCGCCGAGACGGCCACCGCAGTCGCGCACGAGATCAACAATCCACTCACGGCGTTGATAATCCACGCCGACATGTTGGAAGAAGCCACGTCCGATCAGGCCCTGGACGCGATCGCGGAGATCCGGCGCGCCGCCCGGCGAATCGCCCACGTAGTCCGCGAGCTCGGGCGTGTCGACACGCCGCGATCCGTCACCTACGTAGGAAAGAATCGAATGCTCGATATGTGGTCAAAGGAGTGAGCCCTGGGAAGCAGTAGGGTCTCACAACGCATCGTGCATATGTCAATTTCATCTCACTGCGCTTTGTACTCATGGGCTAATCCGATGTGGTGTTCTCGTGGATCACACCGTGATCGAGGTAATAGATGACAGAGGCCTTTTCGATGACGACGACCTGGATGGCGTCAGTGCGCAAATCGAGAGGCGAGCCTTCTAACGAGGGATCCACGCTAATTTGACCGGGTCTGACGAGCCCCGAGACAACCCAGCGATGCTCAGCCTATCCTCCTTCTTAGGCACAGATCTGTATCAGTTTCGTCGCGAACCTAAAACTGTTTCTACTGCGAGAACGCTACGTCCGTGAAACCCCAAGAAGGCCCGAAGAAATAGATGAAATCGGCGCCGGCGTCGTTCGGAGACAACAGGTCTACAATCGCGTGTGAAGTTCCTATCTGAAACACGTATAGCGGGATCGTAGAGGCAGGATGGGGCGTCGGATCCATCGTGCGTGCAAAATCGTCCATTGCCTGCCCAGCTCTCGCGCAGACGGTTGAGTCCGACACAAGCGCGATTTGGGCCGGGCTTACCAGGGGCAGGCTGTACCTCGCGCGGAAAACGGCACCATCCGAATCCATGCCGCGAGTCAAAATGCCTTTAAATTGGTCCGACTCCCAGCCGCCAGCGCGACACCGACCCTGCGCTTCGCTGTGGTCCGAGACCGCAAAAATCAACGCTAGTACCGTGACGGATTTCGATAATTGGAGCACGAGATTCTCCGAAAATGAGTGCCTATGTGAGCCGGGATTATCAATCCCAGCCGCTAAATCGCGATTAGGCCACGATACTCCCTGACCTGAAACCCGAAAGCTGATCCAGTTATTATCTCGGTCCTCACCGGAGGAGGGCCGATGCGGAAGTCCAGATTTACGACCGAGCAGATTGTCGGGTTCCTGAAGCAGCACGAGGCCGGAGCCAAGATTTCCGATCTCTGCCGGCAGAATGGGATCAGCGACAACACGTTTCACCGTTGGAAGAGGAAGTACGGTGGAATGGAGATCCCCGATGCCAGGAGGCTCAAGCAGCTCGAGGAGGAGAACCGGGCCTTGAAGCGGATCGTGGCCGACCAGGCACTGAATCTCCAGGTGGTGAAGGATCTCTTGGGAAAAAAGTGGTGACCCCGAACAAGCGGCGTATCGCGGTCACCGAGGCAAGGGAGGCCGCTCGAATCTCGGAGAGGAGAGCCTGCCGCTTCACTGGTTTCGCTCTCTCCACTCAGCGCTACCATTCCCGAAGGCCAGTGGACGACGCTCTCAGGACGAGACTCAACGAGCTCGCCGAGAAGAGACCACGCTGGGGCTACAGGCGGCTCTACATTCTGCTCAAGCGCGAGGGCTGCAGGAGAAACCGGAAGCTGGTACAGCGTCTCTACCGGGAGGAAGGTCTCTCTGTGAGAAGGAGGAAGCGACGGAAAATGGTGGCTGTCGCTCGCTCTCCGATGACGACTCCGCTTAGTGTCAACGAGAGATGGAGCATCGACTTCGTGCGCGACACTCTGGCCGACGGCCGCGTGTTCCGCGGCTTCACCGTGGTGGATGATTTCACGAGAGAGTGCCCGGCGATCGAGGTCGACCACTCTCTTCCTGGGGACCGGGTGGCGAAGACACTGGATCGACTCTCGAGGGAGCGCGGTTTGCCAAAGACGATCGTGTGCGATAACGGGCCGGAATTTCAAGGGCAGGCGCTCGACTTCTGGGCTCACCGGCATGGCGTCGCACTCTCCTTCATCCAGCCCGGGAAGCCTGTACAGAATGCTTTCATCGAGAGCTTCAACGGCAAACTCCGGGATGAATGCTTGAACGAGAGCTACTTCACGAGCCTGAGAGACGCTCAGCTGACAATCGAGGCCTGGAGAGCTGACTACAACAACACGAGGCCACACAGCAGCCTCGGTGATCTAACCCCCACCGAGTTTGCGATGAAGAAGAGATCTATGCAGCTTAACCAACAACTAGACTGAGATAATTCCTGAACCAGAATTGGGTTTCAGGTCAGGGTTTGTTGATATTTGACGTTACCATCGACCGCAGCATGCTGGTTTTTTCCAGGTTTAGCCTAACTCCCGGACCAACCACTCTTATGCTGTCTAGAGATCGGGCTTGAAGCGCTTGATTTCTCCCCGTAAATCATCGAGCGGGGAGACGACAGCGGTCTGATTGCCCGCCGCCTCCGGCCCCGCATTCAGGCGCTCAGATGAGACACTTCGCCTGGACGAGTTGACCGTGACGCGCATCAACGTCGTCGATAGTACCGGCCGCGTGCGTCTGCGGATCGCCGGGAGTTTTCCGCCGCGGCGAAATGATCTTGCCGGAATCCTCTTCGTCAACAACGACGGTATCGAGGCAGGGGGACTGGTCTACCGCGGCCGCAAGGTGAACGGGAGGGTTTCCGCGAGGGGCACGTTTACGATGGATCAGTACAACGAGGATCAGGTGGTAGCACTGCAACACAGCCAGGACGGCACTCGTCGCACCACTGGTCTCGCCATTAACGACCGCCCCGACACGCTTGGACGGGAGCTGGCCGAGTTGTACCGGGTGTTGGACCCGATGCCCGAAGGTTCCACGTCGCGACTCGATCAGTCGCGCGATGCTTGCCAAGGTGCCGCTCGACCAGAGAGCCGCGCGACGGGTCTTCATCGGATGCGGCTCCGCGAAATCTGCCGTCGTCAATCTCGCGGATCGCGCGGGCGTACCCCGAATCCGCCTCGTTGTGGATTCGCTCGGTCACGCCAGCATCGTTTTCCTGGATGCCCACGGAAAGCCTACGCGCACCATTTCCGACGACGAATCTAAGAGTCGATAACCGCGCTTAGGCCACGAGCTGGCAACGGAGAACGGCAGCGAAATAACAAAGTGCACAATTCGCCTGGCGTCATGGAGATAGGCAGGCCGCGTGCATCAGGAATTGCTGAACTCAGAGGATGATTAATTGGTTGCGGCGACTTCCTCGGGCGCGATCCCATAATCTCGCAGCTTCCGATACAAGGTCCGCTCCCCAATATCGAGAATCTCCGCCGCTTTCCTCCGGTTCCCGCGCGTGTCCCTGAGCGCGGCCTCGATCGCCGCCCGCTCGATGTCTGCCATTGTCATTCCCGATCGCGGAGATTAGGCGCGCCGCGCGCCGAATCGCTCTCGTGGTTCGCCAGCTCGGTGCAGTGAGCGCGCCACGTTCGGTGAGGTACGTTGGCGAAAGTCGGATGCTCGATCTGTCGTCAAGAGATTGAAGTCAGGTAGTGTCTGTTAATTCACCGATCGGGAGAATTCACATTAGCAACAAGGTCAACCGCGCTCGGCTGGATTCGCGTACCGTCATTCACCGGCCTTTGAGAACGACAACCGCTGCGATCAAGTTGACCCTTTGCAGTTTATTGCATGAATGAAACGCCAGTGAAATTCCAGGAAGGCCCAAAAAAATAGATGAAATCAGCATCGCTTTTGTTTGGGGTCAAGAGGTCCACCACAGCAAAAGAGGTCCCGACCTGAAAGACGTAAAGGGGA
>JBBQFZ010000118.1:0-7646 GCA_038322455.1 Gemmatimonadales bacterium | reverse complement strand
ACGAGAGGACCGGGTCGGATTGCCCGCTCGTGTACCGGCTGTGGTGCCAACTGCAGCGCCGGGTAGCGAGGGCAAGCGCAGATAACCGCTGAATGCATCTAAGTGGGAAGCTGCCCCCAAGATGAATCTTCCCTGGAGCCTTGAGCTCCCTGAAGGGCCGGGAGAGACCATCCCGTCAAGAGGTCGCACGTGGACGCCGGGCAACCGGTTTCAAGCGAAGCGATCCTCATCGCCCGTGAGGCTTGATCTCCTTATATGGTTCGAGTTATTCCTTGTTGTCGACTCGAACCGACTAGCAGTAACCAAGCGATCTAACGGTTGATTCGAACATCACACGATCACTACTACAATCCTTTGTCATTCATTGTACTTTGTCCGGGGCCTGTTCCTACCGATGGGGTGTAGGTCAACTGGCAGACCGCCGGACTGTTAATCCGGAAGTTGCAGGTTCGAGTCCTGCCGCCCCAGCTTTCGATTTTTGACAACTGATTTTTCGCTGGCGACTAGAGCGTAGGGGCCACACCCGTTCCCATTCCGAACACGGTCGTTAAGCCCTACAGCGCCGATGGTACTCCGTCCGAGAGGACGCGGGAGAGTAGGCCGTCGCCGGCACCCCATGAAAGGCCACCCAGAATCTCTGGGTGGCCTTTTTTGTTTCACGACTCCGGCCCGGTGTATCTTCCGTGATGCCAAGAGCTGGAATCGTCACCGTAGTGGGAAAACCCAATGTCGGTAAGTCGACGCTTCTCAATCGCATCGTCGGGCAGAAGCTGAGCATCACCAGCCCCAAGCCCCAGTCGACGCGCGATCGGGTAGTCGGGATCCATAGCACCCAGGATGCCCAGATCGTGATCCTAGACACGCCCGGGCTGCTCAATCCGGCCTACCCACTCCAGGAAGCAATGCGCTCCACTGCCGTGCGCGCACTCGAGGAAGCCGACGTCATCGTATACCTCACGGACTCGGCCGAAGGCGTTCCGCCCGCTCTGGTGGAAGCCGCCGCATTGGCCAAGCCCCCGCGCGCACCGGTCATCCTCGCCCTCAATAAATCCGACGCGCTGCATCCGGCGCGTCGCGACGAGCTCCTCGCGCTCGAGAACGCAGTGCTCGTCTCAGCGCTTACCGGCGACGGAATCCCCGAGCTGATGCAGACCGTGGTCACGCGCCTGCCTGAGAGCCCCTTCCTCTATCCCGAGGATGAGATCAGCACACAGCCGGTTCGATTCTTCGTCGCCGAGCTCGTCCGGGAAACCGTGCTGGAGCAGCTGCACGATGAAGTGCCCTACAGTGTCGCCGTTCAGATCGAAGAATATCGGGAAGATCGCTCCCCCCTGTACATCAGGGCAGTAATTTATGTGGAGCGCGACAGCCAGAAGGCGATCATTATCGGGAGCAAGGGCGCGCAGATCCGTCGGCTCGGCGAGGCGGCGCGAAAAAAAATCGAGACGTTTGTCGGCGGTCGGGTGTACCTCGATTTGTGGGTCAAGGTCCTCGCCAACTGGCGCAAGAATCCGGGAAGCTTGTCGAGGTTCGGATACCAACTTGAAACGGGAAAAAGGAAATGAGCTTGTCCGAACGTCTGCTCGAGATCCTCGTCTGCCCCAAGTGCAAGACGGAGCTCGAGTATCGCGAGGCAGAGCAGGTTCTCATCTGCCACAAATGCCGGCTGCGCTATGCCGTGCGTGACGACATTCCCATCATGCTGATAGATGAGGCGACTCCTTTTTAGCGGCGCGCTCTCGGTTCTGAGCGCGATGGGGGCGGGAGCCCAGACGGGCACTGGCAGCGAAGGGGCGCTCTTTCTCCTGCTTCCTACCGGGGCGCAGAGTGTTGGGACAGGGCAGGCGATGGTGGCTGCATCTCCCGGGAGCGAGGGCATCTGGTGGAATCCCGCCTCGATGGCTGCGCAGGACAAGCGCGAGGTTGCGATCCACTACTCAAAGACGGTTTCAGGAGTGGCGGACGCGTTCTCGTTCGTGCACCCCTCGCGTTCATTCGGAACCACGGCTCTGTCGCTCAGCGTTCTCGACCTTGGGGAGCAGCAGGTCACCGACGTTCTCGGTCAGGTGATCGGTCTCATTCTTCCTCGAGATGTAGTTCTCGCGGCGACGTACGCCGCCCACGTGACAAACCGCCTCAACGCGGGTTTCAACTACAAGGTCATTCAGGTGCGGGTAGACTGCACCGGTCAGTGCGCGACCGTGGGCGATGAGGTCCAGAGCTCGCGTGCGGTTGACCTCGGCGCCCAATATCGCGTCGAGGTTGGCGCACCGCTGATCTTGGGCGGTGCCATCAGAAATCTCGGTGGCAAGTTGAATTCGAGGGAGACGAACCAGCGCGATCCGCTTCCGACGCAACTCGAGCTGGGGGCCATGTACCGGCTCAAATTTCTGGATCACTACGTGAAAGACATGGAGTGGCGCGCGTCGGGCAGCTGGGTCGACACGCGATCCTTCGGGGGCAAGGCGGTACGCCTCGGCACGGACATTGTGTACGAGGGATCAGTGCATTTACGCGCCGGATTCGTCGGTCACGATCGCCGCGGTGACGCCAGCGCATCGCTCGGATTCGGACTGCAGACCAACGGATTCGTCTTCGACATTGCTCGGACATTCGGGGGGATTCCCGACGACAACGGCCATTCCCCCGTTTGGATCTCGCTCAGATACCTGTTTTGAACAGCATGCAGATAAGCCGCAGCGAACGTCTCAGATGAAGATCCTCTACGCTCTGCTCATCTTTGTCCCGATCGCGATTTTGTCGCGAATCATGGGTGCTCCGCCAATCGTTGTGTTTTTTCTGAGCGCGGCTGCAATCATCCCCCTGTCCGGCGTCCTCGGAGCGGCGACTGAGGCCGTGGCGGAGCATACTAGCCCTGCGATTGGGGGTGTGCTCAGCGCCACCATGGGCAACCTGGCCGAGCTCATCATCGCGTCGATTGCGCTTCGCGCGGGGCTGATAGATCTGGTCAAGGCATCGATCACGGGGTCAATTCTCGGCAACCTGCTCCTCGTACTGGGGATCGCGCTGTTCGCCGGCGGCCTCAAGTACAAGGTGCAGACCTTCAACCAGCACCTGGCGGGATTGAGCACGACGGTACTCCTGATCGCCGTGTTCGGGCTGGTGGTTCCGGCGATGTTTCACGTCCTGCACCCGGACCCCCAGCGAGTAGCTACCGTCAGGATGTCACACTACGTCGCTTTCCTGTTAATAGTGGGGTACGTCGCCTGGTTGGTGTTCTCACTGTGGACCCACGCGGCCACATTTGTGTCGGACAGGCACAATCCAGCCGTGACTGTAGCCCCAAAATGGTCGTCAAAGAAGGCAATGGTTGTGCTGGTGGCGTCGGCCGTTGCGATCGGGGCTGTAGCGGAGGTGCTGGTATCCGCGACCGAGGCGGCGGTGAAGGTGCTGGGTCTGTCCGAGTTTTTTGTCGGATTAATATTGATTCCCATCATCGGCAATGCGGCCGAGAACAGCTCCGCGATCATCATGGCGATGCGGAACCGAATGGATCTCGCGCTCAACATCGCCGTTGGTTCCAGCATTCAGGTGGCTCTTCTGATCGCGCCGGTGCTGGTGCTTCTTGGAATGGCGTTTCACCAGCCGATGGATCTCGCGTTCACGACGATGGAAGTGGCGAGCATCGCTCTGGCTGTGCTTGTCGCGACATCAGTGATCCGAGATGCGGAATCGAACTGGCTCGAGGGAGCGTTCCTGCTTCTGGCTTATGCGGTACTGGCAGTGGCGTTCTTTTTCTTTTGACAGAGCAGAATCACCGGCGACCGGACGACCAACGATTTGCAGCAGCCAAACGCGATACGCTTCTCCCCCGATGGTGCTTCTCTCCCGGCGCACGTAAGCGCCTGGATTGCGGAGCAGGAGGCTTCGGTTGTCACCCTGAACTCGGGTGACGAGCTGATGTCCATTGGTCTGCGCGCGCGCCCGCGTTTCGTGGTTTTCGACGCGAGAAACGACGCGGGGCCCGTACTCGCCGCCCTGCATCGTGTGAAGAAGGACTCATACACCGCCGTTGTTCCTTGCGCCGTGCTGACCACCAAGAGCAGCGAAGCGCTATCGGCGGCTTTCGATGCCGGCGCGGACGAAGTGATTCGCGACGGCATGACCGCCCCAGAAGCGGTGCGCCGACTGAGCGCGATGCTCATACGATCCGAGCGCGATCTCATCGTGCATCCCTCGACGCGCCTGGCGGGAACTTCGGCGATTGAAACAGAAATCGGACGACGGCTCGCGCTCGGCGACGCATTCGCGGTCTGCTACGCCGATCTCGATCACTTCAAGGAATTCAACGATCGGTACAGCTACAACGAGGGCGATCGCGTGATCCGCATCCTGGCAAAGCTTCTGCACGACGTGGTGAAGGGGACGTGCGGCGAGAACGGCTTCATCGGGCACATCGGCGGCGACGACTTCATTTTCATCATCCCATACAATTCCATCCCTTCGGTCTGCGGTGAAATCGTGGCGACCTTCGACCTGCTGGCACCCTATCAGTATTCCGAGCAGGACCGTCGGGCAGGATATTTCTTCGGGAAGGACCGAAGAGGGCACCTCGATCGTGTCCCTCTGATGACTCTTTCCATCGGCGTGGTCACGAACCTCCGACGCACATTGACCTCGGCCCGCCAAGCAAGCCAACTTGCTACAGAGATGAAAACCTACGCCAAGAGCCTGCCTGGCTCGGTTTATACGGTGGACAGACGCAGCGACGAACGTGCTACTCCGCAGGAGCTTCCTGCGATACGCGACACGCGCAAGATCGGAGAAAGTGAATGAACGTAAGCTGCCCTGATTGCCGTTCGATTTTTCGCGTCGATCCTGCAAAGGTCCCGCCGGCGGGAGTCCGCGCGCGGTGCTCGGTTTGCGGGGGCGTGATATCGATTCCGGCGCCCACTGGGCAAAACACGCCGCCAATGGGAAGCCAGCGCACTCCCGCCGCTCCGACCGAAGCGTCGCAGACACCATCACGGCCCGCCCCACAAGCCAAGAGCGGCTGGGACACGGCGATCTTCGGCGAGACCTCGCCGCGCACGCCAGCTGCGCCGTCCGTGCCCTTTGCTCCGCGACTCTCAGCTCAGCCACCAACGCCGCGGTCGGCTGAGGTTTCTGCTTCACCGCGCCCCCGTCCGGAATCAATCGAGCGGACCACGGCCGCCGCCACCGCGACGCCACTTTCACCGGCGTCCGGACTTCCGGAGTTTGCGCCGGCACCACAGACCCAGCCGCATCCCCCGTTCAAGCCCTCCGGTTCCACTCCCCGCCCGACGCCTGCAACGCCGCCCTCAACAGGTCAAGGCGGCGCTACCCCTTCCGCTCCATTCAACGCGACACCCGCGCGCGCCGCCACAACGCCACCCTCGGCCGCTGCATCCGCTACCGGTGAAGCCGGCGCCCGACGCCCGCTCAATCCATTCCTTTCCAAAGATCCCAATCAGCGCGCCAAGAGGCTCGCCCGCGCTCTCGTCTCCGACATCATCACGTATCATCCCGCCAAACACGCCGAAGGCCTACGCGATGGAACTCTCAAGCAGCTCTTCCGAGAGGAGATAAAAAAGAGCTTCGAAGAGTATATTGCTCAGGTGGGGCAGCCGCTCGCCGAGGGCACCACATATTTCCAGGAAGCACTGAACGAAGTGCTCGCGGCTGGCAAGAAAATTTTCTAGGGTTCGGAGGAGTGGTACGAAATGGCGGAGAGCGAACGCAGTCGCGGATTGAAGCAGACCGGGGAACGACTGGCGGAGTTGCGGAGGTATCTTTGACATCGATGGCAAGCGCGCTCGCCTGAGCACACTCGACGCCGCGATGGGGGATCCCAGCTTCTGGGACAATCAGGAAAAAGCGCAGGCGACACTTCAGGAAACGAAAGCCCTGCGCGGCTGGGTGGATCCATACGACAAGTTGAACGGCCGAGTGGTCAGCGCGCTCGAGCTCGGCGAGATGATCCAGGAGGGCTCCGAGCCAGAGATGGAGCGCGAGCTGGATAAGGAAGCCGCGCAGCTCCGTGAAGATCTCGCTGCGTTCGAAGTGAAGTCGTTGTTGCGCGGTCCCGACGACTTCCGCGACGCTCAGCTCGAGATCAGTGCTGGCGCCGGCGGAACCGAAGCCCAGGATTGGGCCGAAATGCTCATGCGCATGTACATCCGCTGGGCCGAGCGCCGCGGATTCCAGGTGTCGATTCTCGACCAGAGCGAAGGGGAAGAAGCCGGAATCAAGGGAGCGGTGCTCGAGATCAGCGGACAGTACGCTTACGGATTCCTTCGGCCCGAGACCGGCGTCCATCGTCTCGTGCGAATCTCTCCATTCGATGCAAACGCACGCCGGCACACTAGCTTCGCTTCGGTGTTCGTGTATCCGATCGTCAACGAGGAAATCAACATCGAGATCCACGAGGAAGATTTGCGGATCGACGTATATCGCGCATCGGGCGCGGGCGGCCAGCACGTGAACAAGACCAGCTCCGCCGTCCGCATCACGCACCTTCCGACGGGGACGGTGGTGGGATCGCAGCAGGAGCGGTCGCAATTCAAGAACAAAGCAACCGCGATGAAGATGTTGAAGAACAAGCTCTATCAAGCCGAAGTCGAGAAGCGCGATGCCCACAAAGCCGAGCTCGACGCGACCAAATCCGATGTGAGCTTCGGCAGCCAGATCAGAAGCTACGTCTTCCAGCCATACACCATGGTGAACGACCACCGCACCGAGCTCAAGATTCCCGACGTCCAGAAGGTGATGGACGGAGGGATCGATCCATTCATTGAAGCCTATCTGAAGCAGAGCGGGTCGTCCCCGGCGGCGGCGTGAGCGAAGAGCTCAACTTCGTTCTCCAGGCTCGGCGTGAGAAGCTGGAGGCAATCGAGGCTGCCGGCATTGCTCCATATGCGTATGCGTTCGCGCGCGAGAATTCGGCTGCTCAGGCCCTCACGCTGCTCGGCGCCACAGAGGAGGGCCCACCGGTTGGTCTGGCCGGACGTATCGTCGCGTGGCGATCGCACGGCAAGACCACCTTCGCGCACCTCGCGGATTCGACCGGGAAGATACAGCTCTACTTCAAACGAGACCAACTCGGCGACGCGAGCTACGCACTGCTCGCGCATCTCGACCTCGGCGACATCATTGGGGTCCACGGCCCGCTTTTTCGCACGCGGACGGGAGAAGTGACGGTGCGGGTGGATCGGGTTGAGCTGCTCGCCAAATCGCTACGCCCTCTGCCGTTCGGAAAAGAAGAAGAGGTAAATGGGCAGATCGTTCGTCATTCCGGCTTCGTCGATCCGGAGCAGCGGTATCGTCAGCGGTACGCCGACCTCGCCGTCCACCCCGAGGTGCGCGCGGTGTTCATCGCGCGATCCCGCATGATCACCTCGATGAGGAGCTTTCTGGACGCGCGGCATTTTCTCGAGGTCGAGACGCCGATCCTCCAGCCCCTCTACGGCGGAGCGGCCGCGCGGCCGTTCACGACGCTGCACAATGCGCTCGACATGCCCCTCTACCTTCGCATCGCCGACGAGCTCTATCTGAAGCGACTGGTCGTGGGAGGGCTCGATCGCGTTTACGAGATCGGCCACGATTTTCGGAATGAAGGAATGGACAGGACGCACAACCCGGAATTCACGATGCTCGAGTTCTAC
>JBBQFZ010000117.1:0-7663 GCA_038322455.1 Gemmatimonadales bacterium | reverse complement strand
GTCGACACGCTGGAGCATTTGGCTGGGCGATATCCGGGCGCGGAACTCTTTTTTCTGCTTGGGCAGGATGCGCTTGCTGGGTTTCAGCAGTGGCGAAATCCGGAGCGAATTCTGGAGCTGGCAACGCTCGCGCTGATGATGCGATCGGGAGCTCCGGAGATCGGGGATTGGCGCAAGGCGGAACATCTGGTGGCGTTGTCGACGCGCCGCGTGGATGTGTCTTCCACCGAGATCAGGGAACGGCTGCGTGCAAGAAAATCGATCAAGGGATTTGTGCCCGAAAGCGTCGAACGGTTCATCGAGGCTCGAGGGCTCTATCGTTGATGTGGAGCGTTTCGTCGTGAGGAAGACCAGTAAATGGCGCTGACAGGGCTGCTGAGTGGGGTGTTTGGAACTCGACACGATCGGGAGCGGAAGCGCGTTCAACCAATCGTCGACGAGGTCAATGAGCACTACGCGCGCTTGCAGACCATCTCCGAAGAGGAGCTTCGCGGACAGACCGATAAGTACCGCGCGCGCATTGGTGAAGTCACGGGTGAGATCGAGGCGCGGATCGCGGAGCTCCGGAACCGCAAGCGCGCCGCTGCCGATCCCATCGAGCGCGAGGAGATCGACAACCAGCTGAGCGGTGTCGACGGCCGAGGTGGGGTCGAGGCCGAGCTTCGCAGCGCGATCGACGGGGTGCTCGACGAGATCCTGCCGGCAGCCTACGCGACAGTGCGTGAGGCAGCGCGCCGGCTGGTCGGCACCAAGGTGCCCGTCACCGGTCAGGAAATGGACTGGAACATGGTGCCGTACGACGTGCAGCTGATGGGCGGCATCCAGCTGCACAACGGCCGCATTGCGGAGATGGCGACAGGTGAAGGCAAGACCCTGGTTGCGACACTTCCTCTGTACCTGAATGCGCTGCCGGGAAAGGGCGCACACCTCATCACCGTCAACTCCTATCTCGCACGTCGCGACTCCGAATGGATGGGGCACGTATACCGGTATCTGGGGCTCACCGTCGGCTGCATCGACGATACCGAGCCGGGAACGCAGGAGCGTCGCGCCGCCTACGAGTGCGACATCACATACGGGACGAACAACGAGTACGGCTTCGACTACCTGCGCGACAACATGGTGCAGTCGCTGGAACAGCGGGTCCAGCGAAATCACGTGTACGCGATCGTCGACGAAGTGGACTCGGTCCTCATCGACGAGGCCCGCACTCCGCTCATCATCTCGGGGCCCGTCGGCAACGAGAGCGACGCGGAGTACGCGCTGCACAACGCTGCCGTCTCGCGGCTTGTGCGCAAGCAGGGCGATCTGGTGAACTCGCTGGTCGCGGCGGGGGAAAAGGCGTTCGAGGCCGACGATAGCGATACGGCCATGCTCAATCTGTACAAGGCTCAGCTCGGCGGTCCGAAGAACAAGCGGCTGCTCAAGGTGATGCAGGAGACGGGCGCCAAACAGCTGGTGCAAAAGATGGAGCTTCAGCACATCGCGGATCGCAGGCTGCCGGCGGGCAAGCAGCAGTTCAGGGACATTGAGGACGATCTGCTCTACGTTCTCGACGAGAAGGGTCACACGGTACACCTGACCGACGCCGGCGTCGATTTCATGTCCCCTGAAGCGCACGACGAATTCATACTTCCGGATCTGTCGCAGCAGGTTCACGCGATCGATCACGATCAAGTGATGACCGCGGCGGAGAAGCTGGAAACTCGCAATACGCTGAATCGCGAATACGCGGCCAAGAGCGAGCGACTAAACATCGTACACCAGCTGCTGCGCGCGCACGCGTTGTTCGAGCGCGACGTCAACTACGTAGTGCAGGAAGGGCAGGTGCTGATCGTCGACGAGTTCACGGGCCGCACCATGCACGGGCGCCGCTGGTCCGAGGGCTTGCACCAGGCAGTAGAGGCGAAGGAAGGCGTCCAGGTGAAGGGCGAGACGCAGACTCTCGCTACGATCACCATCCAGAACTATTTCCGTCTCTACGAGAAGCTGTCCGGCATGACCGGTACCGCCGAGACCGAAGAGACTGAGTTCCACGAGATCTACAAGCTGGGTGTCTCCGTCATTCCGACGAACCAGCCGGTGATTCGCGATGACCGGCAGGATCTCGTCTACAAGACGCGCCGCGAGAAGTACAACGCAATCCTCGAGGAGACCCAGAGGCTGCACGGCCTGGGATTCCCGGTTCTGGTTGGAACGGTGAGCGTTGAAGTATCGGAGACGCTGTCTCGGATGTTCAAGCGCGCGGGAATTCCGCACAACGTGCTCAACGCCAAATACCACCAGCGGGAAGCCGAGATCGTAGCGGGAGCGGGTCAGCCCGGCGGCGTGACGATCGCGACGAACATGGCCGGCCGTGGAACCGACATCAAACTCGGACCGGGCGTGACCGACTCCAAGCCGTCGCAACGCAAGGACCCGGAGAACCAGCTGGCAGATGTGATCGAGTGCGGTGGGCTTCACATCATCGGCTCCGAGCGGCACGAGTCGCGACGGATCGATCGTCAGCTCAGGGGGCGCGCTGGCCGCCAGGGTGACCCGGGCGCGTCCCAGTTCTTCCTCTCGCTCGAAGACGACCTCATGCGTCTCTTCGGATCCGACCGAATTGCCAAGCTCATGGATCGCATGGGGGCGCAGGAAGGGGAGATGCTCACGCACTCTCTCATAACACGCTCCATCGAGCAGGCGCAGAAGCGAGTAGAGCTTCAGAATTTCCAGTCGCGCAAGCGGCTGCTCGAGTACGACGACGTGATGAACCAGCAGCGCGAAGTGATCTACTCGCTGCGGTCGTTCGCGCTCGAGGGGGGAGAGGAGCTCAAGGCCGAAGCAGAGAAGATGGTAGAGAAGGGCGTGTCCAAGCGCGTCGAGAACACGCTGGC
This sequence comes from Gemmatimonadales bacterium, assembly GCA_038322455.1. Classification (GTDB taxonomy): domain Bacteria; phylum Gemmatimonadota; class Gemmatimonadetes; order Gemmatimonadales; family Gemmatimonadaceae; genus UBA4720. Next base: position 4,784 of record JBBQFZ010000117.1, on the reverse strand, counting down.
CACCTTCGATTCACAGGAAGAGTGGGACTTCGCTTTGGTCAGGCAGGATCTACTGATGCACTACATGCTCGCCGTCCCGGGCTACGAGGATGGCAGCCTTCCGACGAGCGAAGAGGACGCCGAGCACCGCGCTATCGAAGCCGGCCGCAAGGCGTTCGCCGACAAGCTGGAGGGCCTCGGCGAGTACGGGGATCAGCTGCTCTCGCTGGTGATGCTGCACGTGCTCGACGAGAAGTGGAAGGATCATCTCTACGATCTCGACCAGCTCCGAAACGCGATCGGCTATCGCTCGTGGGGCCAGAAGGATCCGCTCATCGAGTACAAGCACGAGGCCTACACGATGTTCGTGGATCTGATGGGCGACATCCACAACACCTTCACCGAAAGATTCCTGCGGGCGCAGATCACGTTCGAGCAGCCGAGGCCGCTGCCGCCGATGTTCCTGAGCGGCGACGACGAATCCGAGGGAACCGCTCCGCGCCGTCCGGCAGGTCCGGCCGGGCCGACGAGGCGCTACAACGCGGCGGGTCTGCTCGAGGATGTGCCGGCGGGCGAAGGCACCGACGCCACGCTCGACCTTGGACCTTCCGAAGCTCCGCAGCGCGGGGCCGACGTTCGTCCGGAGCCGACCGTGCATGTCGGCGGGAAGAGCTCTTCGTTGTCCAGTGCGATGGCGGGCGGAGCGATTGGGGGTGCCGGCAAGGATTTCACCAACGTCGGACGGAACGATCCGTGTCCGTGCGGGTCGGGGAAGAAGTTCAAGAAATGTCACGGGGCCAGCTTGTAGCCAAGGACGGTAACTGCCTCCTGCTCGACTGGCATCCCTCGACTGGCATCCAGAACGGAAGGTTCGTCAGCCCCGCCGTAGGTCGTTGCACCTTACCTCCCGCGCGCTTCCTGCTTATCCCGCAGGCGGTTCTGAACAACGAAGCCTATTAGCTCGCGCGCGGACGCCGCGGAAAACACCCGGGCTTCGGGCAAACAGCGGTCGAGTAGCGCGGACTTGCGCATCTTTCTTCGCGCCAGGCGCGTTACGTACACCGGCGCGTTCTCGGGGATGTCGCCAAGGGTGTCCGTGCCGAGCACTCGAACGCGGAGGCGCCAGGAATAGGGGGTCCCCTTGAAGATGAGATGGAGTTTGCGCGCCATCCGCTTGTCGGCAACGACGAAGAATACCTCTTTGTGGCGGAGCAGCCGATGGACTTCGGCAAAGAGATCCGTGCACATGGTAACAGTCAGCAACGGCAGTTCCAGCTCCTTGGCCACCGGTCTCACTTTGTCTTCATGGAACGACGTCGTTACGACCACGTCGCAGTTCCGAGCCTGATCGAGCATCCGCCGGTTCACCGAAAGCAGATCCAGATCCATGGACATCACCCGGAAACCGTAGTCGCGCTTAAGCTCGTCCGTCAGTGACCAGAGTTGATCGTCATTGCAGTCGAGAACGACAGCGCGCATCGGGCGCACGGCAAAAATCTCCGTCAGCCGTTCGCCGAGCGAGGCGGCAGGTAGCCCTCGCTTGAGACCCGCGAGTACCACGTCAGCAACCCAATCGGCCTGTTCGGGGGCGAAATCGGTTTTCAGGGCTCTGTGCCGGGCAACATAGACACCCGATCTGTCGCGACGCTCGATGACCCCGCTCGCCTCTAGCTTTTGATTCACCCAGAGAATCACCCGCGGGTCGACGTTGAATTCTTCGGACGTCGCTCTCACGCTCGGAAGCTTCTGTCCTTCCCTGAGGATGCCGAGCGTGAGCCCACTCAGTATCCGCTGCCGCAGCTCCGATACAATCTCGTCTCGCCGATTCACCGATTCCAATGTACCTCCACGATTGAGCCTTCCTGAATCGAAGCGGTGCCCCGAAATCCCGCTCCGGCAAATGACTTCCAGGCATCACTGCTGCCAACAGATAGAACGCTGCTTCAAAATCTGTTGCATTCTCCGAGCCAACAGATGGCTCGGGACTTGCCTGCTGTCGTGAGTACGATCGCGTTCTTTTTCACTCTCGGAGACCTCATGAAGCTTGTCCGCCTTACTAACCTGGCTCTCTCTGTCGGCGCGCTAGCAGTGCTGGGCGCGTGTTCAGACTCCACAGCCGTGACAGGTTCGGGGTCTACGCGCCCAAACGCTGCGCCATCCCAATCATCGAATGTCAATTCCGAGAGCAACAATTTGCGAAATGGTGCCGTATACACGCAAACGGACGCCGCACTCAGCAACACGGTCGTCGCGTACTACCGCGCGCCCGATGGCACTCTTTCGCCAGCTGGGAGTTTTCCGACCGGCGGCAACGGCAGCGGCGCCAACCTCGCCGGTCAGGGAGGGGTGGTGCTCAGTGGCGGTTCCAGCGCGGAGGTCGCGACCGGCGCGAACCAGCTGCTGTTCGTAACGAACGCTGGAAGCAACACGCTATCGGTCTTCCGCGTTGAAAAGAATGGAATCGAGCTGGTGAGCACCGCGCCGACCAACGGCTGGCGTCCACTAAGCGTGACGGTCCATCAGAAGCTCGTCTACGTCGTAAACCAGGGGTCGGGCAACATCACGGGCTTCTGGGTAACGGCGCAAGGCGAGCTCACTCCAATTCCCGGGTCGACTCGCTCACTAACGAACCCGGTGGGAAATCCGTCCCAGGTCGCCTTCAGCCCCGATGGAAGAGTGCTTGTCACCGAAGGGCGGGAGTCCCAGATCATCGATACCTACCTCGTAGATCAGAAAACCGGTCTTGCCGAGGGGCCCCATGCGAATCTGACCAATGGACCGGAGCCCTTTTCGTTCACCTTCGACCACCGCGATCATCTCTTCATGACCGAAGGTCACTTTGCCGCGCCGAACGCAGGAACGACAAGCTCATACAAAATTCTGAGTACGGGCCAGCTCGAGGCGATCAGTGCGTCGGTCGCGAATCTACAGAGCGTCCCTTGCTGGATCGTCATCACGGACGACGAAAAGTTCATCTACGAAGCGAACGCCCTCAGCAGCACTATCTCCAGTTATACGGTCAACCGCGATGGCAGTATAGTGCTACGTGAATCCATTGCCGGTACTGCCGGAAGTTTCCCGGCGCCGGGAGCGATCGATCTGGCAATCACTCCGGGGAGCCGGTACCTCTACTCCCTCGCGGGCAACGGTACCATTGCCGCGTTCGAGGTAAACGCGGACGGAACTCTGACTCCGCTCGGCAATCAGGCCATGGGGCTCCCACCGACAGTTAACGGTCTGGCTTCTCGCTGACCCTTTTTTCCTCCTTACAATCAACCAGGATTCTCTTCGATGCAACGCACAACAATCAGCTCGATCCTGAATGCGCGAATGATGCGAGCAGCGGCCCTAGCGGTTGCGGCTCTCGTCGCGGTTCAGGCAACAGTCTCGGCTCAGGCAATGCGGCCCATGAACCAAAGTCAGATGGAAAAAATGCTCTCAGGCTGGCCCGCGGCCTCTCGCGAAGCGGCGATGTACATGATGAACAAGTACGGCGCACCAGCAGCAAGGTCAGCCGATATGATCATCTGGGGAAGAACCGGTCCATGGAAACGAACCGTCGTATACAAGATGGAGCACCAGCACAATTTTCCGGGGCCGCATACCGATGTGATGCAGCAGTGGATCGACATGAAGGTGCCTCCGGAAATGTTTACATCACTTGCCCAGTATGATGGAAGCGTCGTGGTCGAGCGAACCTCAGGGGAAATTTCGGCCCGCTGCGACAAGGAGGGGGCGAATTTCCTCGCGTTGAATCTGGCCAATGAGATCGTTACCGGCCGCAGAAGCGTACCGGATGCACGGCGCATGTACGGTCAGCAGGTAATGGCGATGAAGGCGCACAAACCCGCGCCCTATATGGAGAAGCTCCTGTTCACTCCGCCAATGGGCGGCACAGGCGATACGGATCATCCGGAGATGTAAGTTCGGGTGGTCCGGAAGTCGATTTCCACTATGGCGCTGCGATGGAGTCTCGTCGCAGCGCTTTCGCTTTGAGCGGTAGAAAGCACGATCCCCATCCGACTGATCCGCCCGAGCAGGCACTCGGAGCCTGGGGGTTCGAACGGACGAGGGGTATGGCCTCGATAGGGGATCGATCCGTGTGCGGGATCGTTGTGACGACCGGGATTTTTTTGGGAGCGCCGCTCGGGGGCACAATCCCGATGATGCGCGTCCTCCGTCGGTGCGGGTATCCCACCGTTGGACGCGATCCTCCGTGATCACGAAACCGGAGACTACGAGTGTCACTCAAAATCAGAGAGCTCCCTACGGCCGAGCGTCCGCGCGAGCGGCTGCGGACGCACGGCGCGCACGCGCTCAGCTCGGGCGAGCTCATCGCCATCCTCCTCGGCAGCGGCTCCGAGGGGAGATCCGCACTGGGCGTTGGGCAGGAGATTCTTTCGAGCTGCCGCGGCTCCCTGAGATTGCTGGCGGCGCAGCCCGTCGCCGCGCTTACCAGCGTCAGCGGAGTGGGAACGGCTCGTGCGGTGGGTATCCATGCGGCGCTCGAACTGGGGCGGCGTATGGCGGCGGAAGAGAGGCAGGAAGGGGCGCCGGTCAGATGGCCCCGCGACGTCTACGAGATCTTCGCCCAGCGGCTGGAGGATCTGCCGGTCGAGGAATTTCACGTCGCGGTACTCGATTCGCAGCACCGGCTGGAGCGCGACATCACGGTCACGCGTGGGCTGCTCAATTCGTCGCTGGTACATCCGCGCGAGGTGTTTCGCGAGGCGATCGCGGAGCGCGCCGCGGCGATCATTCTGGTGCACAATCACCCGAGCGGAGACCCGACACCTTCGCCGGAC
>JBBQFZ010000116.1:0-7695 GCA_038322455.1 Gemmatimonadales bacterium | reverse complement strand
GATCCAAATTCGTCCGCCATCGCTCGTGAACTTGATCGCGTTTCCGATGAGATTGCCGAGCACGTGCTTGAGCTTGTCACGATCGGCATTGACCGTCGGCAGCTCATCGCCATTGAGGCGCTCGATCGTGAGCTTCTTTTTAGCCGCGAGCGGCTGATTGAGCATTCGCACCTGGTCCACAAGCTCCGTGATCGAGAACTCCGAGCGCGAAAGCGTGATCTGGTCGCTCTGGCCGCGCACGTACGTGAGGATTTCGTCGATCATGTCTAGCAGCTGCTGGCCGCCATTGACGATTCCCGAAACGCTTTCATGCTGCTTCACGTTCAGCTCGCCAAGCATTCCCTCCCGGAGAATCTCGGCATGCGTGATGATTGCCGCGAGGGGTGTGCGCAGATCGTGCGAGATGTTGGAAAGAAACTGCGTCTTCAGCGCGTCGCGCGAGTTGAGCTCGGCGATGGTGTCCTGCGCCTCCTTCGCCTGCGCCTCAAGCGCTTTCAGCCGGCTTTTCCGGGCGGCCGCATCGAGCTGATCTGGCATCCTCATATTGTAGTAGCGCCGACATCTGTTGCCAACGCATCGCCCTCCACGGCATCGAGCAGCTGCTGGCGACGCAGCAGCGACCAGTAACGTCCGCGCAACGCCATCAGCTCGGCGTGACGGCCCTGCTCGATGACCGTTCCCTTTTCCAGAACGATGATCCACGTCGCGTCGCGTATGGCGCTGATTCTGTGCGACGCGATGAGCGCGGTTCTTCCGGCCAGCGCTTCCCGAAGCGCGCGCAGGATCTCCGCCTCCGTGTGCGTGTCCACCGCGGAAAGCGCGTCGTCGAGGAGCACGATTCCCGGCTTTCTCGCGAGCGCACGCGCCAGCGCTGCGCGCTGCTTCTGCCCACCGGAAAGGTTGATCCCGCGCTCGCCCAGTATCGTTTCGTAGCGACCCGGAAAACCCTGAATCGTCTGATCGAGCTGCGCCACGTTCGCCGCCCACTCCCCTGATTCGGAATCGTGGGTGCCATAGGACAGATTTGCGCCGATCGTGTCACTGAAGAGCAGGCTTTCCTGCGGAACGAAGCCGATTTCGCGCCGGAGCTCACGCGGCGGAATTCGCCGCGTCGGAACTCCGTCAATCAGAATCTCACCCTCCTGGGGATCGTACATGCGTGGAATCAGATCGATGAGCGCGCTCTTGCCGCTGCCCGTCGCGCCCACGACTCCAAACGTTGCACCGGCGGGAACCGTGAAGCTGACGTTCCTGAGCACCCAGCGGGGCTCGTCGAGAGCGTCGGAGGGATAGTGGAACCCGACGTTCCTGAATTCGATCGTGCGTCCCGTCCCGGTTTGGGGAAGGTGCTCTACGGGCTCCTCGTCCCGTATCGTCGGGTGCACATCCAGTATTTCCACCAGCCTTCCCATCGACGCGTCCCCGCGCTGAAAGAGATTGACTACCCAACCGAGCGCGATCATTGGCCAGGTGAGCATGGTGAGATACATCCCGAACGCCACGAACGACCCCACTGTAATCGTGCCCCTGATCGCGAGCGCGCCCCCCACGCCGAGCACGATCACCGCGCCGAGCCCACCGAAGAAGGCAAAGAGAGGGTTGAGCGTTCCCCAAAGGCGCACGAGCAGCATGTTGAGAGCGAGGTATTCGTCGTTGATCGCCCCAAATCGCGCGATCTCGGCCGCTTCCTGCCGATACGCGCGCACGATCCTGGCTCCGCTCAGGTTCTCCTGCGCCCGCGTCGTCAGCGTGGAGAAGTGTTCCTGCACTGCCTCGAACCGATCGTGGATTGCTTTTCCCATGCGGATCGTGAGCATGGGGAGAATCAGAAGCGGGATCAGCGCGAGGAGCGTCAGCCGGACGTCGATTCGCAGCATGAAGTACAGAGCGAACAACCCGCCGGTGATGGTATTGGCCAGATACATCACGGCGGGCCCGACCGCCATCCGCACAGCGCTGAGGTCATTTGTGAGCCGGGCCATGATGTCGCCGGTGCGGGTTTGTGCAAAGTAGGCCGAGTCGAGCGTCTCCAGATGGGTAAAGAGATCATTCCGGAGGTCGTACTCGATCCAGCGGCTGACGCCGTTCATCAGCTCTCGCATGCCGTACCTGAATGCGCCGCCGATTACTGCGGCGAGCACTATGAAGGCACCCAGCCGCCAAATCGTCTGCATCGGGGCGCCAGAGCCGATTGCGTCGATGGCACGCCGCAACAGCCACGGTATTACGCTCGTGATTGCTGACGATGCGAAAACGATCAGGAGCCCAATTGTAAAGGGCAACCAGTACGGTCTATAGTATGGCGCTGCGCGCCTGAGGTTCTTCATATTTGGCAGGTGTGCATTGCCATCCACAACTACTCATGAGCTTGGGCACACCCAGGCCCTCGTCACACGATGGAGGCTTTATGGTTCAATATATTCCCCGGCTTAGTGCATCGCTCGTGCTGTCATTTACATTGTTTGCCGGTGCGTGCGCAAAGAGTGACAATACCGCGGCCACTGACTCCGCTCTGAACAAGGACATTCAGCTCGCGAACCGCGACACCAGCGCGCAGCCAACACTTTCCGACGTGCCCGCCGCGAAGGGAACCATGCCTGCGGCGTCCACGAAGACGACGACGCCGAAGACCACCACAACGACGACGCGTACGACGACCACCACGACGCGACCGAAGACCTCTACCACCTCCAGCGGCAATACCGTGACGCGCAATCCGGGCGGCACTGGGGCCAGAACGGGGACGATCGCGGCGGGCTCGACGCTCAACCTGGCGTCATCGTCGAAGATCTGCACCAACACGAGCCACGTTGGTGATCACTTCAATGCGACCGTGACGAACGCCGTCACCGGCTCGAACGGCGCTGTTATTCCCGCGGGCGCGACGGCCAGCGTCGAAGTAACCGAGCTGAAGCGCAGCGAGAACGCAAACGACAACGTCGTGATGGGCTTTCGCGTGACGTCGGTCTCCTTCGGGGGACACACCTACCCCGTGAGCGCGACCACCAGCTCCGCTGAAGTCACCAAGGTGAGGAATCAGCCGAAGAACAAAGATATCCAGAAGGTCATCGGCGGCGCCGCGATCGGCGCGATCGCCGGCCAGATCCTCGGCAAAAGCACCAAGGCGACCGTGATCGGCGCCGCAGCCGGGGGTGCAGCTGGCGCAGGCGCCGCGGCAGCAACGGCAAACTACGAAGGCTGCGTGAACTCCGGTGGCCGCATCACCGCGACGCTCAACTCCGCTGCGACAGTCAACACCTAAACCTGGCGGCAGTACAAGGGAAGGAGTCCGGCGCAAAAAATCGCGCCGGACTTTTTTTGCTAGTCGAAGTTGCTCCCGTCACACTGTCGAGATTGGTCCCAGCGCAGTTGTCTGACATCTAAACTCTGTGCTTCTGACCTCTCGCATCGCGTGCTTTGCGGTTGCAGCAAACCCATTCGGCGCACGAGTGCCTAGAACCCGGCCGCGCCGCCGCCCGCCCGTGGATCGTCCATCCCCTCGTAACCTCCCTTGACTCGCATCACCGATGCCGCGGACGCGATCCCCGTCAGCTGGTACACGTGGTGCCCCATCGCCTCGAGGCGCGCGATGACGGCCGGCTCGAACCCACCCTGCTCGAGCCTGATAGAATCTGGCAACGACTGATGGTGCATTCGTGGCGCGCTCATCGCGTCCGCCAGGGACATCCGATGGTCGATCACGTTCAGTATGATCTGCGACGTCGCCGAGATTATCCTTGGGCCGCCACGCGCGCCGGTAACGAGCAGAAGCTTCCCTTTCGCGTCTAGCACGATAGTCGGGGACATCGCGCTCAGCATGCGCTTGCCCGGGGCGATCGCATTTGCCGCGCCCTGGATCAGCCCGTACATGTTCGGCGTCCCCGGCTTCGAGGTGAAGTCGTCCATCTCGTCGTTCAGAAAGAATCCGGCTCCCGTCACGTACACGCCCGACCCGTACAAATCGTTCAGCGTCGTCGTGGTCGCGACCGCGTTCCCCGACTGATCGACGACTGAGTAGTGCGTCGTCTCCGTCCCCTCACGCGATCCCGACGGGAGCCCGACGGTGCGATCGGCACGATCACGCGATATGGATCCCGCAATGCCACGAGCGTATTGCTTGCTCGTCAGCATCGATAGAGGAACTTTGACGAACGCAGGATCGCCGAGCCTGGAGTTCCGGTCCACGAACGCCCGCTGCGATGCCGACGCGACGGCGTGAATTCGTTCCACCGTGCCGAATGACGCAGACGGCCCGTACGCCTCCAGGATGTTGAGCATCTCGGTGATGGTGATTCCGCCCGACGACGACGGCGGCATCGAGATCAGCGCGTAGCCGCGATAGCTGCTTCGGATTGGCTCGCGCCAGATTGCCCGGTAGCGCGCGAGATCCGCTCTAGTGATGAGTCCGCCCCCGCGTTTCATCTCCGCGGCGATCGAATCGGCGATGCTGCCCCGATAAAACGCGGCGGCTCCGCTGTCCGCTATGAGCGTGATCGTATTTGCCAGACGCGGCTGCGTGAACCGCGATCCGATCGCGGGTGGCGCTCCATTCGGAAAGAACACCGCCTTCCCGCCAAAGCTCTCGATGCGGTACCTGTCGCGCGAAATCGACTTGAAGAACCCGCTATCTACGACGAAACCACTGGACGCCAGGTGGATCGCGGGCGCCAGGACCCGCGACAAGGGGAGCACTCCGAATTTTCTGTGCGCTTCCACCATACCGGCAACCGCGCCGGGTACGCCCGACGCGTGAGGACCAATCAGACTCTCACCCGTGACTTTGCCATCCGGTCCGACGTACATGTCGCGCGATGCTGCGAGCGGCGCCATCTCGCGGTAGTCGAGCGCCGCCGTACGGCCGTCAGCCATGCGAATCACCATGTACCCGCCGCCGCCAAGATTTCCCGCCTCGGGGAAGGTGACGGCAAGCGCGAAGCCGGTCGCCACCGCCGCGTCGACAGCGTTGCCCCCCTGCTTCATGATCTCGGCGCCTACCTCCGCCGCGAGCCGGTTGTCGCTGGCGACGATCGCGTGCGCCGCGAACGTCGCGCGTGACCCGGCGTGAAAAATCCAGCTGGCGGGGAATGTCGCCGGAACACGCGCGGGAATATCCGGATCCGGCAGGGCATGCCCCGTGACCTTGGCCGCCGCGAGACCGAAAGAGGCGACGACCAATACACCAGCACCGAAAATTCTTTTGTCCAGAACTGCTCCGGGAGAGGCGATGCTGAATCTTATCGCCGTCGGGCCGCCTGGGGAGTCATCCCCGCGCTAAAAACCCATCCGCAGGGTGAGTTGAAGCGATCTCATGCTGTTGGTGTTGCTCGTTCCATTGGGCAATCCGCTGCGTTCGTGAATCGCGATCGCGCCGTTGGGGACGAAATCGATCTGAGTGCGAGGACCGAATCCGTAGCCGATGCCGTAGCCGAACGAGAAGAGCGGATCGATGTTGCCGCCGGAAGGAGCCAGCGTCGTGCCGTCCAGGTCGCTCTTGAGGTTCCGGTACGCGACCACTCCACCATTGAACTCGATCACCTGGTGGAAGCCCTGCCCGCCGCCGACGTGGAACGTGGCAAGAAGCGTCATCATGTCGAGGTGTGCGTCGCCGCTTCCGATCCCCGTGGACGACGTATAAACGAAGGGAACGTGGGACCAGCTTCCGGACACTCCGAACGACGACCCGCTGGCGAGCGCCTTCTCGAGCGACGCGCGATACTGCAGGTTCGTGGAATTCCCGAAATCCCAGGTGCTTCCGGAGGCGCCGTCGTTGACGCCGGTACCCGTGAAGCCGCCTACGCCGGCCGTGAACCAGGAACCTGGCGCAGCATTGTTGCTATAGACGGTTGACCGGCGCTGCGCGCTCGCAGATCCCGTCACGAAAGCCGACATAAAAAACGCAAAGAGAAAACGCTTCATCATCCTGCCCCAGGTTGTCTTGCAATTCGCGCGAGGCGTCGGGTAACTTAGGTCGTGGCTCACCGGACAGCAGCGCATTGATGTTGGACCCTCGCGAAACGGAGCGCCGCAACCCGCGTACCGCATCGATCGATCTCGCAACCCCCCTCGAGATCGTGGACTTGATAAACGCGGAAGATCACATAGTTCCCGACGCGCTCGCTACGCAACGCGAGCCCATCGCGCGCGCGATCGAGATCGCGGAAGCAACTTTTCGCGCCGGCGGACGTTTGTTCTACGTTGGTGCCGGCACTTCAGGACGATTGGGAGTGCTGGACGCAAGCGAGTGTCCCCCGACCTTCGGCACCGACCCCGAGATGGTGCAGGGAATAATCGCCGGAGGATTGCCGGCGCTGACGCGCTCGCAGGAGGGCGCGGAGGACGTTGTCGGCAACGGAGCCCGCGTCATGGATGAGCACGGCATTACCGAAAAGGACTTCGTGATTGGCATCGCCGCGTCGGGCACCACGCCCTACGTTCGCGCCGCGCTCGAGCGCGCCGCCGACCTCGGCGCGAAAACGGGAATCGTCGCGTGTTCGCCACCTCCCAAGGAGGTGCTCGCCAGGGTGGATGTCGCGATCCTGCCGATCGTCGGCCCCGAAGTCGTGACAGGCTCAACCCGTATGAAGGCAGGCACCGCGACCAAGCTCGTTCTCAACACAATCACCACGGGCGCCATGATTCGCCTCGGCAAGACCTACGGCAATCTCATGGTCGATCTGCGCGCGACCAATAACAAGCTCATCGATCGAAGCCAGCGCATCGTGATGGAAGTGTGCGGACTCTCCCGCGCCGATGCCAGGATCCTGCTCGACGGCGCGGACAAGAGCGTCAGGACCGCGCTCGTGATGCACAAGAAGCGAGTTTCGCGCGAGGAAGCCGAACGACTGCTCATTCAGAACGGCGGCGTGATCAGGCGCATCACGAATGACCCGCCGCCGCCAATCCCCGAGAGCTAGAATGTCCTCGGGGGTGGTGGTCGGATTGATGTCTGGAACGTCGCTCGACGGAATCAGCGCCGCCGTCGCCCGCTTCACCGAATCGGATGAGGGACGAGTCGCTGTCGATCTGCTCGCCTACGTCGCTCGATCCTACACGCCAGCACAACGTGCGCGACTTGGCGCCGCCCTTGGCGCCGGCACTCCCGCCGAATACTGCCGTATCAACTTCGACCTCGGTGCGTGGTTGGCCGACGCGGCTATCCAGGCGATCGCCGAGGCGGGGATCGCGCGCGAGGATATCGTCGCGATCGCTTCGCACGGGCAGACGATCTGGCATGAGCCCGGACACTCGACCTGGCAGACGGGGGAATCGTCCGTGATCGCCGAGCGCACGGGGCTCGATGTGGTCAGCGATTTTCGCGTGCGCGACGTCGCGGCCGGCGGTCAGGGCGCGCCCCTCGTGCCGATGGCGGATGCGATGCTCTTCGCATCGGGGTCCGACTGGCGGGGGCTTCAGAACCTCGGCGGCATTGGCAATGTCACGGTGGTCCCCCCGCGCGGCGAGATCGAAGGCGTGCGCGCATTCGACACCGGCCCGGGTGTCGCGGTAATCGACGGCGTGACGCACGCGCTGAGGCCCGACCTGGCCTATGACGTCGATGGGAAGCTGGCCGCCGCGGGTCGTGCCGATATGAATGTCGTGCGCGAGCTGCTCGCTGCGCCTTACTTCGCAGCGCCGCCCCCGAAGTCCACTGGACGCGAGTTGTTCAACACAGACTACGTGATGAGGCTGATAGCC
>JBBQFZ010000115.1:0-7843 GCA_038322455.1 Gemmatimonadales bacterium | reverse complement strand
GGAGCGAAGGAGCGCAGTTAGGGGCTCCGACCAAGCGACCGTCGTCGCCGAAGATGACACCCCGCCTCTCGTAGCGGCGCACTAATCCAGAGAACCGAGCGCGCAGCTACTTGGCGCGATCCATGTACTCGCCGGTGTTCGGATTCACGCGCACCTTTTCGCCCGTATTGACGAACTCGGGCACGTTCACCGTAACGCCGTTCTCGAGCTTCGCCGGCTTCGTCGACGCGGTCTTGGTCGCCGTCTTCATCACAGGCGCCGTATCCACGACCGCCAGCACCAGGTGGTTCGGAAGCTGGATGCCGATCACTTTGCCGTTGTAGTACTCGGCCTGGATCTTCATCCCCGACTGCATCCACTGCGCGTTGTCACCGAGAACTTCTTCCTCGATCTCCAGCTGATCGTAGTTCTCGGTGTTCATGAAGTGGTACGTGTTGCCGCCCTGATACATGAACTCCAGATCGTGCGTTTCCATCGACGCCTTCTCGATAGTGTCGGCGGCGCGGAAGCGGTGCTCGAAGTTGTTGCCCGTGCGAAGGTTCTTCATCTTCGCCTGTACCATCGCGCGAAGATTGCCGGGTGTGTGGTGTCGGAACTCAACTACCCGGCACGGATCGCCCTGAAAAACCAGGACCATTCCACGCCGGATTTGGGTGGCAGGCATTGCCATATCGGTATTCCAGAACTGGGGTCGAAAGCTTTACGGTCGAGCTCGGCAGTGAGCCTCGGCAGCGTCGATCGGAACGAAGCGTAAACGCAAACAGCCTCGAAACTTAGCCGCCTTTTGCAACTCGGGCAAGCTGGGCGACCACTGGCTTGAGCGCCTTCCACACGTTGTCCGCGACAAGCCGCTCACCTGCGATGTTGGGGTGCACGCCATCCGCCTGGTTGTATCGGGGAATCCCGGCCACGCCGTTGAGAAAGAAGGGCGCCAGCGGAATGCCCTCCTTCTTTGCGATGTAGGGATAGATCGAATGAAAGCTGCGGGTATACGGTGCGCCGTAATTTGGGGGAGCTTCCATCTGCAGAAGCACGATCTTCGCCGCCGGCTGCTTGTTCCTGATCGCGGCGATCACCTGCTCCAGATTTGAGCGCGCGGCATCCGGGGAGAGCCCGCGCAGCGCGTCATTTGCTCCGCCTTCGATCACGACGAGATCGGCGGGCGTTCGAAGCACCCAGTCGATTCGCCGCGCCGCGCCGGCCGTGGTTTCTCCGGACAGACCGGCGTTCACCGCTGTAATCGGAAGTCCCTCCGCTGCGGCTTTCTTTTCGATCAGGGCGGGAAAGGCCTGTTGCGGGTCGAGCCCCAGGCCGGCGGTGAGGCTCGTACCGAAGAACAGTACTACCGGCTTGCCCGCTGGCGTCGTCGACGCCGGTGCGGTTGGCGCGGAGTCTTCCCTCCCCTTCGACACTCTCATGTTATTCTTCGCCTCTTCACCGTTATTGTCAGGGCCGCAACCGGGTACGGCTGCGAGAATCACAACCATCAGGCCACCGAACACGCCAAGGCGCCGAGCACCCGCGTCAAGCATCATCGCCGCACCAAACACAGACCACACCCGAATTCTTTCATGCTGAATGCCCGTGAAGTGACGAAAGAGTACATGAGCGGTGAGCAAAAGCTCGCCGTGCTCCGCGACGTCTCGTTCAGCATCGCGCAGGGAGCGTTCGTCGCAATCGTCGGACCTTCCGGCAGCGGGAAGACGACATTGCTCGGATTGCTTGCCGGACTTGATACACCGACGCGTGGCACTGTGCTCCTCGACGGTGCCGATCTCGGGAAGCTAAACGAGAACGAGCGGGCGCGCCTGCGCGGCGAAAAGGTGGGATTCGTCTTTCAGACTTTTCAGCTGATACCAACGCTCACTGCTCTCGAAAATGTGCAGGTGCCGCTTGAGCTGCGAGGGACGCCCGGGGCCACCGAGCGCGCGCGCGACTTGATCGATCGCGTCGGGCTCACGGGACGAGGCCATCACTTCCCAACCCAGCTCTCCGGTGGCGAGCAGCAGCGCGTGGCCGTCGCGCGCGCCTTTGCCAACTCGCCACGAATACTCTTCGCGGACGAGCCGACCGGAAATCTCGACAATGCCACCGGTCATCGCATCTTCGAGCTGCTTCAGTCGCTCAACAGTGAAGCCGGATCGACCATCGTCCTCGTAACGCACGATGCCTCGCTTGCATCGCAGGCATCGCGAATCATCAGGCTTCTGGACGGCGCGGTGGTAGAAGACACCGGTGCCGGAACAGTGGCCGAGGACTGATGCCGATGTCCGCAAGCGTCTGGAGTCTCGCCTGGCGGGAAAGCCGTACCGCCCGACGCCGTCTTCTTCTCTACATGTCGTCGATCTCCCTCGGCGTAGCGGCGCTGGTCGCAATTGACTCCTTCTCGACCAACATCGTCCAATCGGTGAAGGACCAGTCGCGCGCGCTGATGGGCGGAGATATCTCCTTCAACTCGTCAGTGCCGTTTACTCCGGCAATGGACTCGCTATTCGATTCGCTCTCGCGCAAAGGGATCTCGTTTGCGCGAGTGACGACGTTTCCGTCGATGGCTGTAGTCCCTCGAACGGCCGGTACCCGCTTCGCTCAGGTGCGCGGCGTTACCGCCAACTACCCCTTTTACGGTAAGATCGTCACGGAGCCGGCGGGGAGCTGGCCGCGCTTGCAGCAGGGCGCCAATGCGATCGTTGATCCGTCGCTCCTGACATCGCTGAACGCAAAGGTCGGCGACACACTCAAGCTCGGGTTCGGCGTCTTCAGGATCGTCGCGACGGTCAAAGACGCTCCCTCGGCCGCGGGAATCGCGGAGATGCTCGGGCCCCGCATTTTCATTCCGGCCAACTACGTCGCGGAAACCCAGCTGCTCGTGTTTGGAAGCACTGCCGATAGGCTGGTGCAGGCAAAGCTGCCGCCCAACGTCGACCCGGACAAATTCATCCAACCACTGCGCAAGCGAATAGAAGCGCAGCAGGTGCGCGTCCGAACCGTCACGCAAAGCGAGATGTCGACGTCGGAGGCGATCGAGAATCTCTCGAGTTTCATTGGGATCGTCGGACTGGTGGCGCTCTTGCTCGGCGGCATCGGCGTCGTCAGCGGCGTACGCGCGTTCGTCGCGCGAAAGATCGACACAGTGGCGGTGTTGCGGTGCCTGGGAGCTTCGAGCGGACAAGTGCTCGCGATCTACGTCGTGCAGGCCGCGGCAATGGGGCTGGCAGGCGCAGCCGCTGGTGCCGCGCTCGGCGTCGCGGTTCAGTTCGTATTGCCGCACGCGCTCAGCGACGTCCTTCCCATCGATGTGCAGGTCAGTCTCGTGCCGCGCGCGGTTCTGACCGGACTCGCCGTCGGCGGCTGGATCGCGCTGGTCTTTGCGCTCAGACCGTTGCTCGCTCTCCGCAACGTGTCGCCGCTGCAAACGCTGCGGCGTGACACCGACGCCGACGTTCTACGCATGCATTGGTCTGACGTGCCGAGAACCACCGTGGACGTCGCGCTCGTGCTGAGCGTCGTTGGCATCGCGTTCCTGCGCGCACGCACAACCAACCAGGCGCTCTCCATGAGCGGCGCAACGGGGTTGGTGATACTGGCGCTCGCCGGAAGCGCCGCGCTTCTCACGTGGACGGCGCGCAAAGGACTTCGCAGTGGCTGGCCGTACGTCGTGCGACAGGGCGTCGCCAATCTCTATCGGCCCGGGAATCAGACTCGGGCAGTCACCCTCGCGTTGGGATTCGGCGCCTTCCTGATCAGCACGCTCTATCTGGTGCAGCACAACATCCTGCGTCGCTTTACCACTGCAGCGGCGGAGTCGCGCGGCAATGTCGTCTTCTTCGACGTGCAGCAGGACCAGGAAGCGACGCTCGATTCGCTTGTAAAAGCCGGCGGGCCCGACGTCGTGCAGGTAGCGCCGGTGATCACGATGCGCATCTCGGCGATCAACGGCAAAAAGGTCGCGGACATGCTCCCGGTCGCACGGGCGCAGAGAGGCCGCGCGGGCTGGGCCCTCCGGCGCGAGTTTCGCTCGACATACCGCGACAAGCCTGCTTCAAGCGAAACGATCGTGGAAGGAAAGTGGTTCGGCGGCCCCGCGATTACAGGCACGCAGGACACGAGCGAGGTCTCGTTGGAGGAAGGCATCGCGAAGGAGCTCAACGTCAAGCTCCGCGATGTCGTCACGTGGAACGTGCAGGGCGTGGACATTCCAACACGCCTTACCAGCATCCGAAAGGTCGTGTGGACGCGATTCGAGCCCAACTTCTTCGCGGTGTTCGCGCCGCCCGCGCTCCAGAGCGCGCCCAAGCTATATGTGCTGCTCGCGCAGGTAAAGAACCCGGCGGAGGTGTCGCTTCTTCAGCGCGCGGCGGTGAACCGATTTCCGAATGTGTCGAGCATCGATCTGACGGCGATCAAGAGAACGGTGGATCGAATTGTCGCGCGAGTCTCGCTGGCGATCCGTTTCATGGCGCTCTTCAGCCTCGCCGTCGCCATACCGGTTCTGTTCAGCGCCGTCGCCGCCACACGCGGCGCGCGCGTTCGTGAAGGAGTTCTCCTCAAAACCCTCGGCGCCACCCGCGGCCAGATCGCAAAGATTCTGCTCGCCGAATACTCGCTGCTCGGTCTTCTTGGCGGGCTAACGGGGATGGTACTGTCAATCGCGGGAGGCTGGGCGGTCGTGCGCTACGTATTCAAGATGCCATTCGGGTTGCCGCTCATGCCCGTCGTCGGCATCGCGCTCGTAATCGTAGCCCTCACGCTTCTGATCGGGCTACTTGCCGGGAGAGATGTTTTCCGCGAGACACCAATCGTTGCGCTGCGGGACGCCTGACGCCGACTAGCGCTGGGGAGTCGAGCTGGCGGGAGGAAGGGTGCGGTGAGGAAAGCGGAGTACCCTGTCGTGGCCGATGATGTTCGGGTCCGAGGGTGCCGTCTCACTGGTTTTTCTGGTCGTCGTCACCGTTGTTTTGGTCGTGGTCGTTCTGGTGCCGGAAGTCTTCGATCCGCTGTTGGTGGTGGTGACCGGCGCGACCAGCGTGGTGTCGATCGGAGCTGAGGTGACCGATCTCGTCGTCGATGACGATGCCGAAACCGCGGAATCAGCCCGCGATTGGGCGGAAGGGCCGCAGCCCGCAAGAATCACCATTGCAGCGATAAATGAAACCTTCAAAATGAAGGTCATCGCTTGCCCCGCACGTTTCGCGCGCTGATTCCGGAAGGTAGCGAACGCGGCCTACGCGCGAGGGGCCTCTCCCACCGCTTGGACATGGCAGACGTCGGAGCCGAAGTTATGTCGCTAAGTCGGAAGCTGGATTTGAGGTTCCACGTTTTCACCGTGCTCGCGTCAGGGTAAGCATCCGCGGCCGCCGGGTTGGTTACGTAGCCCAGATCTTCAAGCGATCGAATCGTCATCACGCTGAGCGGGTTGGTACCGCGGTTCAGGAATCCGGTCATCAGCTCGTTTCCGAAGGTCTTTTCGTCCCAGTGTGAGTTGATGGTTCCGTCCCCACCCTGATCCCCTTCCACCGGAACAGAAGTGGCGCACGTGTTGACGGCTCCGAGAGCTTTGCAGCCGGCAATCCCACCGGGGCCGATATATGCGACGTTGGGACCGTAGTTAATCAACAGGTTCTTGTTGCCCGGCAGCGAGTCCCAGAAAGAGCCGATCCCCACTACGTGCAGCATTTCGTGGGTGATGACCTCCTGCAGATTCCCAGTGGTAGCCAGCGAGTTGATGTCCGCGGAGTCGAACTTCATGATTCCGATGGCGGTGCGTACATCAGTGTCGCTGCGAACGTAGCAAGGACCGCTTTGCGCGAGGATGCTGTCTTTGCCGTCGATCGAATCGATGGAAGCGTAAATGAGTACTCCGTCGATGATGTCCGTCGCAGTGAGATCCGCAACTCCGGTAGCCCCGCAGGCCGTCGACGGCTGAGCGCCCTGCCCATTCACGAGTGGCGGCTTACCGGTGACGAGCGCGCGAATCCTCGCCGCTGCGTTGGTGAACAAGGCAAGCTGCGGGGACGTCAAAGGTCGACCAAACACTCTCACGTCGATTTTGTAGTCTGTCTTCACCGTAGCGCTGATCAGCTGGGTCCTGCCGGCGATGGTCACCTGCAGCTGTTGCGGAACCGCGCTTTTCCCGAGGGTCCATACCGGAGCGGTGATGGTGCCATCGGCGTTGACCGTTCCAGTCGTGTTCTCGATCGTCCCGCCTCCTGCCACGACGGTAAATGTCGCCGCCTGCCCGGGAATCGTCCGGCCCTGATCGTCGGTCGGCGTCAGGATGATCGGCCCGGGGACGACGGTTCCCGCCAATGCCGTTTGATTGTTGCCGCCAGTCTTGATCGCAATCGTCGTCAGGGGGCCGAATTTGACCGGCCCCGACGAGTCGGAACATCCGGCGATGAGTGCGGCGCACAGAGTGAGAGCAGCAACGGGCAGGTTACGCATCGAGATTGATCGGGAGAGGGTTCGGAGACCGCGGTAATCTACCGCGCGCGCCATAGTTTAGAATAAAGAAACGGCCTTCTGCAGCCTTTCGGCCGCCAACGCCTTCAATTGCTTGCCCAACGCTGCGGCTGACAATACACTGAATCGCATGGAATCCGTTCCAAAGCCGCCCGATGCCTTTCGGTCCCGCGAACAGCAAGCGCTTATCGGCCTGCTGCGGACCGCCGAGGCCATCAAGCGCACGCTGGCCCAGGTGATCGAGCCCCACGGGGTCACGCCACAACAGTACAACGTTTTGCGCATTCTGAGGGGAGCCGGTCAGGCCGGGCTCCCTACATTGACGATCGGCGAGCGAATGATCGAACAAACCCCCGGTGTAACACGGCTCATCGATCGTCTGGAGCGCAAGGGACTCGTGACACGCACTCCTTGCCCCAAGGATCGACGCCGGGTGTACTGTAGGATATCCGACAGCGGACTCGAGCTACTCCGAGAGCTCGACGAGCCGATGAACCGCTGGGATTCCCAAGCCATATCCGTCCTCGATCCGTCTGATATCGATTCGCTGATCTCGGCGCTGGACCGAGTTCGTGCCTCGAACTCATAAGCGGACACTATAGACCGCCGTTCCCTACCCCCAGACCCCCAAGAAGTTCGGGGGGTCTGGACCGGCGCCGCTCGCGAGCACCCTAGCGGATCGTTCCGATTCTCCGACCGGCTTCTTCGACAGCCTGGTACAGTTGGTCGAACGACTCGGTAACGAAGAGCACATCCTGGAAGTGGTCGATCTCGAAATGCTGATCGAAGACCGCGTCGAGTGAAAACGGCCGCCGGTCGCACTTTGGGCCGAGCGCGTTGGCCGCGTCGCCATGGGATGAGATGAGCCCGGAGCCGTAGACCTTGATCTGGCCCTCTTCGCGGATCAACCCGAACTCCACGGTGAACCAGAAGAGCCGTGCCATCCGCGTCGTGTCTTCTTCATTTTCCGCTGCTGCCGCGACCTGCCCGTAGTGCTGGAGGAAATCGGCGAACACCGGATCGGCGTGCAGAGGCACGTGCCCGAACACATCGTGGAAGATGTCCGGCTCCGGGAGATAGTCGAGCTGCTCACGCGTGCGGATCGTGACTGTCGTCGGAAATTTGCGCAGTGACAGACACTGGAAGAAACTCTTCGCCGGGATGAAACCGGACACCGGAACCGCTTCCCAGCCCGTGGGTGGTGCGAGTCTTCGATTTACTTCTGCCAGGTCGGGAACGGTCTCGCGCTTGAGACCGATGGTATCGGCGCCCTTCAGGAAAATCCGGCTGCCGTTTTTGCGCAGCTCCTTCATCCGCCGATCGTAGAGCAGACCCCACACCTCGTGATCTGCGGGTGTATAGGCACTCCAATCCTGCTTGATGA
>JBBQFZ010000114.1:0-7855 GCA_038322455.1 Gemmatimonadales bacterium | reverse complement strand
CGCCTTAGACCGACCGCAGCCAGTATCAAATCGGCCGCATGCCGCAGAGGAGAGGCGGGTCGTGCAAGGTGTAGCAGCTGGTGAAACTGGAATCGCGAGCGAGAAGTGAGCTTGCCGCATTCTTCGATTGATTCAGCGATGTGCCGAAGGTGCGGAATACCGGCTTCGGCCAGCTCTCCGAGAAATTCATTGGCGAGAGCCGTGAAGCGCTCTGTAACCCCGGCGTATTCGTCGTTCACGTTTTCTTCTTCTGCACTGAGCCAGGGGACTACGTGTTTTCGCGCGATGTCGAGGGCGGCCTGCATTGAAAATCGTCGACATGCCGGCCCGAATGACGGCGCGAAAGGCAGTTGCTCGGCGAGCTGACTTTGGGCACCGCGAAGGACGCTCGCGATGAATTTCTGCCTTCTCTCTTCGAGTCGTTGCGTCAATCGCTCCTGCTCGCCCAGGAAAAGGAGTCCGAGGTCGTCGATTGCCTGCTCCGCCCGCGCAATGTATTCGGCCAGCTGTTGCAGGCTTGCCTCCGAATCCGCCAGCGGTTCGACGAGCACGCGTCTTTCCTCCTCTATGGTGACAAGGAGCCAACCGGTAAGCCGCGACATGCCCCGTTTCTGGGCGAGCCACACCAGCTGCCTTCCCGAAGCTGCCAACGTGTGATTGAGCGCGGCGGTGAAGGCGGACCATTCCCTGGTCCCATGGCTGCCCTCGAGCTCCTCCTTCGCGCTGACCTCATAAATCTCGATTGGCCGATCCAACCGCGCACCCAGCATTCGACACGCGAATTGCTTTGCGGACGCCAGCTCCGCTTTCGACACCCGATCCGCCTTGTTCAGCACGAAGAGCAGGTCGTCGACGCGCTGGCTGATTCTGGTGATGAGTGCCAGCTCTTCGCCGGAGATCGGTGGATCCGCTCCGAGCACCACTAGCGCGGCATCGATGTGGGGAACGAGCTCGTAGGTGGCCGCGCTATTCGCCTCAAAGACGGAGCCGATGCCGGGCGTATCGACCAGGCACATTCCGGTCGCCAATAATTCGCTCGGAACGAAGACCTCGATCGCCGCTACGCCTTTCTCGTTTTCCGGATTTTCTTCCTCGGACACGTAAGATGAGAGATCGATGATTTCGAGTTGACGCCAGTCGGAACCGCGCAACAGGACACGCGCCGAGCGCGCGGTACCGTATCGCACCACGGTTGGCAGTGCTGTGACGGGAACGACTCCAATGGGGAGTATCACCTCGTGGAGCAACGCATCGAGAAGGCTCGATTTGCCACGCTTGAACTGCCCCACACAAGCGAGGTAGAACCGGCCTTCGGCCACACGAGTGGCGAGAGCGCGCGCCTCGTCCGCGATCTGCGCCACTCCCGCCATGGACGCGAGTGACGCCAGACGTTCGAGCGGATTTTCCTGGACAATGCTCTGGAATCCCATCAGCGTCATTCCAGCGGTGAGAGAGCGCCGTTTCCGGGCACGCTCATCGTTTCGATGTCTTCTTCCGTCGTCTCGGTCGCCGGCGATCCCGGGTGGAAGAATCGCTGAGCGATCACCGTCGGAACGATCGCGCTCGCGATTACCGTCGTGACGAGAATCGTATACTGACTCTGATCGATGATCTTGTTGGTGAGGCCGAACAGCGCCGAGATCGTGCCGAACGTCAGGCCCGTCGACATCAGCAAGGTCGTATACGCGCCTTCACGCGGGTCGAACCTGAACGCGCGCGTCAGCGGCCATACACCGACGAACTTGGAAATCATCTTGACCGCCAGGAACGCGACGATCAGAAATGCTCCGGCCTCGACTGCGGGAAGCGAGACAAACAGCCCGGCCTTTATGAAGTAAAACGGAGTGAGAAGCGAGAACGCGATCGATCGCATTCTGTCCATGAGGATGCGATCGCGTACGAATACTCCCGCTATGACCAGTCCGACGAGATAGGCCGGAAGAACCGCTTCACTCTTCGCCACATTCGCCAGCCCGCCGAGCAGAAAGAGGATGAAGAAGACGAACTTCACCTCCGGCTCACTCACACGGTGTCCGACGCTCCTGATGACGAAACGCGTGAGGCGCGGCAGGTACCAGAGTACTGCCGCTGTCACGGCCACAAAGAGTGCGAGCCAGGCATTGAAATTCGCGAAAATGATTCCAAGCGCGAGCACTGTGCCGAAGTCCGTGACGAAGCACGCCGCGAGAATCAGCTTTCCGAGCTCGGTGCGATTGAGCTGGGTCTCGATCATCACCGCGTACACGACGGCCACCGATGTCGTCGAGAGGGCGATACCAGCGATATATGAGGCATGGCGCTCCCAGTGGCCCACCCAGTAGGCAAAAGCGCCGGCGGCGAGAAATGGCAGCAGAAAACTGATCGTCCCAATCGCGAGCGCCGGCTTCAGATGCCGCTTCAGCGAGCCCGGGTCGATCTCGGCGCCCGCGAGAAAGGTCAACAGACCCGATCCGAAGGTCGCGAGGAAATCGATCCACGGGGCCGTGTGGATGCCGAAAAAGTTCCCGGCAAGGATTCCAACCAGGATCTCGATCAGCGCGACAGAGATCCCGATCTTGATCGAGATGACGCTCGCGACCAGTGCGAGCCCCATCCAGATGCTTGCTATCAGCCAGACATTCAATTCCATCGTTTCCCCGTAGGACGTGACTCGCGACAACGCTCAATGCCGGGGAAAGGTCTGGATAAAACAAAACTCCCACGCCGGCATCAAGCCCGTGTAGGAGTCATTAACCGCAAAGTAAGCGGTGGTCGAAGGCGAACTCCATCGCCGCACTATTTTGACTGAAGCCTAGGCCATCGCTATCCGCTGGTCAAGGGACGAGGATCGAACGGTTTCACCGTTTGGGTTTGTCCGTGACGACCTTCCACGAGCCGGTGATATCCGTCGTCCAGTCATCCGGGCCTTCGTCTTCAGCCTGGTGCGGACGATACATGATCACTCGGACTCGCTCGAGCGTAATCATCCCTCCGGCAATGATCGAATCGAGATCGGGAAGGATCGCCTTGATTCGCTCTTCAGTTTCGACGCACTCGATCACGACAGGAACGTCGAGGGAGAGTCCGAGGATGTGTTCGCGGTGAACCCGCGAGCTCGCGCCGAACCCAAGCACGCCGCGAAACACGGTAGCCCCGGCGTAATGACGCTCGCGGAGCATCTCCACAATTTCTTCGTAGAGCGCTTTTCCATTGTGTTTGTCGCGCTCTCCGATATGAATCCGCATCAGTACGCGCTCGCCCTTGAATCCGTGCATCACTCTCCCCCAATGACAATCATGCCCGCGGCCGGAAGCTAGGCATTCGAGCGAATCTCAAGGAGCTGCCGAGCCGCGGCAAAACCTCCAAAGATGCCGAGCAGCGCGACTCCGACACTCAGCAGGATATAAAGAGATGCTCGCTCGTACCGCCCGTCCTCGATCAAAGTCGCCGTCTCGAAACTGAAAGTCGAAAAAGTGGTGTAGCCGCCGCAGAATCCCGTCGTCATCAGCGCCCTTATCTCAGGCGTGACGTTGGGCGTCGCCAATGCATACCGGATGAGAAACCCGAGGATGAACGAACCGGTAATGTTGATCACGATGGTTCCGAGCGGAAACGAGGTACCTGCCTTCTGCTGGACGAAACTTCCCAAAAGAAGTCGCGCGACCCCGCCGATTCCGCTCCCGATCGCCACATACCAGATAAGCTTGTTCATCGATGCGCCATGGGAGTCGACTCCGGTGGATCATGCTCTGCGGCCCTGAGGAGAGCGACAATGCCGGTCCGCATCCTGTCGAGGATTGGATCGACTTCCGCCTCGACGCGAGGGTTGACTACTCCGTATCCACGCAGCTTTCGCGCGTAACTGTCGTCGAGTCGAACCAATTCGGCAGTCACAAGAGCCTTCACCGTTCGCACGCGCGATCGGTGTCGAGGCTCGATGCCCAGAGTCCTCGAAAGACCCGCGATCTCCTGGCGGATCGCACCGATAGCCGGCTCTGCTCTCGTCATGAAATCCCCGGGCAGGTCGGAGTCAAAGATAACCAGATTCTTTCCCTCAGTCGTTGGGCCGGGACTGGCGAGCCACTCGATCTCGTTCAGAGCCGTTTCGAGCATGCTCAGAAATACCTCGAAGTGCCGGAGCTGCGGGTCGTTGAGAAACGACTTGTCGCCCGGGGCGGCCGGGCCGTGACGGTCAATCGGCATTCGGTGATTCCGAACCATCATCTCCGGGGCGATAGACAATCACATTCGCCCGCTCGAGCGTGATCAGCCCCCCTCCGATCATCTTATCGAGATCGGGTAGAATCGCGCGAATGTTGTCTTCCGTCTCCACACACTCGATGACGAGAGGAAGATCGAGGGCCAGGACCTCCACCCGATCGGAATGCAGCCTGGAATTCGCCCCGAACGACATCGCCCCCCGAATCAACGTAGTCCCGGCGTATTGGCGCTCCCTGATCAGCGACAGAATTCTCTCCGAGAGAGGATCTCCATCGTAACGATCGCTC
Organism: Gemmatimonadales bacterium; assembly: GCA_038322455.1. Classification (GTDB taxonomy): domain Bacteria; phylum Gemmatimonadota; class Gemmatimonadetes; order Gemmatimonadales; family Gemmatimonadaceae; genus UBA4720. Next base: position 3,368 of record JBBQFZ010000114.1, on the reverse strand, counting down.
TCGCTTACATGAATTCGCATCAGAACCCGCTCGCCCGTCAATTCCTGCATCCGTTCGTTACTCTCCACGCTGGTATGAAGATGGCAGGCAGTATGATGCCCGCTGAAGGTTATATTCTGGATTGAATGGACGACAGCCTCAAGGCAAAACAATGTCAGGAGATCCCGCATGCTGGTCGCACCTCTTCCATGATGATGAACACAACAGCGACGAGTCAGGCCAGGTGAGCAAGCCAAAAGTTTCCTCGAGCAGAAAGCCGGTCATTCCCACAGATCTGGAAGCATTTCTGGCTGATAATGACTCGCGGATCCGCGACGAGCTGTTCGATTTCCTCCGTATCCCCAGCGTCAGCGCCAAATCCGAGCACAACGCCGATACGAAGCGCGCCGCGGAGTGGGTGAAGAAGTCACTCGACAAGATCGGCGTGCCGGCGAAGATCTATCCGACGAAGGGACATCCCGTCGTGGTGGGCGAGTGGCGAAAGGCGCCCGGCGCGCCGACGGTTCTGATCTACGGACACTACGACGTCCAGCCGGCCGAGCCGCTCGACCTGTGGACGTCACCGGCGTTCGAGCCGACCGTGCGGGATGGAAAGATCTTCGCGCGCGGGTCGGTCGATGACAAAGGGCAGCTCTTTCTCCACATCAAGGCGCTCGAGGCGCACCTGGCGACGCGCAAGAAGCTGCCGGTCAACGTAGTTGTGATCGCAGAAGGGGAAGAAGAGATCGGCAGCGAGCACCTGGCACAGTTCGTCGAGGAGCAGAAGACACTTCTCAAGGCCGACGCGGTCGTCATCTCCGACTCCGCGATGTTCGCGCCTGGACTGCCGTCGATTCTCTCGTCGCTGCGCGGGCTCGCCTACTTCGAGATCAACGTGCAGGGACCAGCCGGCGATCTTCACTCGGGAAGCTACGGCGGGGCGATCGTGAATCCCGCGATGGCGCTGGCCCGGATTCTCGCGACCTTCCACGACGAGAACGGCCACATCGCCATTCCCGGCTTCTACGACAAGGTGCGCGAGTGGGATCCGAAAATCCGGAAGCAGATGCAGTCGCTCCCGTTTGACGACAAGACTCTAATGAAAGAGACGAGTGTCGCCACCCTGGGCGGAGAAAAGGGATACACGACGCTGGAGAAGCTGTGGATCCGCCCGACGTGTGAGGTGAACGGCCTGCTGAGCGGTTACACGGGCGAAGGCGCCAAGACCGTCCTGCCGGCGAAGGCGATGGCAAAGGTGAGCTGCCGTCTCGTGCCCGACCAACTTCCGGACGAGATCGAGAAGCTGATGAAGGCGCACGTCGCGAAGGTTGCGCCGAAGGGTGTGAAGGTGACCGTTCAACACTTGCACGGTGGGCGTCCCTGGCGCGCCGAGCTGAATGGCGCGATCTACGATGCGGCGCGAAAGGCGCTGCGCGCTGCTTACGGAAAGGAGCCCGTGATCACCGGCGAAGGCGGCTCCATCCCAGTCGTCGGCGATTTCGAGAAGATACTTGGCGCTCCGGTTCTGTTGGTCGGATTCGGGCTGCCGGGCGAGAACGCGCACGCGCCCGACGAGTGGATGAGCGAGGAGAATTTCCGGGTCGGCATGCGCGCTATGGCGACGCTGTGGGACGAGTACGCGGCGGTAGCAGGGAAGCGCTGACCGGGCGCGGTCAGCTAGAGATCGAGGAGCAGCTCCATGCTCTTTTTCGGCTTCGTTGCGGCGGGCAGCTCCGGGCCGGCGGACGCATCCAAAATGTCCGGCTCGTCGTAGCGCGGATTGTTGACGAGCCGCGAAATCGGGAAGTACTCGAGCTCGTCCTCGTGGTACGCCGACGCCTTGAGCAACTCGAGCTGGCCGGTTTTGCGCTGCGGATCCAGCCACGCATCATAATGCTCTGGCGCAAGCGGCACGGCCATCCGATCGTGGAAGCGGCTGTACCACTCGTCCGCATCTTTCACGATGACGGTGGACGACCAGATGCCTTCATCATCTTTCCGCGCTCGCCAGTGACTCCATAGTCCCGCCATCGCAATCGGGCGGCGATCGCGGTGGCGAATCAGGTGCGGAGTCTTGCGGCCCTTGTCGCCCACCCACTCGATGATTCCGTCCACGACCACCAGGCACCGCCGGCTTCGCCACGCGTCCTGAAACGTCGGCGCGGTAGAGACCGTCTCAATGCGCGCGTTGAAGGTCGAGTACTGGGAGTCGAACGCGTCGACCTTCTCCTGGGTCTCGAGCTTGGGCGGAATCAGGTTCCAGTGCATCGTCCGCAGCACGCGCTCGCGCAAGAACGGATCGAAATAGACGCTCGGAATCGGCTCGCGAGGATTCAGGTTGTAACGCGGCTTCCAGTCGCTCGGCACGAATTTCTTCGTGTAGCCGTAGACCTTCTCCGTAATACCGTCGGGGTTGATCACCGTCGCGCGTCCGCACATGAAGCAACGCTATCCGGTGGACAGTTGCGAAGCTAGTCTTCGATCTCTGATCCTTACCGCCTTGCCGCGTACCGCAGGCCGAACTGCGCCCTGCGGAACCGCGCCTTCCGGCCGCGCCAACGGCGCGCGGTGGCACGATCCAACCACCAGTGCACCGAGGACACCAGACGCGGTCAAAACGGCCCTCACGGCACTATACAAAGGTGTCGGCGCTATTATCGATCGTTGACAATGCTTGACCCCTTCCGTGTGGCTTACCCTAGAATCGCCATTCCCTGATAAGGAAAGCTCCGAATGCGCTCGTAGTCACGATGTTCTGATCGCGCGACAGCGTGGGCTCCCGCAGCAGGTAGCGCGTGTCGACGCCCGTCTCCAGGCGATACCCGCGCGTGCCGCCAAAGCGATGCACAAGCTGGATTCCCGGCCTCACCAGCGCCGACGGATCGAGCGGCGACTTCACTTCGACAAACGTGTGCGACTTGATGTATTTACCGAACTCGAATTGCGTCGCCCTGAGAAAGTTTCCGACGTCGGTCTGAACATCGGCGGGGGTGATCGTGAAGACGTCGGCGCCGAGTGAGCGGGCGGCCTCGCCGGCGACCTGGTCGGCGACGACACCGAGGGCGACACCCGCGAGCTGCCGGCTCGCCAGCGCGGCGCCGGCGCCCACCACATTTCCTCCGCCACCGCCGTTGGTAAGACCGGATCCCTCGAGCTGGAGGAGCGAGCTGGATTGCTGGCCGAAGGCGAGGTAGCTCAAAAGATCGCTCTGAGGAATCGGCGGCTGTGCGTCGCTCGTGAGCGAGATGTTCGGATTCCTCACCGTTCCGCCGACTACGATCTGGATGCTGATGGCTTCACGGTTCGGCTGCTTGACCTCGTATTCGCCCGTCGCCTGCAGAGTGGGATTCAGCTCCGTCGAATTTATGAACGTCGCCGATCCGCGCTTG
>JBBQFZ010000113.1:0-7857 GCA_038322455.1 Gemmatimonadales bacterium | reverse complement strand
GCGATGGGGCCGTGCTTCATCTCCGCCGCCGGGTATCCCTCGGCGTGGATGTAGCTGATCTCCTTGAGCTTGAGCGCGCCCTCGAGCGCGGTCGGGAAGCTGTAGCCGCGGCCCAGATACAGGAAGTTCTGCGCGTTCTTGAAGTCCTCGGCGATCTTCTCCACCTCGCCGGCGCGATCCAGAATATTCTGGATTTTCGCGGGCAGCTGCTGGAGCTGCTGAATGATCTCCTTGCCATCGACCATGGACAGGTTGCGCAGCCGGGCGAGCTTGAGCGTGAAGAGCAGCAGCGCAATCACCTGGCTGGTGAACGCCTTTGTAGAGGCCACACCGATCTCTGGACCGGCGTGGACGTAGATCCCGCCATCACTCTCGCGTGCGATCGTCGAGCCGACGACGTTCACGATCCCGTACGTCCGTGCTCCACGCGATTTGGCTTCCCGCATCGCCGCCAGCGTGTCCGCGGTCTCACCCGATTGTGATATCACGATGCAAAGCGTCTTGTCGGTAACGACGGGATTCCGATAACGGAATTCGGACGCGTATTCCACTTCGACGGGAATGCGCGCAAGACTCTCCAGCATGTGCTCGCCAATAAGCGCCGAATGCCAGCTGGTACCGCACGCGGTAATGAGGATGTTGTCGAACTTGAGGAGCTCCTCGTCGGTCATGTTGAGGCCACCCAGCTTCGACGTCCCCTCATCGGGCAGAAGGCGTCCGCGCATCGCGTTCTCGACGGTCGCCGGCTGCTCGAAGATCTCCTTGAGCATGAAGTGATCGAACCCGCCGCGCTCGATCTGGTCCAGATCCCAATCGATCTTGCTGACGCCGCGCTCGAGCTGCTGTGCGCGCTGGTTGAGAATGGTGTAGCCATCGCGGGTAAGCACCGCGACATCACCGTCGTCGAGATACACGACTTCGCGCGTCTGCGCGAGTATCGCGGAGACGTCGCTCGCGACGTAGTACTCGCCGTCGCCGAGTCCGATGAGAAGCGGGCTTCCCTTCCTTGCGGCAACGATCTTGTTCTTGTCCTTGCTGGACACCACGGCGATTCCGTAAGTGCCCTCGATCTGCCAGAGCGCTTCGATCACGGCGTCTTCGAGATTCCCATCGAACGCCTCCTCGATGAGATGCGCAATGACCTCGGTGTCGGTGTCGGACGCGAACTCGTGCCCTCGAGCTTCGAGTCCCTTCCTGAGGGTCCCGGAATTCTCGATGATCCCGTTGTGGACGACCGCTATGTCGCCCTTACAGTCGACGTGCGGGTGTGCGTTGCACTCGTTGGGAACGCCATGCGTAGCCCAGCGCGTATGGCCGATTCCGGTATCACCGTCGACCGGGCTCGTCGCGAGCGCGCGCTCCAGCTGGGAGATCTTTCCGGCGGCCTTGCGGGTCTCGACTCCCGAGCCGTTCATCACTGCAACGCCGGCGGAATCGTACCCGCGATACTCCATCCGCTTCAGGCCTTCGAGAAGAAGTGGTGTCGCGCCCCGCGTTCCGATGTACCCGATAATTCCACACATATATGAGCTCTAGTTGACTGGGATCTATTTGCTCAGGGCCTCGACCGGCTTCCGGCAGTCGCAGACCAGTTTCTCCGCGTCTTCGGCGCTCGGCGCCTCTGCTATTACACGCACGATTGGTTCCGTCCCTGATGGCCGGATGTGCACCCAGCGATCGGGCCAGGTAAGCCTCAGCCCGTCCTGCATATCGGCCTGGGCATCGGGAAATGCGCGCCTCAGGGCCTCATAGACCGTATCGAGGGGCGCGGTCGGGCGCTCCAGCTTGTCCTTGACGATGATGTAGCGCGGATAAGACGCGACGATCTTCGACAGCGGTCGCTTCTCCCCCTCCTCCAGCAGCAATTGCAGGATGAGCGCAGCACCAACCGGTGCATCCCTGCCCAGGTGCAGCTCCGACAGAATCACCCCTCCGTTCCCCTCTCCGCCGATCGGTGATTTCTCCGTGCGCATCCGGGTCGCGACGTTGACCTCGCCGACAGGAGCGCGAATCACCGTGGTCCCCGCTTCGGTGGCTATGTCGTCCAGAATCCTGCTCGTCGAGAGATTGGTTACGACCGGCCCCTTTCGATGTCGCAGGACCACCTTGGCCGCAAGCGCCAGCGTGTAGTCCTCGCCGATCGCCACGCCTTCGTCGGAAACTAGTGCGAGGCGGTCGACATCCGGATCCACTGCCATTCCGACATCACAGTGTGAATCCTGCACCAGCTTCTGGAGCTCACCGAGGTTCTCGGCGACCGGTTCCGGTGGACGCGGGAATCTGCCATCGGGCTCCATGTTGATCGTCGCCAGCTTGCAGCCGAGCAGCTCGAGGAGCACGGGCATGAAGACTCCGCCTGCGCCGCGGACGCAATCGAGTCCAACGCGAAATTCTCTCTTCCTTATCCCTTCGACGTCGAGGAACGGAAGCGCCAGAATCTTCTCGATATGCTCCCGCGAGGCGTCCTTGTCGGAAGATATGACACCCAGCTTGTCCCACGTAGCGCGGGGTATCTTCTCGCCATCGACGACCTTCCGCATGTCGGCCGCTTCGGCGCCATCGAGAAAAAGGCCCGAGGGTCCGATGAACTTGAGAGCGTTCCACTCGATTGGGTTGTGACTCGCCGTTATCGCTAGCCCACCAGCCGCGTGATGGTGCTCCACCGCGAGCTGCACCGTGGGCGTCGGGACCATGCCGATGTCGATCACGTTGCAGCCCACCGACTGGAGCGCCGAGATCACGACCGGGTGAAACATCGGACCGGAGACGCGACTGTCCCGCCCGACGACGATGGTCGCCTTGCCGCCGCTGCGCGCCAGGGACCAGGCACCGAATCCGGCCGCGAACTTCGCCATGATCTCAGGCGTCAGCGCTTCGCCGACGCGGCCGCGCACACCGGAGACGCTCACCATCAGTCCTTCGTACGCCATTCGCGCTCTTTCCTCTCTTTCTGCTGGGCTCACGATGCAGCCGGTAATTTACTCGTCAGGGAACGGATCGGACGACAATTGCTGCCTCCGGCGATCTGTTAACTTCCGGTTCAATCTCCTCAACGCGAACAAGCGAATGACCCGCATTTTCGAAGAAGACCTCAAGGCACAGTTCGGGACCCGCGCCATCCATGCGGGACAACGGCCGGACATGCTCTCCGGCGCCATCATGACGCCCATCTACACCACGTCCACCTACGTCCAGGAAGGACTCGGCAAGAACAAAGGCTACGAGTACGCCAGGGGCAAGAATCCCACCCGCGAGGCGCTGGAGCGAAACGTGGCGGCGCTGGAGGGCGGGACGCACGGATTCGCCTACAGCAGCGGCATGGGCGCGACGGACTCGATCATGAAGCTGTTCAAGTCGGGCGATCATATCGTAGCCGGCGAGAGCAGTTACGGCGGCACGTTCCGCCTGTTCGACAAAATTCTCAGAAATTTTGGGCTTTGCTTCACCTACGTTGACAGCCGCGACCCTCAAAAGGTGGAAGACGCGTGCAACGAGCGCACGGCCGCGATCATGATGGAAACGCCCACGAATCCGATGATGCGCCTCACCGACCTCGCCGCAGTGGGCGAGATCGCGAAGCGAAAGAAGGCTCTCTTCATCGTTGACAACACTTTCGCCTCGCCATTCTTTCAGCGCCCATTCGATTTCGGGGCCGATATCGTCTATCACTCGTCGACGAAGTATCTGAACGGCCACAGCGACATGATCGGCGGAATCGCAATCGTGCGCGACGACGCGCTCGCCGAACGGATGCAGTTCATCCTCAATTCAGCGGGCGCGGTGCCGGGAGCCTTTGATGCGTGGCTGGTGTTGCGGGGCACCAAAACCCTGCACCTCCGCATGCCACGCCACGATGAAAACGGTCGGAAGATCGCGGCGTGGCTGGCCGAAAAGATCGGTCACGAGAACGTGATCTATCCGGGACTTGCGTCGCACCCGCAACACGAGCTCGCCAAGCGACAGATGAAAGGGTTTGGCGGAATGATCTCTGTTCTCACGGGCAGCAAGGAAAACGCAGCCAAAATCCTCGGACGCGTTCGTGTGTTCTCGCTGGCCGAGTCGCTGGGTGGGGTCGAGAGTCTGATCAGCCACCCCGCATCGATGACCCACGCCTCGGTTCCGGCGGATCATAGAGCGGAGCTCGGACTGACCGACGATCTCGTTCGGCTCTCGTGCGGCGTTGAAGACGTGGGTGACCTGATCGCCGACCTCGATCAGGCATTCGGGTGAAGATCCTGATCGTCGGCGGTGGCGGCCGCGAGCACGCGCTCGCCTGGAAGCTGCGCCGCGACGATCCGCACGCCGAGCTGATTGCCGCGCCTGGAAATCCGGGCATCGCGGCTATCGCGCGCTGCGTGCCGATAGCGGTCGGAAAGCTCGAGGCACTCGCGGCGCTCGCCGAGGACGAGCGGGTGGATCTAACGGTTGTTGGTCCCGAGGGCCCGCTCGAGGGTGGGATCGTCAATCTGTTCCGGTCGCGCGGCTTGCCGATCTTCGGGCCTACGCGCGAGGCCGCGCGCATCGAAACGTCGAAGCGTTTCGCGAAGGAGCTAATGGCTCGGGCCGGAGTCCCGACGGCGGGCGCGACGCACCATACTGATTCGGCCAAAGCCAAGAAGGCGTTGGCGGACTTCGGCATGCCCGTGGTCATCAAGGCGTCGGGCCTCGCCGCGGGAAAGGGCGTCGTTGTGGCGCAAAACACGACCGATGCCGAGGAAGCCATCGACGCAATGCTCGAGGAGGGAGCTTTCGGGGAAGCGGGCGGTGAGATTCTCATCGAGGAATTCATGGAGGGGGAGGAGCTCTCCCTGTTCGTGATCACCGACGGTACCCGCGCGATCCCTTTGCTTGCCGCGCAGGATCACAAGCGGCTCCTCGATGGGGACTTCGGGCCGAACACGGGCGGAATGGGAGCGTACGCTCCAACTTCAATCGCTACTCCGGAGCTGGTTCGCCGGGTGATGCGTGAGATCATCGCGCCTACACTTGCCGCGATGCGCGAGGCAGGCTCTCTGTTCACGGGGTTGCTCTACGCAGGACTGATGGTGACCGACGACGGTCCGAAGGTCGTGGAGTTCAACTGCCGTTTCGGCGATCCCGAAACCCAGGCGCTCATGCCGCTGATGGAGTCTTCGCTCCTGGAGCTGCTCGCGTCGGTGGCCGGCGGCGGATCGCTCGCGACCGCGCGAGCGCCGGACTGGAAGCCGCTCTCCGCGGTCACCACAGTCGTAGCCGCGGAAGATTATCCCGGGCAACCCCAAACCGGCGACGTGATCGGCTTGCCAACCCTGGAGGATGGCGTCGAGGTTTTTCACGCCGGCACCGCGCTCAATTCCGCGGGCGACCTGGTGAGCGCGGGTGGACGCGTCCTCGCCGTAACCGCCGCCGCCGAGCGACTGACTGATGCCGCTGATCTCTCGCGTGAGTACGCCGAGCAGGTTTCGCTCAGAGGCAAGCAGCTGCGGGGCGACATTGGTTGGCGGGAGCTGACTCGGAATGCCGGAGTTACCTGAGACCGAAACGATCGCGCGCGATCTCGACGGCGCGATCAAGGGGCGGAAAATCACGAAAGTTTCCGTGCGCAAACCCGATGTGCTGCGGGAGGTGTCCGCGCGCTCACTTTCCGCGAGACTTCGCGATGCGAGGATTCTTCGCAGTTGGCGGCGGGCCAAGCTGGTCGTCATAGACCTGGACACTGGCGATCGCATCGTCGTCCAACCGCGATTCACGGGAGCACTTCTGATCGAAGACGGCAGTCTGGCTCCATCGGAGCTCAGCTATTCGACGCTTCGCATGGAGCTCGACGACGGACGAGCTCTACACTACGCCGACGTGCGGCGTCTCGGAACGTTCGCGCTGATGAGCCAGAAACGATTCGATGAATACACCGGCAGACTCGGCATCGAACCTCTTGACCGCTCGTTTACCGCCAAGCATCTATCGGTAGTTCTTCGGGCGAGCATTCAGCCTGTAAAGAAAGTTTTAATGGAGCAGCGCAAAATCGCAGGCATTGGAAACATTTACGCGAACGAAGCACTCTGGCGGGCAGGCATTGACCCATCCCGATCCGCTGCGTCCGTCTCCCTCGAGGAGGCCGGGCATCTTCGCGATTCGATCGTGGGCGTGCTTGAGGAAGCCATAGAAGCCCGAGGCACGAGCTTTCGCGACTACCGCGATGCGCGGGGCAAGCGCGGGTCGTTCGTCGAGAAGCTCAACGTGTACGGACGGGCGGGACTTCCCTGTCGTCGCTGCGGGGCCAGGCTTGTCTCAACGCACGCGGTCGATGGGCGTGCGACGACAATGTGCGTGAGGTGCCAGCACTAGATGATGAGAGGCACCGCGCGCCTGGAGCACCAGCCGACGAGCGACGCACAGCTGGCCATGATGAGGTCGAGTGTCTGCGACGGCGCGTCGGATCGGCCCGGCATCTATCGGATGCTGTCCAGCGACGGCGAAGTTCTCTATGTCGGAAAGTCGAAGCAGATCCGCACGCGACTACTCAGCTACTTCCGCTGCGCCTACCCTGAAGACAAGGGCGCACGGATCCTTCGCTCGGCCGAGAAGATCGAGTGGGAATACGCACCGAGCGAATTTGCGGCGCTGCTGCAGGAGCTGAGACTTATCAAGCGCTTCAGGCCGCGCTACAACGTCGCGATGAAGCGTGACGGGCGAAACTACTCTTTCATCAAGCTGACGAAGGGCAGCGCACCCAAGCTCCTCGTTGTCCGCGGCGCGACGGGCGAGGACGCTGACGTCTACTATGGGCCCTTCGTCGGCGCGCAGCGCGTGGGCGAAGCGGTGCGCGAGCTGAACGACGCGATGATGCTCCGCGACTGTCGCACTGATCTGAAGATGTTCTTCAGCGACCAGACCGAGTTGTTTCAGCTGGCCCGCACGCCGGGCTGCATCCGTCATGAGATCTCAAAGTGCCTGGGTCCGTGCGTGGGTGGCTGCACCGCGACTCAGTACGAAGAGCGCGTGGCGCTGGCCAAGGCGTTCCTCGATGGCTCGAATGACGGCCCGCTGGAGATGCTGCGCCGGGAGATGGAGCGTCTGAGCGGCGGAATGGAATTCGAGCGCGCTGCTGTTTACCGGGACAAGCTCGAGCGTCTGGAAGCGCTGCGCGCGCAGTTTGGCCGGCTGCGCTTCGCCGTCGAGAATCTCTCATTCGTGTACACCGTGCCTGGGCACGATGGAGAGGATCGGGTTTATCTCATTCGTCGTGGCGTCGTGCGCGCCGAGCTGGGGAAACCCCGCTGCACCAAGGATCGGCGCGGCATGAAGCAGCTGGTGGAGGACATCTTCTCGCAGCAGGTGCGTCCCGCGGCGCAGGTCCCGACCCACGAGATCGACGAGCTGCTGTTGCTATCGTCGTGGTTTCGCAGGTTCCCAAAGGAGATGAAGCGGACGAAGCAGGTTAGCTGACCTGCTCGCCCTCCCATCGCTCAACGAGCGTTTGCTCGACGCCCAGCTGGTCGAGCATTCTCGCCACGACAAAGTCCACCAGATCCGAGACCTGTTTAGGCCTGTGGTAGAACCCGGGCGCGGCAGGCATGACCACCGCCCCGGCGCGCGTGAGACGAAGCATGTTCGACAGGTGGATCGCGCTCAGCGGTGTTTCCCTCGGCACCAGGATCAGCTTGCGGCGCTCCTTGAGCGTGACATCCGCCGCCCTCTCGATGAGCGAGCGCGACGCACCCACGCTTATCGCCGAGAGTGTGCCCATGGAGCAAGGGCACACGATCATCCCTGAAGTCAGCGCGGACCCCGACGCTGGTGGCGCGCCGCGATCCTCGTTGCTGAAAGTCTCTACGCACGAATCCCACGCATCCTCTCCGACCGCCGCGCGGAGTGCGG
>JBBQFZ010000112.1:0-8443 GCA_038322455.1 Gemmatimonadales bacterium | reverse complement strand
ACCTTGGCGTCGGCAAAACAACGCTCGCCCAAGCGATTTGCCGCGGATATGGAGTGAAGGATGAGATCACGAGTCCGACGTATGCATTGGTTCACGAGTACGTCGGAGCGCGCTCCACCGTTTACCACATCGACCTTTATCGGCTGGACTCCCCGGATCAGCTGACGAACATCGGCTGGGACGAGATCGTCGCGTCGCGCTCGGTGATTCTCGTCGAGTGGCCCGAGCGCGCCGGATCTCGCCTGCCCGAGGATCATCTTCCGATAGACATCGACTATGTGCCGGATGACCCGTCGCGCAGGATACTGCTCGCCGGATGAAGGCGTACACGATCGCGCTCGAGGGGTCAACGTATCGCGGAAGCGTTGCACTGTTGCGCGATTCGGAAGTCGTGGCGGAAAGGACGCTGGGCGCTGACGACGGTGGACTGACGCGATCGGGAAGGGGAGAGAAGCTGATGCCCGCGCTCGCCGAGTGTCTGGAGGAGGCGGGGGTGAAGGGTGATGCGATTGCGCGAGTCGTGTGTGGCGCGGGACCAGGCAGCTTTACGAGCCTCCGCGTGGCCGGCTCCGTGGCGAAGGGTCTCGCGGTCGGTTACGGCGTCGAGCTCTACGCCATTTCCTCACTCCTGCTCACTCTTACCGGGGCTCGGCCCGCGCTGTCTCCCGGCGAATACCTTTCGGTACTCGATGCGATGCGCGGAGAATTCTACGCGGCACGATTGACGATGCAGTCAGACCACGCAGCGACCCAGACGCACCCAACCGCGCTGTTCACCGGTGACGCGGTGAGCGCGGTTGGGGAAGGGGAAGGAGCGCCGCGGATCATCGGACCCGGACAGGCGCTCGATTTCCACCCGCAGGCGAGAGGCGTGGCTTCCATTCTCGAATCAATTGTAGATGGCGGGCCGGTGGATCTTGCATCATGGGAGCCGGACTACGGGCGGCTGGCGGAGGCTCAGGTTCGCTGGGAGGCTGAGCACGGGCGGGCGCTTCCCCGGTGACGGCGCACCTTCGTCCGGCGACGGAAGGCGACGTCAACGACGTCGCAAAGGTTGAGCGGTCGTGCTTCGCTGATCCGTGGAGCGAAGACTCGTTCATCCGCCTCATCGACTCCGCACCCGCTATCTTTCTCGTAGCGCTTTTTCCCCCGGACGAAGGGATTGCGGGCTACATCATTGTGTTCTCGGTCGGCGAGGACGCCGAAGTGCTGAACGTTGCGGTGGATGCGCGGTTTCGGGGGAAGGGACTGGCCGGGCAGATGCTCGATGCGGTTCTGATCGAGCTGGCCTCGCGCGGAGTGCGCAACGCGTTTCTCGAGGTGAGGGAGTCGAACGCCGCGGCGTTGTCGCTCTACGGCTCGCGCGGGTTCAGCGAGATCGGGCGAAGATCGAAGTACTACCGGCGGCCTGTCGAGGACGCGCTGGTGTTTCGAAGATCGATCGAGGTGGCCGAGGGCGACGAGGAGAAGAGGGCGGGCAATTTTGCTGACCGTTGAAATCGTTGGTTTGCTCGTGCTATGAGCCACACCTATACTATTCTGGGCGGGAACAGAACTCTCGCCAGGAGGCACAGTGAGTCGAAGTCTGAATAAAGTGATGCTGATCGGAAATCTTGGCAGCGATCCGGAAGTCCGATCGACGACGGGTGGCAACAGAGTCGCGAGCTTTTCGATCGCGACGAGCCGTTCGTGGAATTCGCCGAGCGGTGAGAAGCAGGAGAAGACCGAGTGGCACCGGTGTGTGGTGTGGAACACCAAGGGCTCGGGTCTGGCCGACGTCGTGGAGAAGTATTGCAAGAAGGGCGACCGGATTTACGTCGAAGGGCGTATCGAGTATCGACAGTGGCAGGACAAGGAGAACCAGACCCGCTACAGCACCGAGATCAACGTTCGGGAACTGCTGATGCTGGGTGGCGGGAAGGGCGGCGGCGCCGATTTCGAGGGCGAGGGCGCAGGCCGGAATCGCGCTCCAGCGGCAGCGGGCGCCAAGGCGTCTACTGGATCTGGCGGGGCGGATTTCGAGGACTTTCCTGGAGCGCTCCAGGAGACGGACGACGACCTCCCGTTCTAGGACAGAGGAGTAGAAACGAGAAAGGCCCCGCGTCGCGGGGCCTTTCTTTTTTGCACCCCCCTCGTGACTTTAGCCCGCCGCCCCCCGTCCAATGGTTGACCCGCCACACGCGGTGTCTTACCCATCCGACAAGTTCCGGGAGCGCGAGTGATCGGTCAATTTCTAAAGGCGACGTCAAAAACCGCAAGCATATCAGGCGTGAGCGCCACCATTTTCTATGTGGGCTTCCTGTTCGCGACGGCAGCCGGTAGCGCGGAAGCACAGGTCGCACCAGCGTCCGACAAAGCCCAGGCCGACACTGTTCGCGCCGACACCACCGTGCGGATGAGGGTCGTAACCGACACCACCAAGGAAGTGAAGCATGTGGTGAAGAAAGGCGATACCCTCTGGGATCTCGCGCAGTTCTACCTGAAGGATCCATTCAGGTGGCCGGAGATCTTCCGCCGGAATACCGACGTCGTAAAAAATCCGCATTGGATCTACCCCGGCGAAGTGATTCGCATCTGGGGCTCGGAAGTCAGAGCCGAAGCGATGGTCCACGCCGACAGCGCTGGTGAAGTTGTCTCCCATGTCGTCAGCCAGCCGACAACCGCATTGACTGGAGTTCCAGTGCAACGCGCGAATGTCTCAGGGCGTTCCGACCTCACCGTATTTGCGTCCCCGCTGAGCCAGACCGTCGCTGCGATGTCCGCGGTTGCCGTTTCCCGCGCGCGCGCCGGCGCGGTTCGTCAGGGCGAAGTCGAAGCCGCGCCCTACACCGATCGTGAGGGAGGCCCAAAGAACTCGGGGCGCCTCGTCTCGAGCGTCGATCGCCCGGGAATCAAGACCAGCATCATCAGGCAGCGTTATCAGCTGAACGATGCGCTGTTCGTCGAGCTCCCGAAAGGATACACGGCCCGTCTTGGCGACACATACATGTCATACGTCCTCGGCGCCCACCTTGGGGAGTTCGGACAGCTGGTGGTTCCCACGGGAATTCTGCGAATCGAAAGCATTCCGGCCGGGCAGCGCCCGATCGCGCGCATCATCCGGCAGTTTGGCGAGATCATGCTGGAACAGGATGTGATTGTCGCGCCCGGTGTCGCGCTCCCGTCGGGCCTGGTGTCTCCCGTTGTTGGCGGGGTCACGGGTAAGGTGCTCTACGTGCTCAACGAGCCGGTGCTCCCCTCGATCGGGCACTACACGATCATCTCGCCGAGCTCCAGGGCCGGGTTGCAGGTTGGCGACGAAATCACGTTTATCGACAATTCGACTGGAACGGCGGACGACAAAAAAGCGCCCCCCGTCGTCGCCGGTTCGGGCGTGGTGGTGCGGACGACTCCGTACTCCACGACGGTGATCATCCTGCGTCAGGAGCAGCCGACGATTCGCGACGGTACGCCGGTTCGCGTGACCGGAAAGACTCCGTAGGCGCGGCAGAGGTGGGACTATCGCGTTGCAGCGCAAGAGTCCCCTAAAGGAGTCGTAGGGAATTAAATTAGGCGATCGATGATTGCGATCGCCCACTTCATTGCCATCACATTCTATGTTGGCGCCGCCGCCGTGGCGGCGCTGCCATTTGCGCGCCGCGTAAAAGCGCCCGTTGGCGGAGTTGTGATAGCTCTGCTTTTCGGAATTGGAGCGCACGCGGCGGCGCTCGCCAGCCTCACCCGACAGGCCGGAGCCGCTTCCCTCACCGGGCTCGGACCCGGCCTTTCGTTCGCCGGGCTGGTGTTGGCGATTTCACTCGTGATCGTCGAGAGTCTGGCGCGCGAGGTCAGCCTCACCCTCGTGGCCGCGCCCCTTGCCGCGCTTGTCACCATGGCCGGCAATCTTACCGGCATGCACCCGTTCCTCGAGCCGCAGGGAACCCGCGCCGTGTGGCTGACGATGCATATCGTCTTCAGCTTCGTGGGAATCGCGGCATACGGCACAGCCGCGGCGGCCGGGACGATGTACCTCATCGCGAGGCGCGAGCTCAAGTCTGGGAGATTCGGCGCGATCTTCAGATCCTTTCCGCCTCTGGCCACTCTGGACCGCGTCAATCATGTGGCGTCAATCGCAGGATTCCTCGGTCTGACACTCGGGCTCTCGCTGGCGGCTGCATACTCATTCGAGTATCGGGCGCTTGTGCTTCCGCAGATCGTCTGGGGCGTGGTAGCCTGGGCTGGTGTGAGCGCGCTGGCCCTCGGGCGTATCCTCCGCGGCTGGCAAGCGCGCCGCGCGGCAATCATGTCAGCCGTCACCTTTGCGAGCGTGCTGGCATTGTACGTCGTGTTCCGGATGGCATCGCTCAACCGCGGGCAGTTTCTGTGAGCGATTTTCCGATCGCTCTCCATGGAGAGCGGCTCACCGCCCTCGTTGTGGGCGGCGGTCGAGTTGGAACGCGGAAAGCTCTCTCGCTCGCCGAGGCAGGTGCCCAGGTAGTTGTCGTCGCTCCGGAAATCTCGTCAGAGCTGGAAGAGGCGAAACGGGACCGCCGCGTTACAGTCGTGCGCGCGACGTATAGCTCCGATCAGATCGACCGCGCGATGCTGGTCGTCGCGGCTACCGACTCGCGGCAGGTCAACACGCAGGTCGCCCTCGACGCCCACGCCCGCGGGAAGCTCGTGAACATCACCGACTTTCCCGATGAAGGAAACTTTCACACGATGGCGCTGCACAAGTCGGGCGATGTAACCATCGCCGTCTCTGCCGGCGGAGTCCCCGGGGCTGCCTCGAGAATCCGCGACGCGATCGCGGAGCGATTCGACGGGAGATACGATCGAGCGATCTCCGCATTGAGGGGGCTGCGTTCCCGCCTCATCGCTCGGGGTGACGAGAGCTGGGGGGACGCCGCGCCGAAGCTGATCGCTGACGATTTCTGTAGCGCGGTCGAAGACGGCTCCTTCTCCGAACGGGTAGACTCGTGGCGGTAATCGTAGGGGGAGTCAGTCATCGCACCGCGCCGATCGAAGTACGGGAGAGGCTCACCTTCAGCCCGCACGACGCGGTACGCGAGCTCGGAAGGCTTCGCAAGCGCGGGTTGATTCGCGAGGGGGTAATTCTTTCCACGTGCAACCGAACCGAGGTCTACGCGGTCGAAGAGAACGGCGATGCGCTCGGGCGCATCACCGAGATACTCTCGGACCGCCTGGGGGAGGATGCCGCGCCATTCGTCTACGCGCGGAGAGATCGCGATGTGGCGACGCATCTGTTCGGCGTCGCGGCCGGCCTCGATTCGATGATACTTGGAGAAGCGCAGATCCACGGTCAGGTGAGGGATGCCTGGGAGCACTGCCGCTCCGAATCGGGGGCGATACTCAACCGCATGTTCCAGAGCGCTCTCCTGGTCGGTGGGCGGGCGCGTGAAGAAACCGGGATCGGCCGGGGCGCGGCATCCGTAAGCTCGGCGGCCGTCCAGCTCGCGAAGAAAATTTTCGGAGGACTCAGTGGCCGCCGCGCGATGATACTTGGCGCCGGCGACGTCGCGGAGCTCGCACTCGAGTGTCTGCTCAACGAAGGCGTTCGCGTCGCGATTGTCGCCAACCGAACGTACTCGCGCGCGGAGACGCTGGCCGATCGTCACGGCGCGACCGCGATGCACTATGAGCAGGTGTGGGAATCGCTGCGCGAGGTCGATGTACTCCTCTGCTCGACGGCGTCACCCATTCCGGTTGTTACCGTCGAGCGCGTGCGCGGCGTGATCGAAGCGCGTGGTGACCGTCCGCTCTGCATTCTCGATATCGCGCTGCCACGTGACGTGGAGGCCGAGGTGGGCGAGCTGGAGAATGTTTTTCTCTACGACCTCGACGATCTTCGCGCGGCAGCCGCGGCAAATCTCGAGCGGCGCGAGGAAGACGTTCCCGCCGCGACCCAGATCGTGTCGCAGGAAGTGCAGAAGTACTGGGATTGGGTCGCGGGACTCGCGGCCGTGCCGGTGGTCCGCGAGTTTAGGGAAGAGATGGACAGGGTTCGGGGTACTGAGCTTGCGGCGGCCCTCAAGCGTCTCGGACCGCTGACCGCGGAACAGACGGAGACTCTCGAACACTTTTCCCGGGTGCTGATGAACAAGTTCCTTCACGAGCCGAGCGTGCGACTCAAGGCCGCGGCCGCGAATGGTCGCGGGCTTGGCGTGGTCGATGCCGCCCGCTACCTGTTCGCGCTGGGGGAAAGAAAGGATTCGCCCACCCCGATGGACGACGCCCGTCAGGGGACGGATGTCGATGCCGGCGGTGTTGCGCCGGAGCGGTCCGATTCCGATGCGTAACGCGCTTGTCACCGGAGGCGCCGGGTTCATAGGCTCCCACGTTGCCGATGTGTTTCTCTCGGAAGGATGGAAAGTCACCATCGTCGATGACCTCTCCTCCGGAGAGAGAGAGAACATCCCCGGTGCCGCAAAATTTCACGCGATCGGCATGACGTCGCCCGGGCTTGCGCGGCTCGTGTCAGAGCAGAGCTTCGACGTCGTCGCGCACCTGGCCGGCCAGATCGATGTGCGCAAGAGCGTCGCGGATCCCGTTGACGATGCAACAACGAATATCCTTGGAACGCTCAATCTGGTGGAGGCGCTGCGCCGCAAGAGCCCCCGTACCCGCGTGGTGTTCACCTCTACGGGCGGCGCGATCTACGGTGACCTGAACACTCCGCCGAACATCGAGACGTACCAAAAGGATCCCGACTCTCCATACGCCATCTCGAAGCTGAGCGCGGAGCTCTATCTCGCCTATTACGGGCGGATTCACAACATGGATTCCACCGCGGTGCGCTTTTCAAACGTCTACGGGCCGAGGCAGGATCCCCATGGTGAGGCCGGCGTCGTTGCTATTTTCTGCGGCCGCATCCTCACCAACCGCGAGCTCACAGTATTTGGCGACGGACTCCAGACCCGAGACTACGTCTACGTCGGGGACGTCGCGCGCGCCGTGCATCTCGCCGCCACTCGGCCTCTTCCGGAACGAGGTCGTGTGGACTCCCGGGCATTCAACATCGGGACGGGAAAGGGAACGACCGTGATCGAGGTTGCAAGATTGCTCCAGAAGGCAGCAGGCACGAACGTCCCTGTCAGCTTCGCCGCGCATCGACCCGGCGAGCAGCAGGCTTCGTTTCTCGACGTCGACAAGGCTCGTGATGAGCTGGGCTGGACGCCGAAGGTTACGCTCGAGGACGGGCTCGCGAAAACTTTCGCCTGGTTCGAGCAGAGAGCAGCGGGAGTGCCGGCTTGACCGGCCTGCTCTTCCTTCAGGTCGCGCAAGCGATACCGAGCTCACCGATGGAGCTGATCACAAGCTCCACCGGCGCAACGAAGATCGTGCTGGCGATTCTCGTGGTGCTGTCACTCCTCAGCTGGGGGATAATCTTCGCCAAGTGGTACGAGCTGCGAAGCGCCGCGAAGATCACGTATTCATTCGCGCACGAGTTCGCGGGCGCGCACAGCGTCGAGCGCGCGGCCCAGATGGCGCGCGCGAGCAGCGGCCCACCTGCGGTGATCATGGACCGCGCGATGCGCTTCCTCGAGGAGACAACCCCCGCATTGTCCGGAACCTCGGAGCGCGCGGCGCGCTTCAGCGGCTCGCAGGTAGAAGCGCTCCGTCTGGTGCTCGATGCGGAGACCACGTCGGAGCGAGACAGGTTGAGTCGCTGGGTTCCATCGCTTGCCACCATCGGATCCGTCAGCCCCCTCATCGGACTCCTCGGCACCGTGCTCGGCGTCATCGATGCCTTTGTTGGAATCGCGGCAAAGGGCTCGGGAAACATCGGCGCCGTCGCGCCGGGCGTCGCGGAAGCGTTGATCGCCACGGCTGCCGCGCTGAGCGTCGCGATTCCCGCCGTTTTTGCGTACAACATCTTCGCGTCGCGTCTCAACAAGATCGAAGGGCAGCTGGAGAGCTTTGGATCCGAGCTCATCGCGCTGCTCGTGCGCGAGGGCAGAATCTGATGGCGCGGCGTGGACGCGGGCGCGACCGGCTCGTTCTCAACGCGGAGATCAACGTGGTGAGTCTCATCGATGTGATGATGCTGCTGATGATCATTTTCATGATCACCGCGCCGATGATGCAGGGGGGCGTCGACATCTCGCTTCCGAAAGCGCAGTCACGTCCGCTCGAATCCAAGAGCGGGCTCACGGTAACGGTCGATCGCACTGGCGCCATCTACGTGGACGAAGCGCGCCTTACCCTCGCGCAGTTCACATCGAGCTTCAAGGCGCTCGCGAACCAGCGAGGAAGCGGCGGCGTGTACCTGCGCGCGGATGACCGCGTACCCTATGGCTCCGTCGTCCAGGTGCTGGCGATCATGCGAGCGAGTGGAGTCGGCGACGTTGGCCTGGTTGCCGAGCCTCCCACGGTGAAATAAAAGGATGCGGAGCGGAGTGGGTGGGTCGCGAAACGTTGCTCCCTTTACACTCTCGGCGAT
>JBBQFZ010000111.1:0-8522 GCA_038322455.1 Gemmatimonadales bacterium | reverse complement strand
AGCGCCTCTTGTAGCACGACTGATTGCTCGGTCACCACATGCTGCGCGGTTGCCACCAGTCCACTCGCAACTTTGATCGCGTCGGAACGGATCTTGGGGTCCGAAGCAATCCGACGGGCCAGTGCCTGCACCGATGCCGCGAGGTCGTCCAGGGATTTCTTCAACTCGGGGGAGATCTTGAGATCCACAGAGTCGGCGGAGTGCACGCGCTTGACGGGATCGGAGGCACGGTCCACCGGCTGCTGTGATCGGGCAGACGATGCAGCGCCGAGCGCGACAAGAAGTACCAGGAGAAGTGCAAGTTTTTTGATCATCTTTTACTGAACGTGGGTTCGCGAGCACGAAAAACGTCGCAAACAACATACCCGCTACCGAAGGAACTGTTTCCCGGGAATCACCATGGAGCGATGCCCCCGGAGGAAGGCATGCCACGATACGTGCCGGAGCCGAAGAACGCAATCGAAAAGCCACGGCTCTGCTGGAGCATATCGGGGATGGAGAGAGCGACTGAATTTCAGTCCACCCAGTCCGCTACGAAGAGGTTCGTCTCGTGTGGATTGGAGTCGTTGCGGTTGGATGCCCACACGAGCTCCCTGCCGTTCGGACTGAACATTGGGAATCCGTCGAATGTCCCCGCCGTAGTTACCTGCTCCAGACCCGAGCCATCGGGCCTGATCAGAAAGAGATCGAAATTTCCGAGCTTCGGATCCGTGTGATGGTTCGATGAGAAGATGATTTTCTTCCCGTCTGGCGTCCACGATGGGCCAAAGCTTGCAGCGCCGAGTCGTGTGATCTGCCGCTTGTTGCCACCGTCGGCGTCCATCAGCCACAGATCCATCTTGTTCGGCCGAACAAGTCGCTGGGCGAGAAGGTCTTTGTACGCCGTGAGCTCCGCATCGCTGCCCGGGTGGTTGGCGCGGTAGACGATCTGCTTTCCATCTGGCGACCACCACGCTCCGCCGTCGTACCCGATCTCGTGGGTGAGCTGGTGGACGCCGCTCCCGTCGACGTTCATCACGTAGATGTCGAGGTCTCCGCCCTTGAGCGAGGTGAAAACGATTCGCTTTCCGTCAGGGGACAACACGCCTTCCGCCGTGTAGACCCCGTAATGCGTCAGCCGCCTCCGGTGCGACCCGTCAGATCGCGCCGTGTAAATGTCGAAAGGATCTAGCCGCCACACATATCCCTTGGACGCGTCCGGGCGTGGAGGACAGGCCCTCTCGAGCGCGTCGCTCGCCGCGTAGAAAATGCTTCGGTCCCCGTTCATGAAGTATCCGCAGGTCGTCTTCCCGTGGCCGTTCGACACTCGGCGGACATTGCTCCCGTCCGTGTTCATTAGGTACTGCTGGTCGCAGGTCCGTCCGTCGCGGGTGCTTTGAAAGATGAGACGCTTCCCATCGTGGCTGAAATAGGCCTCGGCGTTCTCACCCCCGTCGGTGAGCTGGCGGATGTTCCGCAGATGGGTTTCGCCGGGCGAGGGCTCAATGACTCTTGGAACGATGCCACCCTGCGCCCCAGCCCTGGCGCCGATAGCGAAGAGGGCTGCTAAGAAGAGAACCGGTTTAGCTATCAAAAGTGCGTACCCGGAGTTCGTGGAAGGTGGACGCGAGACACTTAATGGGACCCCGCGCCGTAGAGACAATGTTTACAGAAAGTTTACACGAAGTTGCTGGGCAGACGCCAACGAACTTCCAACCTTTTCCGCATTCGCACGGTCTAAAGTTCCGAGCACAACGAGAACCGACACCTCGTTGGTCCGCGTTTTTTTTCCTTTCCACCCGAAGGCCATGTTATGATCGACCGCCGGTCGGTAGCAACCCTCGCAACCATTTTGTTTGCACTTGCTGTGCGTCCTGCGATAGTTATGGCGCAGGCCATAACCCGATCGCAAACCGACCCCCGCCCGAGCGCCCATGCTACGCTGAGGGAAGGCGAGGTGACGATCGACGGACGTCTCGACGACGCCGCATGGGCCAGGGCTACAGCCATAACCGACCTCGTCCAGTCCGTGCCTGATGAGGGTAAGCCGCCCAGTCAGCGCACCGAGATCCGCATCCTTTATGATGCCGCCGCGATCTACATCGGTGCCCGCATGTACGACTCCCTTGGCGCAAAGGGTGTGAGGACTGCTCTCTCGCGGCGCGATCAGCTGATGAATGGCAATAACGATCTTACTTCCGACCACATCGCATTCGTCTTCGACACCTTTCGCGACAAGAACGGCCGAACGTGGTTCGAGCTGAATCCGTCGGGCGTCAAGGGTGATCATCAGAACGGCGATGCCTCTTACGACCCCGTCTGGGAAGGTGCGACGAAAATCGACTCCCTCGGATGGACCGCGGAGTTTCGCATTCCTTTTTCGCAGCTGCGCTTCTCGCGCGCGGCCGATCAGATCTGGGGAATGCAGATCTGGCGGACGATCGATCGCCGAAACGAGCGGGATATGTGGGCGTTTTGGCGCAGCAACGAATACGGCGGACCAGCCTACTTCGGAACCCTCGACGGAATAACGGTCAACTCCAGGCCGCGTCAGGTGGAGCTGGTGCCCTATGTCACGTCGAGGAGCAAACTCGAGCGAGCCCAGAGCGGTGATCCCTACCACTCGAACACGGAGATGACATACCGCCTTGGCGGCGACGCGAAGGTCAACCTCACCTCGAACCTCACGCTCGACGCAACTGTCAACCCCGATTTCGGGCAGGTCGAGGTCGATCCCGCTGTGGTGAACCTCTCGGTTTTCGAAACGACGTTCAGCGAAAAGCGGCCGTTCTTTGTCTCCAACTCGCAGTATTTCTCGAACGGCGGTCTCAACTGCTTCTTCTGCAGCAATATCTCGAGCCTGAACCTTATTTATACCCGC
The DNA here is from genome assembly GCA_038322455.1 of Gemmatimonadales bacterium. Lineage (GTDB taxonomy): Bacteria > Gemmatimonadota > Gemmatimonadetes > Gemmatimonadales > Gemmatimonadaceae > UBA4720. Next base: position 5,662 of record JBBQFZ010000111.1, on the reverse strand, counting down.
CGCATCGGCCGGTCTCCCCAGCTCGCGGGACTGCTCGCCGGGCAATCGGATTTCATAGAAGCGTCGGATGCGACCACGATTCTCGGTGCAGGCAAAGTCACGGGCCGCACCAGCAATGGAATCAGCGTCGGCATGTTGGACGCGGTGACCGCACGAGAGCACGCCCAGTTCCGCCCGATTGGGACCAGTCTCAATGAGAAACGAGAGGTAGAACCTCTCTCCAACTACTTCATTGGCCGGTTCCGGAAGGATTTCCGCGGCGGGCAGACCCGCCTCGGCACTATCACGACCATGGTCAATCGCTCGCTCACGACCGCGGACGAAATCGCGCGCCTCAGATCCAACGCGCAGGCTTTTGGGCTGGACCTGGATCACCACTGGGCGAACCGGGCCTATTCGTTCAACGTCCAATCGGCCCTCACCCACGTCGGCGGCGACACGGCGGCCATCAACCGGGCGCAGAGCTCCAGCGCCCGCTACTACCAGCGCCCCGGTCGCGAGGCGACCACTGACGGACTCTTTTCGACCACCTGGGATCCAAGCCGTCGCAATCTCTATGGGTACGGATTCTATGCCCGCGTCGCCAAGGAGACCGGCGACTGGCTCTGGGAATCGACGCAAAACTGGCGGAGCCCGGGCTTTGAGACCAACGACCTGGGTAGTCTCGGCCGCGCGGACTACAAGCTGACGCTCATCAACCTCTCCCGGCAATGGACCACGCCTGGAACATGGTACCGGAACATGTTCTCGATCTTCGGCGGGCAGCGCCAGGTTAACTACGATGGAGACCGAAATGACATGGACTATCACGCCTCCTGGCGGGTGACGTTCAAGAACTACATGAATTTCAGCACGTTCGTCATCCTTCATCCAAGCACCTACGACGAACGGCTGACGCGTGGGGGTCCGACGGTTATACGCTACGGATACAACATGCTCTCGAGCAATTTCGGGACAGATTCGCGCGCGAAAGTCGTGGGGAACGTTCAGGTTCAGTACATCCGGCCCGTCGACAACACCGAAGGCGGGCGGGTCGCGTATTATCCGTCGGTCACTGTCAAGCCGTCGTCCCGAGTTCTCCTCAACTTTTCGCCGTCACTGGACATCGATAACACCGCGCAGCTCTACGTAACGGCCGTGGCCGACCCGACCGTGGCCCCTCAGTTCGCAGGGACTCGCTATGTATTCGGCCGTCTGGCGCAAAGAACCTTTTCAATGGACACCCGGGCCAACGTGACCTTCACGCCGAACCTTACGCTGGAGATGTTTGCACAGCCATTCCTCTCGAGCGGCAAGTACACGGGCTTCAAGGAATTCGCCGAAGTGAAGTCGCGACACATGAACTTCTTCGGGCGTGACAACGGGAGCACCGTGGTCACGAATCGAGATGCGCAGACGGGATCGCTCACGGGGTACACCATCGATCCCGATGGCGCAGCCGGAGCGGCGAGCGCGTTCACGTTCGGCAACCCCGATTTCAACGTCCGATCCCTTCGCGGAACCGGGGTTTTGCGTTGGGAGTACCGGCCGGGCTCGACTCTCTATTTCGTGTGGACACAGCAGCGGGACGGCTTCGATCAGTTCGGGGACTTCAACTTCAATCGGGACCGCTCGGCGCTCTTCCGGGACCGTCCCACCAACGTCTTCCAGATCAAGGGGACGTACTGGATCGGAAGATAGTTCCGCTGTCTAGCGGGGGTTTGACGACGGCCTGAGGCCGGCGGTGGACGCAGTCTTTACCGGGGTGGCCTTGGCGGCAACGGTGGTCCTGGACTTGGGCGCCGGAGTACGGGACTTCGCCGACCTTGTCGTCCGGTGTGACCGTCCCCGGTACACCCCACGTACCCAGCGGGCGCGCGTTCCACGCACGTCGATGTGAGCAAACGGGCCGCTTGCGCCTGAATAGGCGTAGAGTCCGGTGCCGCCCACGAGCTCGGGGTAGCGGGCCTCGACGCGCTCCACGGCGTCCAGAATGAGCTTGACGTCGGCAAAGCTCACTCGGCCGTCTCCATTGAGATCGGACATCTTGCCGTTGCCGTCCTGGTCGATGAATACGTCTGCGGCATCGCCGAACTGATGACGGCTATCCCGGGCGCTCCCCTCACCACGAACCGCATAGTTGTGGGCGGGAGTGCGGAAACCTGAGCGGACGCGCATGCCTTCGGCGTTGACGCCGTGGTTGTTCAGATCCTCGATCACCAACTCGAGCTTGTCGAGAAGGGGCTCGCGGAGAACGACGTACTTGGGCCAGATCTCATTCTGGCCGTGGGAAACGAAGTCGCGGAGCCGGAAATGCTCGGACACCCGGGTGTCTTCATTGTCGAGGGTCACCTCGATGAATCCGTCGGGGTTCTTGTAGGCCTCAGACCTCACGCGGCCCTTCTCCTCCGGCCAATACCCGAGCTTATAACCGTTGAGGAGCGCACGGACCTTCTGTCCGAAGGAGCGCATCGTGAACACGGTCTCGGTATTGGGGGTCACTCCGCCTTGAAGCGAAGAACTTGCCATCTGCGCGCCGGGCAATGATGCAAGTGATATCCAGTCCTGGGGCAGAACGAAACGGGCAAAGACCTTCCCGCTCAGGCCAGCACCTTTGTCGCTGGCTGGCGAAACGACGGTCTTGGGCGCGGCGGGACTGCTGTCCCGGACGCTTGAAGAGCCGGCGATTGCAGTTGCTGGAACCGAATCAGCTTGATTCGCGACAGCACTCGAGCTGGTCCTGGCCGCGCGCGAGGACATCTGGGCACTCGCTTGGCTCGGCAGGACGGAAGCCGTAAGCAGGAAAAGAACGGGTACGGTTGAGCTGAGTCTGTAGCGCAGTGCGGTCATTGAGGCTCCTCTTCGGTAGCTCGACTGACGTGGCTTCGCGTGCGCGTTGCTTTAGTCTCGGGGCTTTGCGTCGCCGTCTTTCGACGGGTTTGCCGGTTATCGGAGGCGCCCGATACTGCTCAGCTTGGGCGCTAACTAGAAGATGACGGTGGTGGGGGACAAAATGTAACTGTCAACTCACGCCACTCTTAATAATGTGCTTTAGCCTAATGTGCTAACTTGGCTCGTAACCTATGGTTAAATAGACCGACTTCAACTACTAATTGAGTTGTAAGACTACCCCTCTTTTGGCAACTCCGGCTCTGGTTGGGGCCCCGGATTAACCCGTTCCGACCTCCGATAAACATTTGGCGCGCAAGCGCGCCGCGGTTACCGGGCTGCCGACTTAAGGGACGCCGCCTTCGCGAACGGCTCCCGGCCGGCGACGTCCGCCACATAGTCGCCGGTCACGTCCGTCCCCCGAACCATCCCGGTTAGGATCTGCTCCCCGGCCTTCGAACCGAGCTTCCAGGTCAGCGACGCCCTGCCCTTCGCGTCGCTCACCGTGCGGGCAGGCGTCACCGTTCCGGATTTGACCGAGAAGTTGACCCGTGCGTCGGGAACCGGATTCCCATATACGTCGGTCACGATCGCGATCAGACGCTTGGCCTTCACCGAAGCGCGAGGATGTTTGTCCCCTGGGACATCGTCGAAGGCGAGGTTGGCGGGAGCGGCCGGGAAAGCATGGGCCGCCAGCTTCACCAGCTTCTTTACACCGTCTACGTGAACCGCTAGGACATAGTCGCCGGCCGAGTGGGGCATCGTCCAACGGGTTCTGGCGTATCCGAGGGAGTCCGTGACCAAGGCACTGTCCGCGAGCGTTCCGCCGGACGGCGCCAGAACCAGAGATGCGCCAGAGACTCCGCTCCGGTTGTCGTCGACAACCTTCAAAACGAGCGCCTTCGGGAGCTCCGCTCCTGCCGACGCGCGCTGACTATCCCCACCCGCTACCAATATCTCGGCCGCGGAGCCCGCGAGGGCTACGGCCGCGATCGTTACCGGCGGTATGCCGAGTCCCGCGGCGGCGCCCACCTGTGCGCGAACCCGTTGCGGGCCTGTCTTCCTGGAGAGGGTCCACCTTGCGCTCGCTACACCTAGCGAATCAGTGCGAGGGTCCACCGCCTGGACGGATCCCCCATTCAGAACCGACCACCTGACGGGAATATCGGCCAGTACGCGCCCGGCGGAATCGGTGACTCTGATCGAGACCGTGTCGGCGAGTTCGTCTCCCGCATGCCCCTTCAGGCTGTCGGTCAGCGCTGCAACGCGCGTATTGGCGGCCACCGGGTCGGCTTCTGCCTGGATGGCAAGCGCGCTGTCGACGTTCTCAACGCTGGCGAACAGCGTCTGTCGTCCCGGATAGAGGCCAAGGGTCCAGTTTGCCCGCGCGCGCCCGTCCGCGTCGGTAACGGCACTGGCCGGATCGACCGCGCCCTGGCCCTCTCCCAATCGGAATGTCACTCGCTTTCCCGAGGCCGCTGATCCCTTTCGGTTCGTCGCGCGAACGACGACGGCCTGAGCCAGGGCCCGTCCTGCAAGCGCCCGCTGACTCGACCCCGCAACCAGCGCTATCGCTGCAGCGGGGGTCACCACTGAGACCCAGCTCTTCGCCGCCACCCCTTCGACCTTCGCCACGATGACGGTCCTTCCCGCGTTTCGGCCGGTGATCACGCCAGTGCTGTCGAGCGAGGCGACAGTGTTATCGTCGACGTGCCAGGCGGGAGCCGCACCGCTTATCAGATTCCCGCGCGAGTCGAACGCGCGCGCCACCAGTTGAAGGTCCGTTCCTTCCGCCACAACGATCAAACTGTCATTCGCTGCTCTGCCCACTTCGACCCGGGCAACGCGCTGCTGTACGACGATGCTCGAGTGCGTGACCAGCTTCCCCACCACAACGCTAATGATCGTTCTCCCGGGCCCCTCCGCGATGACCGACCCGTCCGGAAGGACGCTCGCGATGCTCGAATCGCCAGTCGTCCAGGTTGGGCGAGCCCCAACGAGAATGCTTCCGCTCTTGTCAGTTACCGTGGCGGCGTAGTGAACCGTGTCGCCTATCGCATTCGCCGTATCGATCGCCGGACGCAGCCCAACCCAGGTCGCACCGAGATTGCCGATCGACTGGTGCGATTCGGATTGCCCGATGACGCCATAGGAGTAGAGGGCCGTGAAAATCGACACCAGCGCAGCGCCCGAAGATGCGGCGAGTGTGACGACTTTTCCGACGTGACGGAACCACATTGATTTCTTCTCAGCACTGAGGGTCTGGGCCATTGATTAATGGACTGAAATCGACCGAGTGCCGTCACGCTTTTTTCGCGGGTTTCGGAGATCGACGCCATGCGACCGTTCAAACCGCGTCGCGTACTCTGGCAGAATCACAAAAAGAATCCCGCTCCACTGGGGTAAGTGGAAGCGGGATAAGCGCTTCGAGCGGACGGGGTGGGATTCGAACCGATCTTTTCCGACCGGACGAGGCACGGCAGTTGCCCCGCTTCGCCCGAAAGAGCCGGGAGCTGACTTGCCCGGCGCTCTGACCTGCCGATAGCAGCTACATCCAGACGCCTAAATGCACATTCTCGTATACGCCGGATTCATCCTGCTCGGGATCACCCTCGCCGTGCTTCTCCTCATCGGAGTGCTCGACGTCGTGCGCGGAACGCCAGTGCGCCGCGTTCTCGCCGACGAGAAGGGGGGTGATTCGGTAGCCGTTGGACAGCCGTTTTTCCGGGAGGCGATGGAGCTTCTGACCCGCACGCGTCTTCGCCCCGCGCACGACGTCGAGATTTTCATGAAT
>JBBQFZ010000110.1:0-8538 GCA_038322455.1 Gemmatimonadales bacterium | reverse complement strand
CAAGAGAGCGTACAACGAGAGTCGTGGCATCGAGCTCATGCCATCGGATGCTCTTCCGCGGGCAATGTCCCTTCCGCTGCTGGGCACCGTAGCGGCCGGCCTTCCGATCGAGGCCATCCACATGCCCGAGACCATTGGTGTCCCGGAAGATCTGGTGCGCCGGGCGGGCAATCACTACGTCCTTCGCGTTCGGGGCAACTCGATGATAGACGAGCAGATTCGCGATGGCGACTTCGTCATCGTCAACGAGAAGAGCACTGCCGACAACGGGGAAATGGTAATTGCTCTCATCGATGGCACATCCGCCACGGTGAAGAAGTTTTACCGCGAGAAGGACGGTCGCATTCGGCTCCAGCCCGCCAACGAAACGATGAGCCCCATCTACGTCCACGAGAACGACATCACGATCCAGGGCATCGTCGTTGGCGTGTTGAGACGGTTCTAGAGGTCGATTCTCTAACTAGCTGTCGTAAAAGGCTTTGTAGTCGCCTCCTTCAAGCGCTCTAGCACAGACTTGGCCGCGCCGGAGTCGATCGACTGCTTGGCGGCCGCGACTCCGTCGGCGTACTGTTTCACACTGCCGCCAACGTAGATGGCGGCGGCCGCATTTAGAATCGTCGCCGCGCGCGCGCCAGCCGATCCTCCCCCATCCAGAATCTCCACGATTATTCGTGCGTTCCCTGCGGGCTCGCTACCCGCCAGATCCTCCCTCGCGATCCTGCTGAATCCATGCTCGTCCGGATGGATCGTCCAGCGGCTTGTCGTTCCATTCCTGACTTCGACGACGTGCGTGGGGCCCAGCGGTGAGACCTCGTCCAGGCCCGGCTCGCCATATACGACCATGGCGTGGGTGGTTCCAAGGGCCGCCAAGGCGCCTGCCAGAATCGGCGCCCGCTCGATATCCGATACTCCAACCACTTGCCTCCCGGCACGCGCGGGATTCGCCAGCGGTCCGACGATATTCATAACCGTCGGAATCCCGAGCTCGCGCCGCACCGGCCCCACATGGCGCATTGCGGGATGCATGAGAGGCGCGAACATGAAGACGATGCCGGCGTGGCGAAGTGATGCCTCCATGACGGGAACTGGCACTTCGATGGGTACGCCAAGCGCCTCGAGCACGTCGGCGCTCCCGCACCTGGTGGTGAACGACCGGTTTCCGTGCTTCGCGATACGAACCCCTGCCCCGGCGGCGACGATGGCCGCCACCGTGGAGATGTTGAACGTCGAGACGGCGCCGCCTCCCGTTCCGCACGTGTCGACAAGCCCGTCGGGATCGTCGGCCGTCAGCGAGATCATCGCGCTCCTCAACGCCCTCACCACGCCTGCCACGACGTCCGAGCTTTCCCCGGTGGCCCGAAGCGCCGACAGCAGCGCGGCCACTTGCACCGCCGTCGCTTCACCACGCATCACGATGTCGAACGCAGCCTGTGCATCGTCAGCCGTGAGCGACTCACGGTACGCCAGCTTGTGAATCGCGCCCTGAAGCGCGTTTGGCGGTGGGCCGCTCATTGAACGTCGATTACAGCGATGAGGCTTGCTCTTTCGACGTAACTATCTGGAGCACCTCTTCCAGTATCCGGCGCGAGTCGGCACGTCCGGTAGTGGCTTCGCGCAGGGCCTGCTCGACCTGATAGATGATGTTGCTCTGAGTTTGAAGTGCCTCCCCCTGCGCGTGCAGCTGAACGTGCGCCTTTTCCAGCTTCGTTACCGCCACCCGGACCTGCTCCTCCACGGCGGACAGCCGCTCCGCCGTAGCACGCGCTTCCACCGACGCGACCTCGATCGCGCGTTTGAGCTGCGAGACCCTGATGGAGTCGCTGCCGCCGCGGCCACTGAGGGCCGCCTTCGCTTCGGCGAGCTTGTGCTGGAGGTCCTGAACTGTGCGGGTGTGTTCCTCGTTGAGTGCCTTCGTCAGCTGTTCGAGTGTCCTCACAGCCTCTTCGCGCGCGCGACGCTCGGCAAGTCTGGCGAACGCGAGGGCGAACAGGTCCACGGCGGGCGCCACCTTCTCCGACAACCTGTGCCCAAAACGGGTCTTGGGCTCCGAGAGCGCCAGGACGCCAGCGAGCTCGCCGTCCACCAGCAATCCCCGCAGCAGCAGCACTCCCGCCTCGGGCGAAGCGCCAACCCCCAGAAGCTTCTGATAATCCCCGGACTCGGTGCCGAAGTCTGCGAACGCCTTACCGGCGGCAATCGTACGTCTGATCGCCGTCGGAAGATGGTCTTGCGCGATCTCGAGCTGCGCCGTGCGCAAACCCTCGTGCGCAGGCATCAGCCGTTCGGAGAGTAGGTCACGTCGCGCGTCGTACATGAAGAGGACGATGCTGCCGTTGCGATCGTGCTCGCAGACGTCCTGGCTCAACGCGTTCAGCGCCTCGGCGACGTTGCCGGCCGAGGTGAACACGGTTGAGAGTGCAGCGAGCGTTCGTGGTGCCATTGTATGGGATCAGCTGGAGATCATTAGAGCGAAGTCTTTCCACATTGAGCGTCGAACGGGCGAAAGTCAATCACCTTCAACGGGTTACGTTCCTTGACACGAGGCAATTCGGGGATAATTTCACGCGATGCTGCCGCGTTCCGTGCAGTTCGTGTTGCACTACGATGGCGCGCGCTTTTCCGGCTGGCAGCGGCAGCCCGGCGAACGGACCATCCAGGGAGTCCTAGAAGCGGCGGTTTCGAAATTGTGCGGCGCCCCCGGCACTGTTGTCGGTGCCGGACGCACAGACGCGGGAGTCCACGCGCGCGGACAGTCCGCGGGTGTACGCGTGCCTGAGAAATGGAGCGCGCCCGCTCTGCGACGATCGATGAACGCCATTCTACCGGACGATGTATGGATTGCGGCAGCCTTCGAGATGTGTGACGAGTTCCACCCGCGCTATAGCGCGGTTTCGCGCAGCTACAGCTACTTCGTAGGCACAGACGATCTCGCATCCTCCCCGTTTCGCCGTACTCACGAGCTCGTCTGGGCCAAGGCCGTCGATCTCGGCAGAATGACCGAGGCTGCCCGGGCAATTCCGGGAAACCATTCATTCAGGGCATTCGCGGTCAAGGGGACCGCTCCGGAGCGCGACGATCACCGTTGCACCGTCACGCGAGCGACGTGGCGCGAACGAGAGGGCGGGCTTGTGTTCGAGATCCAGGCCGACCGGTTCCTCCACCATATGGTGCGATTCCTCGTCGGGACGATGCTCGACATAGGATCGGGCAAACGGGATCCGCAAGTCGTAGCCGCGCTCCTTACGCACGACGACAACAGTCAAGTCTCTCCGCCGGCTCCTCCACACGCTTTATTTCTCGAAGGCGTCGAGTATCCGAAAGACCTTTACCTGGGAACTGCATGAACATCTATCTCGAGAGTGTGAATCTCGATGAGATCAGGAACGCCGCATCCGCCGGGCTCGCCGATGGCGTGGCGTTCTCGCACGTCGCACTCAGCGTAGATGCCCCCGACTCCAGCGCGAAGGAGCGACTCGAGGAAATCTCGCGCGAGTTCGCGTTCCCGATCTGCGTCCCGGTGGGCGCTGTGACGTCGGCTGAGATTTATTCCGAAGCGCGGGAGCTCGCGAAGATCTCCGACCACGTCGTTGTTCAGATCCCACTCGTCGAGGATTCGCTAATTCCAATGGCGAAGCTGAGCGCCGAGGGCGTAGTGATCTGTGCGACGTTCGTGTTCAGCGGAGCCCAGGCGGTGATCGCGGCCAAAGCCGGAGCCGCGGCGATTCGCGTTACCCTCGACGAGCTGGAGGCATACGGACAATCCGGCGCGCAGACCCTCGCGGAGATCAAGGGCATCCTCGAGGTGGGCGGCGAGGAGTGCGACGTGATGGTGGGCTCCCCCCGGTCCGCCGTGCAGTTCTCCGAGTGCGCGAACGCGGGGGCGGATATCATTTGCCTCACTCCGGACGCTCTGCGCGCTCTCATCGTTCATCCGTTGAGCGATCGCGGAGTGGACCGTTTCCTGAGCGACCTGGCGAAGCGCCCCAAATTCCGCGCCTCTTCATGAGAACCGGCTTGGCGCGGGCCCTCGTGGCGCTCGTGGCAATCGCATGCCAGGGTGCATCGAGCTCGCAGTCGGCGGCACAATCGTCTCCGCCTCCAGGCAGCTCGCTTCAGATAAACTCCTCGCGTCGAACGGCGATAACGGACGCCGTCGCGCGGGTCGCGCCCGCGGTGGTTACGGTGCAAACCGAGGTCATGGAGCGCGTACCGGCCGATGCTTTCGAGCAGTTCTTCGGTGGACGCTCGGGCCAGCGTGCGACGGCGGGATTGGGATCGGGATTCATTATCCGCCCGGATGGCGCGATAGTCACGAACGCGCACGTCATCGCGGGGGCCAGTCGTATTCAGGTGGCGCTCCGCGACGGTACGACCTACCCTGCGCGACTGATAGGAATCGACGAGACCAACGATCTCGCTGTCATCAAGATCGACGCAAAGAATCTTCCTGTCGCGCCCCTTGGGTCGTCTACCGACCTCCTCATCGGAGAGTGGGCGATCGCGATTGGGAATCCTTACGGTTTCATCCTGGCGAACTCGGAGCCTAGCGTCACCGCTGGGGTGGTGAGCGGGACCGGGCGAAATCTCGCCACTCCCAGCGAGGGGGCGGGTGTATACGTGGACATGATTCAGACCGATGCCTCGATCAACCCCGGCAATTCCGGCGGGCCGTTGGTGGACGCCGCGGGCGAAGTGATCGGCGTCAACAGCTCGATCTTCTCTCCGAGCGGCGGCTCCGTTGGGATTGGATTCGCGATTCCGATAAATCGGGTGCGTCGAGTAGCCGAGGACCTTCTCGCTCATGGCGTCGTGAGGCGTCCCTGGATCGGCGTTCAGCCCGAGCTTTCGCGCGCCAGCGGACCGACGGCCAACGCAGGCGTCGTCGTCGGGTCGGTCGTGCCGGGCTCTCCCGCCGCGCGATCCGGAATCCGCGCCGGCGACATCATTACACGCTCACAGAATCGCGTGCTCCACAATCCCTACGACTGGTATGCCGAGCTCCTCGAGCTGCGGGTCGGCGAGAACGACTCTCTGGTCGTCAAGCGCGGCGGAAAGGAAATTCCCATCAGCGTGCAGGTGGTCGACCTCCCCGACCTGAACGCGCCGCGCGTGACGGTGCTGCGCGAGCTGGAGTTGATCACCCTCACTCCGCCCATTCGCGCCCAGTACCAAATCCAGAGCAGACAAGGCGCGCTGGTGAATCGCGTCAGCGAGCGGGTTCAGCAGCAGCTGGGACTTCAGTCAGGCGACGTCATCGTTCAGATCAATCGGACGCCGATCACCGATGCCGAGCTGGTCAATCGCTTTCTCACCACCTACGGCCGCGGAGTGCTCCGACTCTATTTTGAGCGCGGCGGATCCGTGCACTCGACGGAGTTCAGTCTCCAGTGACGGATTACAACCGGTACAGCTCTCCTCTCGCGGAACGTTACGCCTCGAAGGCGATGCTGGAGCTTTGGTCGCCGGCGACGCGCCACGGTCTGTGGCGGCGTCTCTGGCTTGCGCTTGCCGAGTCCGAGAAAGAGCTCGGAGTCACCATTCCAGATTCCGCTCTTCGCCAGATGGCGGCGAACCTGGACAACATCGACTTCGATGCGGTCGCCGCGTACGAGAAGCGCTTTCGCCACGACGTCATGGCGCACGTGCATGCCTTCGGAGACGCGGCTCCCGAGGCGAAAGCCTTCATTCATCTCGGTGCGACCAGCGCGTACGTAACCGACAACGCCGATCTGATTCTGATGCGGCGCGGTCTGGAGCTGCTGCGGTCTCGATCTCTCGATGTGCTTCGCGCGCTCGCTGGCTTCGCCGAGCAGTGGCGCGATCAACCGACCCTCGGGTACACGCACCTCCAGCCGGCGCAGCTCACGACGGTCGGCAAGCGCGCGACGCTATGGATGCAGGATCTCGTGCTCGATATCGAGGACATCGACTATCGGCGCAGGACCCTTCCCTTTCGCGGCGCGAAGGGAACCACGGGCACCCAGGCGAGCTTCCTCGAGCTGTTCGACGGCGATCACGAGAAAGTCCGCCGCCTGGACCGACGCGTGACGGAGAAGATGTCGTTCGGGGCGCCGCTGGGCGTCACGGGCCAGACGTACACCCGGAAGCTCGATGCATTCGTTCTGTCCGTGGTCGCGGGAATAGCCGCGAGCGGTGCGAAGTTCAGCAGTGACATACGTATGCTCCAATCCTTCGGCGAGATCGAGGAGCCTTTCGAGAGCGAGCAGGTCGGCTCGTCGGCGATGGCGTACAAGCGGAATCCCATGCGGTCGGAAAGGATTGCCTCGCTGGCGAGATTCGTGGGCTCCCTGGAAGGCAACGCGAACCAGACGCACGCGGTTCAATACTTTGAGCGCACGCTCGATGACAGCGCCAATCGACGGCTGGTGATCCCGGAGATGTTTCTGGCAACGGATGCGATTCTCGTTCTCATGACGAATGTCGCGAGCGGCCTCGAGGTACATCCCGCGGTAATAGAGCGACGCGTCGCGGCCGAGCTGCCGTTCATGGCCACAGAGGAGATCATCGTGCGCGCAGTCCGCGCCGGTGGCGATCGCCAGGTGGCACACGAAACGATCAGAAAGCACAGCATCGAGGCCTCGCGCGCAATTAAGAATGGGGCGAGCTCGAATGACCTGATCGAGCGACTGGCCGGCGACAAAACGTTTGGGCTGAAGATGAAGGATCTCCAGGGCGCTCTCGACCCGAAGCGTTTTGTCGGGCGCGCGCCCGAGCAAGTGGACGAGTTTTTGCGCGACGTGATCACCCCACTTTTTGCGGGAATCACCGCCAGTTCCGAGCGCGCAGAGGAGCTTCGAGTCTGATGCTGATGGAGGCGAGCGCCCTTCCTCTGGCGCCGTTCAGGCGCGGCAAGGTGCGCGACGTATACGTCGTCGATGACGAGAGACTGCTCCTCGTCGCGACCGATCGTGTGAGCGCCTTCGACGTCGTGATGGCTGAGACCATCCCACACAAGGGAGCGGTGCTCACCCAGATCACGGCCTGGTGGTTGAAGCAGTTGGAGCGGGATGTTCCGCACCACATGCTGTCGGCCGACATCGCGGAGATCGTTCGTGAAGTCCCGCGGCTGAAAGAGCACGAACGCGAGTTGGCCGGGCGGGCGATGCTGTGCCGCAGAACGACAGTCTTCCCCATAGAGTGCGTCGTTCGCGGATATCTCTCCGGATCCGCGTGGAAGGAATATCGTGAGCGCGGGACGCTTGCCGGCGAGTCTCTGAAGAAGGGCCTGACAGAATCGTCCAGACTCGACCCGCCGTTGTTCAGCCCCGCCACCAAGGCAGAGGAAGGCCACGACGAGAACATCACCACGGGTCGGATGGCGGAGGTCATCGGCCCGGGTCCGGCTACCGAGCTCGAGCGACTATCGCGCGAGGTTTACGAGCGCGGCAGGGCCATCGCGGCGGAGCGCGGAATTATCATTGCCGATACCAAGTTCGAATTCGGTCTGCTGAAGATCAAAGCCGGTACTGAAACTGTTATATTGGTGGATGAGGTGCTTACACCCGACAGTTCGCGCTTCTGGCCCGCCGACAAATATGAGCCGGGGCACGGGCAACCCAGCTTCGACAAGCAACCGCTTCGCGACTACCTGGACGCGGCGAAAACCGCGCGACGATGGGATGGTGACTATCCTCCGCCAAAGTTGCCCAAAGACGTGATAGAGGCGACGAGCGAGCGTTATCTCGACATCTATCGCCGCCTCACCGGCCGCACCCTCGACACCGACGGATAACCTTGAACTTCGCCCGCGAAGGACTGCTTTTCATTGCGATCGCTGCCCTGATGGCGATCGGCGCTTTCGGACTCGCCGTGACCCGGCGCTCATGGGGGCTCTGGCTGGCTGCATTTTTTCTTTTGCTGCTGGCGCTTTGGGTTGCTTACTTCTTCCGGGATCCGGAGCGAGTCGGCGAGCGCGGGGCGACGCTCGTGGTAGCCCCGGCTGACGGCAAGCTGATCATGATCACGGAGGTGGATGAGCCGACGTTCATCCACGGCCGGGCGATCCGGCTCTCGATTTTCATGAACGTCTTCAATGTCCACGTGAATCGTTATCCAGTCGACGGCGTCGTCGAGTACATCCATTACAACAAGGGCAAATTCTTCAACGCCGCCGCCGAGAAATCGAGCCTCGAGAACGAGCAGATGTCCGTTGGTCTGGAGACTCTGCCGGCCGACTCCACGCGGACGCCGCGCGTCGGGACCACGCACAAACTCCTCGTGCGGCAGATCGCCGGACTCATCGCCCGGCGGATTGTCACCTATAGTAAGGTCGACGAGAAGGTCAGGCAGGGTGACCGAATGGGAATCATCCGCTTTGGGTCGCGCGTCGACCTCTTTCTTCCCCTCGGGTCCACCGTCCGAGGGAAGCTCGGCGACATGACCACGGCAGGCGTCACGATTCTCGGAGAGTTACCGCATTGATGACACCGACGGACACCCCGCGGCGCCATCAGGTCCGAGCCGAAGTCAATCGGCCGAGAAGAGCGGTGGTCATCCTCCCCAATGGTGCGACGCTCG
>JBBQFZ010000109.1:0-8582 GCA_038322455.1 Gemmatimonadales bacterium | reverse complement strand
GCGCGAGTAGCGGGCAGAGACGTGAGTGAGCACGAGCTTCTTCACGCCGGCCTTGACCGCGACCTCGGCCGCTTCGCGCGCGGTCGAGTGTCCGGTTTCCAGCGCGCGCGGAGCTTCTTCCTCGGCGAACGTGGCTTCGTGGATGAGGACATCCGCGCCCGCTGCGGCCGCGATTGTTCCTTCGGACGGCCGCGAGTCGCCGGTGAGAACGATTCGCCGGCCGGGTCTGGTCGCTCCGACGAGCTCCGAGGGCTCGATGGTACTTCCATCGGGAAGCTGCACTGCTTCGCCCTTGTGGATCTTCCCCCACAGGGGACCCTCCGGGATTCCCATCTCTCGCGCCTTATCGGGGTTGAATCTTCCGAGCCTGGTCTCCTCGATGAGCTGGTAGCCGAGGGCCGATCGGTCACCGTGCTCGACGGGAAAGGGAACCACCATATATCCCTTTCGCTTTAGGGGCGCGTCCGGACTGACTTCGACGACGTTGATCTCGAAGTGCTGCTTCTCGCTGCCGAGTGTGATGGCGCGCCAGAGGAGGCTCTGGGAGCCAACGGGTCCGTAGAGATTCATCGGCTCGGTGCGACCCTGGAGCGCGAGGGTCCGCAGGAGGCCGGTGACGCCGAGCATGTGGTCGGCGTGCATATGCGTAAAAAAAATGTCACATAGCGCGAACGAGATTCCGTAGCGCATCATCTGGCGCTGGGTGCCTTCGCCGCAATCGAACATCAGCGTCTCGCCCTCGCGGACTATCGCGAGGGAGGAGACGTTGCGCTCGACGGTTGGGCGCGATGCCGAAGTTCCGAGAAAGCGAAGGGTGAGCGACATGGGGGCGTAATATATCTGGCCCGGAAAGGCGAAGACTGAGCTGCCGACAATGCAAAAAAAACTGCTGAGAACGCGAGGCGAGAATTAAGAGGCGCAGATATCTGATCTCGGACAACGACTTGAGGACCGTCCTTCCTGCGGGAAGAAAGGCGCACCTACCGGTCTTGCGGTCGTCTCCGGGATCTGATATCGCCGCTTCTGACCTCTCGCCTCGCGTTCTTGGATGTTTGTTACCTTTATATCCTTAACGCGTCCTTTACCCGTATGCCCACCATGTATGTCACGGAAGGGCATGGGGTTACAGGTCTGAGACATCGGTTGGGTCTTGACTTCAGGCGCGGATACGCTACTTTAATAGAAGAGCGGCCCCGCGTTGTTCCGCGGGGCTTTTGCTTTTGATCCGGTGCGACGGGTCAGCTCGAACGGTTCGAGGGACAGTCCGTCGCGCTCGCGCGGGGCTGTAGCTCAGCTGGGAGAGCGCTGCAATCGCACTGCAGAGGTCAGGGGTTCGATCCCCCTCAGCTCCACTGTTTTTTCAATTGAAAGGTTGCCCGCCGCTGTTCGGTAGGACGTAGAGTTCCAATGACGGCGCGCGTGGCACGATTGGGCGGGAAACCGCCATATAGATTCGCCGCAGACTCCAAGGAGCCTGCGGCGTTTGTGTTTTCAGAATCTATGGAGCGCTCGCGACTATTTTACTTCGAGGTCCTTGGTTCCGGACGACGCTCCATTGAGCATCACTTCGACGGTGTATTTTCCCTTCGGCCACGCGGACTTCTTGTTGACGTGAAATTCGGTGGCGGTCGTGCCGCCGGTCGGGGATATCGTCTGACTCGACTCGTTCACGACCTGCTTGCCGTTGAAGGTCCACTTGGCTGTGAGTTTGGCGTCCTTTGCCGCGCCATCCGTTATCACCGATACGTACATGGTGTCACGCACGCCAAACGACGTTGTCTGATCGCCGACTTTTTTGTCCGATCCGATGCCTTTGCCCACCTGAATGTCGCTCACCCGGAGCGGCGCCGAATCCACCGCGACGGTCGCGGTCGTCGTCCCGAGCGCTGTCGTGTCCGTCACAGTCGTGTCGCCCTTCTTGTTGCATGCCGCGATCGTACCAACGAGCAGCAAAGCGCTCGCTAAAGTACCAACGCGAGCCGTCATTCTAATCATGGGTTTGATCTCCTTAAGCGTCGGGGATTGTGAGCTGCAGACCCGGATGGATCAGGTCGGGATTCGGAATTTTGTCGCTGTTGGCGGCGTGGATCTTCTTCCACTTGCTGGCATCGCCGTAGAAATGCTTCGCGATCTTGCTGAGGCTGTCGCCGGACTTGACGACATTAGCCGTCCCTCCCGTCGGAGCTGTAGTGGAGCTACTGCCTTTGACGTCTGAGAAGTCGGCCGTTCCTCCAGTACTCGAGGAATTGCTCGATGTGGATGAGCCGCTCGCGTCGGAGAAATCGGGATTGGGGTTGTCGCTGGAAAACGTCATGGCGCACCTCGTTTGGATGAGGCGGTCTCTCGACCGCTGGACTCATCAATCAGGCAGAATGCATGCCCGAAAGAGTTGCGTCCGGGTGCTCCCGGTGGGTTGAAACTGCTGAGCACGCGATCCGAGATCTCAGAGGCACAGATCGTGGATCCCAGACGAGGACCGGAGGACCTTCATGTGTGGTGGGAGAGCCGTTGACTGTAGTCATTTGTGCGAGCGAGCGGTCTTGCGGTAGTCTCTCGCATCTACTAGCTACGCCTCTGACGTCTCGGATCGCGTTCTGTTGAAGCCCTCTCGCGATGGGCGATCAGAGAGAGTATCTCAGCCTATCAAACCCACCAGGGATCGAAGCATTCGTAATTGTGCTGGCGCGCGATCTTGCCGTCGCGGAATTCCAGCCATACCGACAGGTGCGCACGCATCTCCGAATCCGCCGGAAGCGTGTCGACCGGCTGGCCGAGGTACCCACGCCACACGATCTCGAGCGCTACCGAGTCGCCGTCGACGATCGAGTTCAGGACGTCGAACTTCTGCGCGCGCAGGGTTTTCTTGCCCTTTTTCGCGGCATCGAGGAGAGCGGACAGGTCGCGGTGGGCTCCGATCGGCGAAAGGCGATTGGGAAATTCCTCCTGCACGACATCCTTCGTGAAAAAGTCGGCGAGAGCGCTTCCTTCCGCGCCGCTCTCCAGCGCTTCGAGGTACCGGCGTGCAATTGCGAGATTGTCGGTCGCGGTCAGAGTCATGACATGATCTCGGAATTTGGGTTGTCGTGTGCGTCGTTTACGATCGGCCCGTGAAGGAGACGTTTCCTCACTGCGAATGTACAACGCGCGCCGGGCTTTCGCTCGGAAAATATCGCTACTGCAAGAGCGCGCCGACATCCAGCCTCAGCGCCCGAAACGCGTCGGCGTTGAACCTGTTCGCTTCCCGCTCCGATGGGCCGAGGAAATCTCCGACGGCAGTGCCGCTGAGTCGGTTGAGGAATCGAAGTATCCCGCTCTCCTGAACTACGAGGGACAGCCTACGGTTGAGCAGCGTCTGGGATCCGGGCGTGTCCCTGATCGAGACCCGGATGGGAATGCCCGGCTCCTGGAATGGCCGACGGAGCGACGCCTTGAGGAGATACCCGACCGTCGGGGGCAGCGTCCACTTGGGCTCCCTCGCAAAGCGCATCGACCAACCGCGCTCGTGCGGCGTGTTGATGAACTCGAAATCCCCCATCATCTCCGTCCAGCCCACGGTGAAGATGAGGATCTTCATCGACATGTCCATCTGGATGGTGAGATTCTCCGGCATCTTGCGTACGGCTCCCTCGAGCGGCGCGAAGTGCCCGTCCTTGCTCCGCACCTTGAAGTGCATGTAGTAGTTCGCCGCGCTCGCGTCGAACCAGCGCGCGCCGGTCTTGTCGGTGAGCGTGATGCGGTATTTGCCCTTGCTGATGTATTTGTCGATGTACGCCGCGTAGTGCGGCATTGTCGCCTTGAGAATGTCGGGCGTCAGCCTGATCGCGAGCTCATAGGTGGTTGCGCTTTCACCGTCTGTCGTCGCCCTCAGCGTGTCGATGGTGAAGAGTCTGCCGAGTGAGGCGGCGGTGCGCGGAAAGCCGGCGGTGGAGTTGGCGCGGATGGCTGCCGGCGATTTACCCTCGCCCGCGGCGAGCGTGGCAGCTACGACATCCGCAATATTCTTCGCCTGAATTCTGCCCAGTGCCACGTCCACGTTGGTGAACCACTCATACTCGCCGTCCGTGAGCTTTCGAAGCCGGACGATCTCGCGCGATTCCGTCAAAGCGTTGGGAGGAGTGGTCGAGAGCTTCGCGTTCACGACGTAGCGATCGACGGAGAAGACGCCTTCGTCGCCGAACAGGCGCGCGCTGTCCGGGCCAACCGAAAGCCACACCGAGGTGTCGTTGTAGATGCCCGATGGCGTGAGCGCGTAGTGACCGAATTGCGCTCTGGCGTGAATGATCCGCGGCTGGCGTTGGATGCTGGTGAAGCGCGAGCCCACGGAATAGAAGAACTCATCCGCGTTCTGCCGCGCGAGTGGGATGTTAGGGCCGAACGCGGGCGCGGCCTCTCGGCAACCAGCGAAGGATGCGAGGGCGGCCAGGGTAAGGAATCGGACGGATCTGTATTTCACCAGCCAAAGTTCACGGACCCGCCTGATTGGGGGAAGGGCGGCCTGCCGAAGGGTGGAGAAACTGTCTCTGGCGCCCTCTATGTAAACGATTACATATTATGGGTAGTTCGACCGAAGATCGGCCAGTTACCCGTCGAGGAGAATGGTCACGATCAAGGATGTAGCGCGTGAAGCAAGAGTCTCGGTCGCCACTGTATCGCGGGTTCTCAACGACAGCGGGCCGGTAAGCGAAGACACCCGGCGGCTCATACACGAAGTCGCGGGCCGAATGCGCTACGTGCCACACAGCGGCGCGCGCAGTCTCATCACCAGCAAGACCGAAACGATCGGCGTCCTTCTACCCGACTTGTATGGCGAGTTCTTCTCTGAAGTCATTCGCGGCATGGACGAGACGGCGCAGCGGAAGGGGTACCACCTGTTAATCTCGAGATCGTATGCCGACAAGGATGGAATCGAGACCGCGATGCGGGCGATGCGGGGACGTGTGGACGGCGTCGTGGTGATGTCGCCGGACCTCGACGCCGAGTCGTTCCTGAACGTGCCGAGCACGATCCCGGTGGTGCTGCTGTGCTCTGTGTCGAGGGGGAATGAGGTGGACTCCCTCACGATTCAGAACTGCCGTGGCGCGCGCGAGATGGTCAGCGACCTGGTTGGCCGCGGTCACACGCGAATCGCAATCATCAAGGGGTCACCGCGGAACTACGACGCGGCCGAACGCCTGCGCGGGTACAGGATCGCGCTGCGCGAGGCGGGAATTGCCCCCGATGCCGATCTCGAGCGGGAGGGAGGGTTCACCGAAATGGGCGGCTACGCGGCGACGCTCGAGCTGCTCGCGCTCGAGGAGCGTCCAACGGCGATTTTCGCGACGAACGACTCGATGGCCATAGGCGCGCTGAGCGCGCTGCGTGAATCGGAAGTTCGCGTGCCCGACGAGATGTCCGTCGCGGGCTTCGACGACATCCCGCTCGCGCGTTTCATGGATCCACCGCTGTCATCCGTTCACGTGCCGATCCGGGAGCTGGGCGCGCGGGCGGTGGAGATTCTGCTTCACGGAGTGACACACAAGAACGATCACCCCCGTCGGCGCGAGCGTGTGTCGACGGAGCTGGTGATCAGGCGCTCGACCGGCGGAGTGCCGGTAGAGCGGCCACCACCGAAAACCCTCAACAGAGAGCTTGTCCCAGCTTGATGCATGGAAGGTCTGCAACGAATTCGGAAGTACAACAACTACAGGAGATGTAAATGATCAGCAGCAATATCAATCTTCATCGATTCTTTAGAGGGGCAGCCGTAGCGCTGGCACTCGTCTGCACGGCGGGTGGTAGCCTTTTGGCACAAAACACAACCGGCACCATCCGTGGCACGGTGAGCGGAGAGGGCGGCGTGCCGATCAGCAGCGCGCAGATTGTTGCGCGCAATGTGGACAACGGCGTCTCGCGTGGGACCCAGTCGAATGATGCTGGAGGGTACACACTCGTCGGTATCGTTCCGGGCACCTACGACGTGAGCGTTCGGCGAATCGGCAGCTCGCCACAAAATCGGCGCGTTGTGGTCCAGATTGGCGCTACCCAGAGCCAGGATTTCTCGCTGGCGAGCCAGGCCGCACAGTTGGAGACGCAGGTCATTACTGCGACAACAGGTACTGAGACTCATACTTCAGAAGTGGCCACGAACGTAACGCAGGCGCAGATCTCGAAGCTTCCCACGCCCAGTCGCAACTTTCTCGACCTGGCCGCTCTCGCTCCGGGCGTGACGGTGACCGAAGACCGCGTCAATGGAAATACCAGGACGGTTTCTGCCGGCGGCCAAGCCCCAGCCAACATCAATCTTTTCATCGACGGCACGAGCTTCAAGAACGAACTGACCCAGGGCGGAATTTCCGGTCAGGATGCGAGCCGCGGAAACCCATTCCCCCGCAGCGCGGTGCAGGAATACCGCGTGATCTCGCAGAACTTCAAGGCGGAATATCAGAATGCCTCGAGCGCGGTAATCACGGCAACCACGAAATCCGGCGGCAACGTCTGGAGCGGTAACGCACTCTTTGCGTTTCAGAACAAGAGCATGGTGCAGCTGGACAGCTTCCAGCGCGCGAACAAGACACCGAAACCCGACTATAAGCGCACGCTTAGCGCTTTCAGCTTCGGCGGTCCAATCGTCAAGGACAAGATCCACTTCTTCGGGTCCTACGAGGGGAACTATCAGAACCGTGCGAACGCCGTGAACATAGCAGCGATTCCGCCCGGCTTCCCGGCCCTGGATACTGTGAATCTCCGCCAGTACAACGGCAGCTTTGTATCGCCGTTCAAGGAGAATCTTTTCTTCGGCAAGCTCTCGGGCGAGATCAACGAAAAATCCTCAGCCGAGCTGAGCTTCAGCAACCGCCACGAAACGGACGTCAAAGATTTCGGCGGCGGCACCAGCTATGCGGCGGCGACGAACAATCACAACTACAACACCGTCGTGCAGCTGAAGCACAACTACTTCACGGGGCCGTGGCTCAACGAATCAAAGATCGATTTCTCACGATTCCACCGCGGCTTCAGCCCGAACTCGACGGGGGACGCGCGGCGGATCTACACAGTGAACAACGCGGACTACGTGATCGGTGCCGCCAATTCGATTCAGGAGTATATCCAGAAGCGCGTTGGTTTCCGCGATGACCTCACCTTTACCGGCTTCCAGCTGGCGGGAGAGCACGTCTTCAAGGGCGGATTCAGCTTCAATCACGACACCTACGACATCGACAAGCGCAACGATGAAGTGCCACAGTTCCGCTATGCCCAGACGCAAGACACTGGCAACGGCGTCCAGACATACAACTATGCGACTCCGTTCGAGCTAAGGTACGGCTCGGGAGACCCGTTCTTCAACTCCAAGAACAACCAGACCGGCGCGTATCTCCAGGATGACTGGGCTCCGGTTAAGCGACTGCTCATCAACGCCGGTATTCGCTGGGATTACGAGAGCAATATGCTGAACACCGGGTACGTCTCGCCCAACAATGGCCCCATCCACTACGTGGATACGTTGAGGACGTACATGTCGCAGCCGAATGCCAATTCGCCGTCAGGGGTCAACTTGTTCGTGCCACTGGATCTCAGCCGGTACATAGCGACGGGGAACAACCGCAAGCCGTTCAAGAAGGCGTTCCAGCCGCGTGTGGGTTTCTCATACGGAATCGACGAGGCCAGCCGGACCACCGTGTTCGGTGGATGGGGGCTTTACTACGACCGAATTCCCTTTGACGTAGCCGTTGACGAGAAGCTCAAGATCTCCAACCCGACCTACACGATTCGTTTTGCGCCGCAAGGTACGGCGCCGATTGCAGGGCAGGTCGCTTTTCAGGATTCCTATCTCACAGCCGATACCGCAACGCTCGATCGCCTCACTACGTCGAGCGGCCTGCACGAGCTGTGGCTGCTGGACAATAATTACAAAGTACCGAAGACCACGCAGTGGAGCCTTGGAGTCCGGCAGCTCATTGGTCAGTTCTCGGCCGCCGTCACCTACGCGTCGCAGCGCGCCGTTGATGGATTCACCTGGAACGTCGCTGCCGGCGGACTGAACAATAACGGAACGTGCTGCAACTTCCCCTTCAACTGGGGTGCGCACGGAATAGCGTCGATCATCTACTCGACCAACGACGTCAAGACCTGGTACAACGCGGTGTCGCTCCAGCTTGATAAGGCCTATACCCGGCCATCGTTGGACGCGTTTGGCTGGGGCGCCGGACTTACCTACACATACGCGAAGCGCTCCCTTCAGGGGGAAGATGAGCTAGGCCAGACATTTGCGTTTCCGCAGGCAGCTACGATCAAGAGGCACGCGTCAAACGACGAGAAGCATCGCATCGTCGCCAACTGGATCACGGACGTGCCCTACCTGTTTGGGATACAGTGGTCGGGTCTCGTAACGCTGGGCGGCAAGCAGAACATCGATGTGGGCTGCCAGCGATTCTGTCCGAACTTCGAGAGAGGTGGATTCACCGTCCCTGGCACGTTCCCGTACCAGAACGTCGACATGCGCCTCCGCAAAGATCTTCCAAGCTTCGGCAGAACTCCTGTCGCGCTCGGACTCACTTTTGATGTCTTTAACGCACTCAACCACGCCAATCTCGGCTTCTATAACA